>NZ_CP132342.1:955000-1297500 GCF_040529055.1 Xanthomonas sontii | reverse complement strand
CCTGCAGGACGCCCTCGAAGCCAGGCGCGAAGCTCTGCTGCGGATCCTCGACCACCTCGCCAGCCACGCGCACCGCCCGCTCCTTCAGCTTGCGAGTGGCCTCGGAATTGCTGGCGGTCAGGCCCGCGGCGGTCAGCAATGCGGCGATCCGCAGCCCTTCCGCCGGCACGGCGACCTGCTGCAGCGGCAAGGCGCTGGTGTCGCCCTGCCCGGTCACCACGGCATGCCAGCCGACGATGGCCTGTTCGGCGGCGGCGGCATCGTGGAAACGGGTGGTGAGTTCGCGCGCCAGGCGCAGCTTCACCTCGCGCGGATGCAGGCTGCCGGCCTGCACTTGCTGCTGCAGCGCCTGCGCTTCGTTCACGCCGATATCGAAGGACAGCAGTTCGATCCAGCGCCACATCAGCTCGTCGCCGATCTTCATGGTCTTGGTGACGATGTCGATCGCCGGCTCGCTGATGCCGATGTAGTTGCCCAGCGACTTGGACATCTTGTTGACCCCGTCCAGGCCCTCCAGCAACGGCATCGTCAGCACGATCTGCGCCGGCTGCCCGTAGTGCTCCTGCAGGCCGCGGCCCATCAGCAGGTTGAACTTCTGGTCGGTGCCGCCCAGTTCGACGTCGGCCTTCAGCGCCACCGAGTCGTAGCCCTGCACCAGCGGGTACAGGAACTCGTGGATGGCGATGGACTGCTGCGCGGCGTAGCGCTTGGCGAAGTCGTCGCGCTCGAGCATGCGCGCCACGGTGTGCTGGCCGGCCAGGCGGATCATGTCGGCCGCGCTCATCTGCCCGAACCATTCGGAGTTGAAGCGGACCTCGGTGCGCGTGCGATCCAGCACCTTGAACACCTGCTCCTCGTAGGTGCGGGCGTTGGCCAGCACGTCCTCGCGGGTCAGCGGCTTGCGGGTGACGTTCTTGCCGGTGGGGTCGCCGATCATCCCGGTGAAGTCGCCGATCAGGAAGATCGCCTGGTGTCCCAGGTCCTGGAACTGGCGCATCTTGTTCAACAGCACGGTGTGACCGATGTGCAGGTCCGGCGCGGTGGGATCGAAGCCGGCCTTGATCCGCAGCGGGCGGCCGCTGCGCAGGCGGGCCTCCAGTTCTTCACGCTTGAGGATTTCGTCGGCACCGCGGCCGATCAGGACAAGGGACTCTTCGATCGTGAACAAAACAGGAACTCCGGCGAGTGACTTCAACAAACGTGAATGGCGTTAAGAGCGAGTTAACCGTGCAGCCAGGTGAAAATTCGAGCCGGCTCAATGGTTTGACGCGCTGTGGAACGATGTTTATGGTAGCCGAGTTTTGAGCTCGCGCTTCGGGCTCGTGAGGAAGCCTTGATGCCCAACAGTGATCAGGAACGCGCGCGCCGGCAGCGGTTCCAGCAACGCCTTCACGTTCTCCACGACACTGCGCTGCATCGCAAGTTGAAGGAACATCTTCCCGCCGGCCGCTGGACGCGCCGCCACTGGATCCACGCCAGCCTGTTCGCCACCATCGGCGCGATGGTCGCCACGATCGTCCCGGGCTTTTCCAACGCCATCGACGTGCCGCTGCAGACCACGCAGGCGACGCTGGCGCTGCCGTTGCCGCCGATCTCGCTTGCCCAGCAACAGCAGGCTGCGATCACCGACAACTGGCAGGTGGTGCGGATCGAATCCGGACAGACCCTGGGCTCGGTGTTCGAAAAGCTCGGCCTCCCCGCCACGGTGATGCAACGGGTGCTGGACCATCCGGGCACCCACGACGCGCTGACCAAGCTGCGCCCGGGCGCCGAGATCGGCTTCGACCTGGCGACGACGGGCGATCTACGCGCCCTGCGCTTCGACCGCGATGCCACCCACCGGGTGGAACTGTCGCTGCTGGACGACGACATCAAGGAAAAGGTGATCGAGCGCGAGACCAGCACGCGCACCGTGGTCACCAGCGGCGAGATCACCAGCTCGCTGTACGTGGCCGCACGCAAGGCCGGGCTGTCGCCGTCGGCGATCGCGACGATGACCGACGAGATCTTCAAGTACGACATCGACTTCGACAAGGACCTGCAGCCGGGCGACCGCTTCAGCGTGGTCATGGACGAGACCTGGCGCGAAGGCGAGCGCATCGACACCAGCAAGATCCTGGCGGCGACCTTCACCACCCGCGGCAAGACCTACAGCGGCTTCCGCTTCGAGCGCGGCGGCAAGCCGGCCGAGTACTTCGACGTGACCGGGCGGCCGCTGAAGAAGAGCTTCATCCGCATGCCGGTGTCCTACAGCCGCATCAGCTCCACTTTCGGCGCGCGCAAGCACCCGGTGCTGGGCACCATGCGCATGCACAAGGGCATCGACTACGCGGCGCCGACCGGCACCCCGATCATGGCCGCCGGCGATGCGCGGGTACAGTTCGTCGGCACCCAGCGCGGCTACGGCAACGTGGTGATCCTGGATCACGGCAAGGGCTACAGCACGCTGTACGGGCACATGTCGCGCTTCGGCGGGATCAAGGCCGGCCAGCGCATCAACCAGGGCACGGTGATCGGCTACGTCGGCATGACCGGCATGGCCACCGGTCCGCACCTGCACTACGAATTCCGCGTGGACGGGGTGCAGCGCAATCCGGCCTCGGTGACGATGCCGCCGCCGACCCCGCTGGCCGGCGCCGAACTGGCCGCGTTCCGTGCGCAGACCTCGCCGGCGCTGGCGCGCATCCAGCGCGTGGAGAAGCTGATCTACGCCGATGCCGGCGAGCCGGACGCGAAGAAGAAGAAGGTCGTCGCCTCGTCCAAGGCCGCCGCCTCGCACGACGCCGGCTGAGCACCGGCAGCCGGTTCCGCCGCGCCGCGCATTGACGGGCGGCGGCGCCTGGCCCACGCTGCGGCGCCGACCGCCGCCTGGTGTCTTGCATGCCCTCGCCTTCCGCCGTTCCCGACGACGCCCTGTTCCTGGGCCTGATGTCCGGCACCAGCGCCGACGGCATCGATGCCGCGCTGGTGCGCTTCGACCACGACGGCAACCCGCAGCTGCAGCTGGGGCGCACCTATGCGTGGGCGCCGCAGCAGCGCGCGGCGCTGATCGCGCTGGGCGAAGGCGGCGACATCGCCTCGCTGGACGCGCTGGGCCAGCTTGATGCAGAGGTCGCGATCGCCTTCGCCGAGGCGGCGCTGCGCCTGCTCGACGACGCCGGGGTGGCGCCGGCCGCGGTCCGCGCGATCGGGTCGCACGGGCAGACCGTGCGCCACCGCCCGCTGGCCGACCCCGCCTTCACCTGGCAGCTCGGCGACGGCAACCGCATCGCCGAACTGACCGGCATCGCCACGGTCTGCGACTTCCGCCGCCGCGACGTCGCCGCCGGCGGCCATGGCGCACCACTGATGCCGGCCTTCCATGCGGCGATGCTGGGGACGGCGCACGAGGACCGGGCCGTGCTCAACCTCGGCGGCATCGGCAACCTAACCTTGCTGCCGGCGCACGGCGCGGTGCGCGGCTTCGACACCGGCCCGGCCAACGCGCTGCTCGATGCCTGGTGCCAGCGCCATCGCGGCCAGCCCTACGATGCGGGCGGCGCGTTCGCCGCCAGCGGCGCGGTCGACGCCGACCTGTTGCAGCGCCTGCTGGCCGATCCGTGGTTCGCGCTGCCGCCGCCCAAGAGCACCGGGCGCGAGCAGTTCCACCTGCGCTGGCTGGAGGCCTGCCTGGACACCCCGGCGCCCACGCCGGCCGCGGTGCAGGCGACGCTGCTGGAACTGACCGCGGCCACCATCGCCGATGCGCTGCTGGCGCAGCAGCCGGCGACCCGGCAGTTGCTGGTGTGCGGCGGCGGCGTGCACAACCCGCTGTTGCTGGCGCGGCTGCAGGCGCGCTTGCCGGGGGTGCAGGTGCACTCGACCCAGGCGCAGGGCCTGGACCCGGACTACATCGAAGCGATGGGCTTCGCCTGGCTGGCGCGACAGACCCTGGCCGGGCTGCCGGGCAACCTGCCGTCGGTCAGCGGCGCGCGCGGGCCGCGCATCCTCGGCGCGATCCACCCCGCGTAAGCGAGGCGTCGGGATTCAGAAACCGCTGCCGGCCGGCAGCGCGCGCAAGGCCGCGATCGCCTCCGAGAGCGCATCCACCTCGCGGTGCTCGAACCCGCTGCGCACGTCGTGCTCGCTGGAGAACAGGCCCTGCTCGATCAGCGCCAGCACCGCCTGGCGCTGGGTCCAGCCGCGCGCAACGGCGATGCGGCGGATGCGTTCGAGCAGGAACGGGTCGATATCGCGCAACACAAGGTCGCTCATGCGGACTCCCGGGCGGCGGCGCACGCGTGCGCCGTTGCCCATCATCCCCGTCCGGGGACGGCCTTTCAATCGCTGGACGGCAATGGCTGTGAGGCAATTGCGGATACGTGCCTCGTATACACGAGCTGCTATGGCCGAGAAACCCAGCGATCAGGGTGTTTTCTGCACGCCCTCCTCTTCCCTCATTCGTGGCTCACGCCAGATGAGCCAGATGATCATCGGTAACGCAAGGATGCCAATCGCAGCGGTATAGACAAAGAACGGAGGATAGCCCCAGGCGTCCACGATCTTGCCCCATTGACTGGCGATCGACTTGGCGGGAAGGCTCCACAGGGTTCCGAACAGAGCGTATTGCGTCGCCGTGTAGTTCGGACTGGTCAGCGATGACATGTAAGCGATGAAGGCGGTCCCGGCGATACCGTTGGCCACGTTGTCGGCGCTGATCGCAGTCGCCAGCCAGGCGATCCCGGGGTGGATGCTGGCGATATGCGCGTAGATCAGGTTGGCGCCACTAAGCAGGACCAATCCGATCAGCAACGTCCGCGCTATGCCGTAACGACGGACCAGGATGCCTGCCAGAAAAGCGCCGACGATCGTCATGAGGATCCCATAGACCTTGGAGACCAATGCGATCTGTTCCAGCGTAAACCCCATGTCCAGATAGAACGTATTGGCCGCAACGCCCATCGTGGTGTAGTTGAGTCGGTAGGTGATCACCAGGGAAAGGGACAAGATGCCCACCTTCCAGCCCATCCGCGCGAAGAAGTCGACGAACGGGCAGATCACGGCACCGATGCACCAAGCAACCGTCGCTCTGATCCACGCCGGCCAACGCTGCGCGCGCGTGCGGAACGCCTCCACCATGGGTTCGACCGGACGTATTGGACCGCTGGTGCCCGTCATGGGTTCGGCAATGCAGAGCGTCGTGACAAGACCGACCAATCCGCAGACCGCCATGATCAGGTAGGACGCCTTCCAGCCCAGTTCTGCCGCCAAGGTCAGGGCACCGGCGCCGGTACAGATCAGCGCCAACTGGTAGCCAGCCTGATAGGCGGCGACCATCGCGCCTTGCGTATCGGCCTGAGCCGCCTCGATTCGATAGGCGTCCACGACAATGTCCTGGGTTGCCGCGGCGAAAGCAGTGCAGACGGCAAGCAATGCCACCGCGCGCGCGTCCAGCGCGGGATTGGCCAGCGCGAGTGCGACCAGGCCGGCAACGACGCCGATCTGTGCAACCAGCATCCAGCTACGCCGCCGACCAAGTCGCGAGAGAACCGGGATCGGCAGACGGTCCACGATCGGCGACCAGAAGTACTTCAACGAGTACGCCAGCCCGACCAGACTGAAGTAGCCGATGGTGGTCCGGTCGATGCCGGCCTGGCGCAGACGCGCCGACAGCGTGGTCAGCACCAATGCGAACGGCAGCCCCGAGGAAAATCCCAGAAACAGCATCGCCCGCACCCGCGGGTTGGCGTATACGTCCAGCGACCGCCACCAAGCGCCCAGTGCGCCGATCACGTGCGGTAGTCCACCGTGAACGGCGCGTGGTCGGAGAAGCGCTGCGCGGTATAGATCGAACAGCCCTGCAGGCGCTCGCGCAGGGTCGGGGTGACGAACTGGTAGTCGATGCGCCAACCGACGTCGTTGGCGCGCGCCGCGCCGCGGTTGCTCCACCAGGTGTAGTCCTGGCCATCCGGATGCAGCGCGCGGTAGGCGTCGACCCAGCCGCGGCCGCTGGCCGCATCGGCCTCGTCGGCACTGTCGGCGCACAGGCCGTTGAGCCAGTCGCGCTCGGCCGGCAGGCAGCCGGAGTTCTTCTGGTTCGACTTCCAGTTCTTGATGTCCAGCGCCGAGCGCACGATGTTCCAGTCGCCGCACAGCACATAGTCGCGGCCGCTGTGCAGCCACTCCACCAGGATCGGCCGCAGCCAGTCCATGACCTGGAACTTGTAGCCCTGGCGCAGTTCGCCGGAGGACCCGGAAGGAATGTAGAAGGACACCACGCTCAGGTTGCCGAAGCGCGCCTCGATGTAGCGGCCCTCCTCGTCGAACTCGGGCCAGCCCAGCGCGGTCCGCACCTCGTCCGGCTCGCGCTTGCTGTAGATGGCCACGCCGCTGTAGCCCTTCTTGGTACTGGCGTCGCGGAACCAGACCCGGTAGCCGTCCGGCAGGAACGCCGGCCCGGCCAGCTGATGCTCCTGCGCCTTGGTCTCCTGCACGCACAGCACATCCGCCTGCTGGGTGGCGAACCACTCGAAAAAGCCCTTGGTGGCGGCCGACCGCAGGCCGTTGGCGTTGAAGCTGATGATGCGCATGGAAGAGCCGGGAATGGGGAAAGGGGAATAGGGAATGGTGAAAAGCATAGCGGTTGTTCCGTCTTCGCGGTCCTGCTGGGGTACGCTTTATCGATTCCCTATTCCCGTTTCCCCATTCCCGGCCCCCCAATGACCGACTACCGGCACCGTTTCCTGCAACTGGCCCTGGACGTGGAGGCGCTGCGCTTCGGCGAGTTCACGCTGAAGTCCGGGCGCCTCAGTCCGTATTTCTTCAACGCCGGGCGCTTCGACTCCGGCGCCAGCATGGCGCGGCTGGCGGCGTGCTACGCCGATGCGGCCGACGCCGCCGGGCTCGACTTCGATCTGCTGTTCGGCCCGGCCTACAAGGGCATTCCGCTGGCGACGGCGGTGGCCTGCGAGTACGCGCGGCGCGGGCGCGATTTGCCGCTGGCGTTCAACCGCAAGGAAGCCAAGGCGCACGGCGAAGGCGGCAGCCTGATCGGCGCGCCGCTGGCCGGCCGCCGGGTGCTGATCGTGGACGACGTGATCACCGCCGGCACCGCGATCCGCGAGGCGCTGGGCATCATCCGCGCCGCCGGCGGCGAACCGGCCGCGATCCTGGTCGCGCTGGACCGCCAGGAGATCGCCGCCGAGGACGACCGCCGCTCGGCGGCGCAGGCGGTGGCCGCCGAGGCCGGCGTTCCTGTGGTCTCGGTCGCGCATCTGGGCGACCTGCTTGCATTCATCGACGGAAACGCAGACCTTGTCGGCTTCCGCGAACCGCTGCTGGCCTACCGGGCCCGCTACGGCTGCGCTTCGTCTGGCTGACAGCAGGGGGCTGCCACGATGCCGATCCGACCACGCACTCGCGTCCTGCCGGCGCTGCTGGCGCTGCTCGCCTTGCCGGCCGCCGCGCAACAGGCGTCGGCGCCGTCCAAGAAGCTGTACTGCTGGAACCAGGGCGGCCAACGTACCTGCAGCGATGCGTTGCCGCCGGAAGCGGTGAACCAGGCACGCGACGAGTTCAACGCCACCAGCGGCATGCGCAGCGCCGAGGTGGGGCGTGCGCTCAATGCCGAGGAACGCGCCGCTGCCGCCGCCGACGCCGCGCAGCAGCGCGCCGACCAGGCCGCGCTGGAGACGCGCAAGCGCACCGACCAGGCGATGCTGCTGTCGTACCAGACCGAGGACGAACTGCGCCGGGTGTTCGCCGAGCGCATCGGCATCGTCGACAACAACATCCAGACCGCGCGCTACAACGTGGAGAGCCTGCGCCAGGGCCTGATCGGCCTGCTGTCCGGCGCCGGCGCGCGCGAACTGGCCGGGCAGAGCGTGCCGGCCAAGACCGCCGACGACGTGCAGCAGCGGCACCGCGCCCTGCTGTGGCAACTGCGCATGCAGAAGAACTTCGAACAGCAGCGGCTCGGCCTGGATCAGGAAATCGAGGACGTGCTGCAGCGCTATCGCGCGGCCCGGGGCAACGGCCCGGCACAGTCCGCGACCACCGCCGGCGGCTGAGCCGTCGCACACCCCGGCGCCCGGACCAGGCCGGACGCGCGACGCCGCCTCAGAAGGTCGGCGCCAGGCCCGGCAGCACGGCCTGCAGCTGTGCGCGGAACAGCGCCTTGATCCGCTCCAGCGCCGCCGCGTTGTCGGCTTCGAAGCGCAGCACCAGCACCGGCGTGGTGTTGGAGGCGCGCACCAGGCCCCAGCCATCCGGGAAGTCGGCGCGCAGCCCGTCGATGGTCAGCAGCCGCGCGCCGGCGAACGGCGAGCCCTCCTGCTGCGCCTGGGCGACCAGCTCGGCGACCAGCGCATGCGCGTCCTGCCCGTCCACCGGCAGCTTGATCTCCGGCGAGGCCACGCTGTCGGGCAGTTCGGCCAGCACTTCCGACGGCGATTCCTCGCGCTGGGCCAGGATCTCCAGCAATCGCGCCGCCGCGTACAGGCCGTCGTCGAAGCCGTACCAGCGCTCCTTGAAGAAGAAGTGGCCGCTCATCTCGCCGGCCAGTTCGGCGTCGGTCTCGCGCATCTTCGCCTTGATCAGCGAATGCCCGGTCTTCCACACCAGCGGGCTGCCGCCGTTGCGCAGCACGTAGTCGGATAGCTTGCCGGTGCACTTGACGTCGTAGATCACCAGCGCGCCGGGATTGCGTTGCAGCACGTCGGCGGCGAACAGCATCAGCAGGCGGTCCGGGTAGATCACCGTGCCTTCCTTGGTGACCACGCCGAGGCGGTCGGCGTCGCCGTCGAAGGCCACGCCGAGATCGGCGTCGAAGCGCCGCACCGTCTGCACCAGATCCTCGAGGTTGTGCGGCTCGCTGGGATCGGGATGGTGGTTGGGGAAGGTGCCGTCGACGTCGCAATACAGCGGCACGACCTCGGCACCGATCGCTTCCAGCAGGCGCGGCGCCAGTTCGCCACCGACGCCGTTGCCGGCATCGGCCACCACCTTGAGCGGGCGGTCCAGCTGCACGTCGTCGGCGATGCGCTGGATGTAGTCGTCGCCGACATCGCGCTGCTGGAGCCGGCCCGGCTCCTCGGCCGTGGGCAGGCGGCCGGCGCTGATCCGCGTGTACAGGTCGGCGATGGCGGCGCCGGACAGGGTCTCGCCGCCGACCACGATCTTGAAGCCGTTGTAGTCGGCGGGGTTGTGGCTGCCGGTCACCGCCACGCAGCTGCCGGCGCGCAGGTGGTAGGCGGCGAAGTAAACCACCGGGGTCGGCGCCAGGCCGATGTCGGTGACATGGCAGCCGGCGCGGCGCAGGCCTTCGATCAGTGCGGCCGACAGCTCCGGCCCGGACAGGCGGCCATCGCGGCCGACCACCACCTCGTTGAGCCCCTGCTCCTGCATCACCGCGCCGATCGCCTGGCCGATCAGCGCGGCGACCTGCGGGCTGAGGTCGCGGCCGACCACGCCGCGGATGTCGTAGGCGCGGAAGATCTCCGGCGCCACCGTGAACGCCGGCACCGGCTTGGCCGGCGCGGTTTCCTCGGCGGTGGACGAAGGCGGCGGGGGCGGCTCCTGGCGTTGCAGGCTCTGCTGCAGGGTGTGTTCTTCGGCCACCGCCGGGCCGGCGCGGCGCACCCGCGGCTGCGGCAGGCGCCCGCGCGCGGCCAGCAACAACAGCGCGCCCAGCACCAGGCACAGGGCGGCGACCAGCAGGCAGGGCAGTGCGCCCAGCCCCAGCGGACCGGCTTCGGTATCCGGCAGCGAGGCGACCATGCGCAGGCCGCTGTCGCCGACCGGGCGCGACATCGCGTCGGCGCGATCGTGCAGCGCATTGTCGCCGGCGGCGATCACGTCGTAGCCGCCCTGGCGCAGGGCCAGATAGCCGGTGCCCGGCACCGATGCCTGCGCAACCGGGTCGGTCAGCAGCGCCAGTGGCAGGCGCAGATACACCACCCCGGCGTTGCCGCCCAGCGAGACCGGCGCGGCCAGGCCCAGCCGCGGGCCGCCGCCGTCGCGGATCACCGCGCTGGCGAGCTTGCCGGTCATCAGGGCCTTCTCCAGCAGCGCCAGGCGGCCGTAGCCGAAGTGCGCCGCATCGGTGTAGCCCGGCTCCAGGTCGGCCGGCAGCACCTGCGCGTCCTCGGCCTGCGCCCAGTCCGCACGCAGCGCCTGGGCGGCGGCCGCGGCGTCGCCGCGGCGCAGGGCCGCCTGCACGGCCGGCTGCTGCAGGCGTTCGGACAGGCGTTTGCCCACGCCCGCCAGCGCCTGCTGGGTCTGCGTCACCGCGGCATCGCGCGCCTGCTCCAGGGTGGCGGCGGCCTGCTCGGCGCGCCATTGCTCGACCCCGCTCCAGCCGAACCAGACCACCAACAGCACCAGCAGCACCGTCAGCAGAGGCGCCACCTTGCGCAAACCCTGCGGCACCGGCCGCGCTTGTGTTGCCTCGCTCATGCAGACGATCCCCTGTCAGCGCACTCCGGTATGGCCGAATCCACCCGTTCCCCTGGCGCTGTCGGCGAAAGTATCCACCACCTGCAGGGCGACACGCACGACCGGCATCACCACCAGCTGCGCGATGCGGTCGCCGGGGGCGATGGTGAAGTCCTCGCGGCCGCGGTTCCAGACGCTGATCAGCAGCGGCCCCTGGTAATCGGCGTCGATCAGGCCGGTGCCGTTGCCGAGCACGATGCCGTGGCGGTGGCCCAGGCCCGAGCGCGGCAGCACCACCGCGCACAGCTGCGGATCGGCGATGTAGATGGACAGGCCGCTGGGGATCAGCGCGGTGTCGCCCGGCGCCAGGGTCAGCGGCGCCTCGGTGGCCGCGCGCAGGTCGAGCCCGGCGCTGGCTTCGGTGGCGTAGTCGGGCAGCGGCCAGCTGTCGCCGAAGCGCGGATCCAGCAGCTTCACCTGCAGCGGATAGGGCGTGGGAGTGCTCATGCGTGCAGCCTCTGCGCGATCAGGTCCAGCAGTTGTTCGGCCAGCTGCGTCTTGGAGACCGCCGGGAAGTCGCGTTCGCCATCCTGCCAATAGGCGGTGGCCGCGTTCTGGTCGCTCTCGAAGCCGTTGCCGGCCACCCCCACCCGGTTGGCCACGATCAGGTCCAGGTGCTTGTCGGCGAGTTTGCCACGGGCATAGCGCTCGATGTCGTGGGTCTCGGCGGCGAAGCCGACCACCAGCTTCAGCGCCTGGGTCTGCGCGGCGACCTCGGCCAGGATGTCCGGAGTGCGGGTCAGTTCGAGGGTGAGCGTCTCGCCGCTCTTCTTGATCTTCTGCGCCGCCACCTGTTTTGGCGTGTAATCGGCGACCGCCGCGGTGCCGATGTAGATGTCCGCCGGCAGCGCGCCGAGCACCGCCTCGCGCATCTGCGCGGCCGAGCGCACATCGATGCGCTGCACGCCGTCGGGCGTAGACAAATGCACCGGGCCGCTGACCAGCACCACCTCGGCGCCTTGCCGGACCGCGGCCGCGGCCAGCGCGTACCCCATCTTGCCGCTGCTGCGGTTGCCCAGGTAGCGCACCGGATCCAGGTCTTCGTAGGTGGGGCCGGCACTGATCACCACGCGCAGGCCGCGCAGGGCGGCAGTGCCGGTGCCAGCGCCGGAACGCGCCGGGACGGCGGCCGCGGCCGGCTTGGCCGACGCGGCGTTCTGGTCGGTGCGCCCAACGAGCGCGGCGACGATCTGCTCCGGTTCGGCCAGGCGACCGGGGCCGGACTCGCCTTCGGCCAGCGGGCCATCGTTCGGGCCGACCACCTGTGCGCCGCGCGCGCGCAGGGTGGCGATGTTGGCCTGGGTGGCCGGGTGCAGCCACATGCGGTGGTTCATCGCCGGGCACACGGTGAGCGGTGCGGTGCTGGCCAGGCACAGCGTGCCCACCAGATCGTCGGCCAGCCCGTGCGCCAGGCGCGCCAGCAGGTCGGCAGTGGCCGGGGCCACCACCACCTGCTCGGCCCAGCGGGCCAGTTCCAGGTGACCCATCGCCTGCTCGGCGCCACTGTCCCACAGCGTGGTGCGGGTGAGATGGCCGGACAGCGCCTGGAAGCTCAGCGGGGTGACGAACTGCTGCGCGCCGGCGGTCATCGCCACCTGCACCTCGGCGCCGGCGTCGCGCAGGCGCCGCACCAATTCCAGCGCCTTGTAGGCGGCGATTCCCCCGCCGACGCACAACAGCACACGTCGCCCCAGAAGGGGCCTCTCGAAAATCGCGGTCACGTCGGGAATGTCCTACCCATACAAGGACGATTAGCTTACCCGATGGTTTTTGGCGGCCTGATACCGTTGCGCCATGTCGGCCGGCACCCTGGCGATATGCACATCTCCGACTGGCCCTGCGAAGAACGTCCCCGGGAAAAGCTGCTGGCACGCGGTCCCCGGGCCCTTTCCGACGCCGAACTGCTGGCGATCTTTCTCGGCTCCGGCCTGCCCGGCAGCGACGCGGTGCGCACCTCGCGCGACCTGCTGCAGCGGCACGGGCCGTTGCGCACGCTGCTGGACCGGTCGCCCGGCGACCTGGTACGCCTGCCCGGGCTGGGCCCGGCGCGCGCCTGCCAGCTGTCGGCGGCGCTGGAGCTGGGCCAGCGCCACCTGGCCGCGGAACTGCAGCGCGGCGACACCCTCAGCAATCCGATCACCGCCGGCCGCTACTTCGCGCAACGCTTGCGGGCGCGGCCGTACGAGGTGTTCGCCGCGCTGTTCCTGGACACCCGGCACCGCTGGCTGGCGTTCGAGGAGCTGTTCCAGGGCACGCTGGACGGCGCCGAGGTGCATCCGCGCGAGGTGGTGCGGCGTGCGCTCACGCTCAACGCCGCCGCGGTGATCATCGGCCACAACCACCCGTCCGGAAACCCGGAACCCTCGCCCGCCGACCGCGCCGTCACCGAGCGGCTGAAACAGGCGCTGGACCTGATCGACGTGCGCCTGCTCGACCACTTCATCGTCGGCGACGGCGTACCTGTCTCGATGGCCTCGCGCGGCTGGGCCTGAACCGAGGCGGCGGCCGGGCGTGCCATGTCGCCGGACGCCGATCCCGGCAAGGCCGGCTCCAGGCCACGCGGGCGGTCAGCCGGCCCAGGCCCCAGGCGCATGCTGGTCGCGGCGTCGCGGCGTCGCGGCATCGCGGCTGAGGTCGGGCTGAACCCGGGACGGGCCGGGAGGCGGCGGGTCGGGTAAAATCGCCGGTTCCGCGCTTCAAGCAGAGATCTCGTGAAATCCCAACTCCGCGCCCTGATCGGTCAAGGCATCGAAGCCTTGCGCGCCAATGGCACCCTGCCGGCCGACACCCTGCCGCCGGACTTCGTGGTCGAGCGGCCCAAGACCCGCGAGCACGGCGACTTCGCCACCAACGCGGCGATGCTGCTGGCCAAGGCCGCGCGCACCAATCCGCGCGCCCTCGCCCAGCAGCTGGTGGACGCGCTGCCGGCCAACGACGACGTCAGCAAGGTCGAGATCGCCGGCCCCGGCTTCATCAATTTCCATCTCGGTCCCGGCGCCTACCAGCGCGAGGTGCTGGCGGTGCTCAAGCAGGGCGAGGACTACGGCCGCAGCCTGGTCGGCAACGGCCGCACCGTGGGCGTGGAGTACGTCTCGGCCAACCCGACCGGGCCGCTGCACGTCGGCCACGGCCGCGCGGCGGCCATCGGCGACTGCCTGGCGCGTCTGCTCGAGGCCAACGGCTGGAATGCCAAGCGCGAGTTCTACTACAACGACGGCGGCAACCAGATCGAGAACCTGGCGCGCTCGGTGCAGGCGCGCGCTTTGGGCAAGACGCCCGACAGCCCCGACTGGCCGGAAGAAGGCTACCGCGGCGACTACATCCAGGACGTGGCCGACGCCTACATGGCCGGCGCCGCGGTCGACCTGGAAGGCCATGTGGTCACCGGCGCCAAGGATCCGCAGGACCTCGATGCGATCCGCCGCTTCGCCGTGGCCTATCTGCGCAACGAGCAGAACCACGACCTGGCCGCGTTCGGCGTGGATTTCGACATCTACTTCCTGGAAAGCTCGCTGTACCGCGACGGCAAGGTCGAGGAGGCGGTGCAGAAGCTGATCACCTCCGGGCATACCTACGAAGAGGGCGGCGCGCTGTGGCTGAAATCCACCGATTTCGGCGACGACAAGGACCGCGTGATGCGCAAGTCCGACGGCAGCTACACCTACTTCGTGCCGGACGTGGCCTACCACCTGAGCAAGTGGCAGCGCGGCTACGTGCGCGCCATCACCGAACTGGGCGCCGACCACCACGGCTCGCTGGCGCGCGTGCGTGCCGGCCTGCAGGCGATGGACCTGGGCATCCCCAAGGGTTGGCCGGAGTACGTGCTGCACCAGATGGTCACGGTGATGCGCGGCGGCGAGGAAGTGAAGCTGTCCAAGCGCGCCGGCAGCTACCTGACCCTGCGCGACCTGATCGAGGAAGCCGGCCGCGACGCCACGCGCTGGTTCCTGATCGCGCGCAAGCCCGATTCCCAGCTCACCTTCGACATCGACCTGGCGCGCCAACAGAGCAACGACAACCCGGTGTTCTACGTGCAGTACGCGCATGCCCGGGTGTGCAGCCTGCTGCGCCAGGCGCAGGAGAAGAAGCTGGACTACGACCAGGCCGATGGCCAGGCGCAACTGAACCGGCTCAGCGACGCGACCTCGCTGGAACTGATGCAGGAACTCTCGCGCTACCCGGAAGTGGTGGAGAATGCGGGGCATGCGCTGGAGCCGCACCTGATCGCGCAATACCTGCGCGAACTGGCGACGGCCTTCCACACCTGGTACCACGGCACCCCGGTGCTGGTGGACGACGCCGGCGAACGCAACGCCAAGCTGACCCTGGCGGTGGCGGCGCAGCAGGTGCTGGCGAACGGTCTGAATCTCCTGGGCGTCTCGGCCCCGGAAAAAATGTGAGTGGAGAAGCGGTAAATGGCAGCACGACGCGGTAAGACCCAGGCCCGGCGCAACAGCGGCAACGGCACGCCCGGGTGGGTGTGGCTGATCGCCGGCGCGGCGATCGCCGCGGTGGTGTTCCTCGGCGCGCCGGGGCTGTTCAAGAAGGACGGCGACTTCCTGCGCGTGGGCGGCCCGCGCGCCAATCCGGACGCGCAACCGGCGCCGGTGGCAGATGCCGACGTCGATGCGGCCCCGGACCTGCCCAAGCCCGCCGCCAACGCGGCCGGCAGCACCAAGCCGGAAGCGAAGAAGGACGCGCAGACCCAGTACGACTTCTACACCCTGCTGCCCGGCAAGGAAGTGCAGATGTCCGACGCCGAACTGGCCGCCAGCGCGCGCGCCGAGGCCATTCGCCAGGCCAAGGCGCAGGCCGCTGCAGGCACGGCCGCCACCGGCACCACTCCGGCCGCGGTCGCCACCGCACCGACCGCGACGGCGGCCAACCCGACCCCGCTGCCGGAGACGCCGAGCGCGGCCGCCAGCGCCCCCGCCGCCGCCAAACCGGCGGCCACCACGGCAACGCCGGCCGCAACCACCGCACCGACGACTGCCGCGGCGGCGGCCGCGCCCGACAACGCGCGCTACATCCTGCAGGCCGGCTCGTTCGGCGCCTCCGGCGATGCCGAGTCGACCAAGGCCAAGCTGGCGATGCTGGGCCTGTCGGCGCGCGTGGAATCGGCGCAGATCAGCGGCAAGACCGTCTATCGCGTGCGCATGGGGCCGTACGGCACCGCCAGCGAACTGGCCGAGGCCAAGCAGAAGTTGAACGGCAGCGGGCTGTCGGCGATCGCGATCAAGGCGCAGTAGAGCCGGGATTGGGGAATGGGTGAAGCGGCTTTCTTGCCGTTTTCACCTGTACGTGCGTGGAAGCGTTGTCGCTGCTGACATTGGGCCGCGTTGGCTTGATATGGTGTTGCAGTTCCACGGCAGCGTGCTGCCGGCGACTACGCAAAAGACTTAGTCGCCAGGGAATCTGGAATGGGGACGCGAGCACGTCCCGTTCTGCGGGACGAGGCTTGAAGGCGCTTCGGACCCGCGAGCCGTCGCGCCGCGCTGGCGCGTCATCGATCATCGAAGCCGACTTCCCCCGCGGGCACACGCGCCGTCGACGCGCGCGACCGGGTTTTGCTTTTACCATTCCCGATTCCCCACTCCCTATTTCCGGCCCCCCAATGACTCAGACCGCCCTGATCACCGGCGCCACCTCCGGTTTCGGCGCTGCCGCCGTGCGCCGCTTCGTCGATGCCGGCTGGCGCGTGATCGCCACCGGCCGCCGCGCCGAGCGCCTGCAGCCGCTGCTGGACGCCTTCGGCGCCGAGCGCGTGCACATCGCCGCCTTCGACATCCGCGACACCGACGCGCTGGACGCGATGCTGGCGGCGCTGCCCGAGGCGTTCCGCGGCATCGACCTGCTGGTCAACAACGCTGGCCTGGCCCAGGGCACCGCGCCGGCGCAGGCCGCGCAACTGGACGACTGGCGCACGATGATCGACACCAACATCACCGCGCTGGTGACGCTGACCCATCGCCTGCTGCCGACGCTGATCCAGCGCCGCGGCGCGATCATCAACATCAGCTCGGTCGCCGCGCTGTATCCCTACCCCGGCGGCAACACCTACGGCGGCACCAAGGCCTTCGTCAGCCAGTTCTCGCTGGGCCTGCGCTCGGATCTGCATGGCACCGGCGTGCGCGTCACCGCGATCGAACCCGGCATGGCCGAGACCGAGTTCACCCTGGTCCGCACCCATGGCGACCAGAAGGCCTCGGACACGCTCTACCAGGGTGCGCAGCCGATGACCGCCGAGGACATCGCCGAACAGATCTTCTGGGTGGCGACGCTGCCGCCGCATCTGAACATCAATCGATTGGAAATCATGCCGGTGACGCAGTCCTTCGCCGGCTTCCAGGTCGCGCGACAACCGGCCTGAACGGCCGCGGGGCCGCTCCGCGCGGCCCCGCCACATCCCGTCTCGCGCGCGCCCGTGCGGCGAAGGCCCTCTGCCGCACGGGCGGGACGGACGCCTGTCGCGTCGACCGGCAGGCGGATTCCGACAACTCCTTAACGAAATGATATAACATCACTTGACCGGGGCCGCGTTCGTATGTCGGACCGCGTACCACCCGCTCGCCCGCAGCCCAGCCGCTGCCGCCAGTCTCCACTCCCCTTGTCCGCAGCCATCATGAAGACCTACACCCATGCCCTCGCCGTGCTGGCCGGGCTCGCGGCCGGCGACGGCGCCGCGCAGACGACACCTGACACCACCACCACGCTCGGCACCGTGGAAGCGCGGCGCCACAGCGCCGCCTCGCTGTCCACGCGCAACATCCTCAGCTCGGTCGACGTGCTCGGCAGCGAGCAGATCGCCGACAAGCAGGTCATGAACAGCTGGGAGTTGCTGGGGCAGATGCCCGGCATGCAGCTCACCGAAACCAGGCAGGGTGCCGAGTCCGGCAAGGTCACCTTCCGCGCTTTCAACGGCGAGGGCTACATCAACGGCATCAAGGTGCTGATCGACGGCGTGCCGAGCAACGTCAACAGCGGCAACCAACGCTTCATCGACATGATCTTCCCGCTGGAGATCGCCTACATCGAGGTGGTGCGCGGCACCAACGATCCGCGTTACGGCCTGCACAACATCGGCGGCAACTTCAACATCGCCACCCGCCAGGGCGGCGACTACCAGGACCTGCGGCTGAGCTACGGCAGTTTCGCCACCCGCGAACTGCAGTACGCCGTCGGCCATGAGGCCGATGGCCTGGCGCAGAACTATTTCGTCGGCGCGCAGGCCGCGCATGGCTATCGCCAGCACGACAGCTCGCGCAAGTACACGCTCGGCGGCAAATGGTTCTACGGCGAAGACGACGATGCCGCACGCATCGGCCTGATCGCACGCGCCTACCACCATGAGGCCGACGAATCGGGCTTCCTCACCGCCACCGAGTTGGCCGAGGACCGCGACCAGTCGCCGCCGAAGAACGCCAACGACGGCGACGACCGCGACATGCGCCAGGCCAGCGTGCACGCCGACTTCAAGCTCGGCGGCGGCTTGCAATTGCGCAACACGCTGTACCTCAACCGTTACCAGGACGACCGGCGGATCACCTTCACCCGCTATCCGCTGGGCAACGCGCCACGGCAGCGTCGGCAATGGGACGAAACCCAGACCGGGTTGCTCAGCACCGTCACCTGGCAGGCCAGCGATCTGCTGAGCGTGGAAGGCGGCTTCAACGCCGAGCACCAGGACAACCGTTACCGGCGCTCGCGCTACGCCTACAGCGTGCCGACCGATTTCGACCATGCGCCGGCACGCGTGCAGAACGACGACCGCTACAGCCTGGATAACCTCGGCCTGTACCTGCAGGCGGTGATCCAACCGAGCGATGCGCTGAAGATCGTCCCCGCATTCCGCGTCGACCGCTTCTCCGGCGAGACCGCGCTGCCCGGCGGCGTGCATGCGCCGCTGCAGCGCTACGGCTGGATCGACCAGCCCAAGCTCAGCGTGATCTACGCGCTGACCCCGCACTTGAGCGTGTACGCCAACTGGGGCCGCACCTTCCAGATCCTCACCGGCTCGACCGCCCCGGCCTACCTGACGCCCGGGCAGAGCACGTTCCGGCCCTCGATCAATACCGGCAAGGAGCTGGGCCTGAAACTGCAGCCGGCCGCCGGCACCGAGGCGCGCGTGGCGGTCTGGCGCCAGGATGCCACCGACGAAGTGGCCAACATGCCCAGTACCGGTACCACGGTCGGGCTCGGCCAGACCCGCCGGCAGGGCGTGGACCTGCAACTGAGCACGCAACTGGGCGAGCGCTGGACGCTGTGGCTGTCGCACGCGATCCAGGAAGCCAAGGTGGTCAGCGCCTTTACCGCGAGCGGCGAGTCGCTGCGCGGACGCGAGGTGTTCTCCACCCCGCGCTACATCAGCAACGCCGGCGTCGACTACCGGCCCGATGCACGCTGGAAGCTGGGGCTGCAGGCGCGCGCGCAAGGCGACTACTACATCGACGAACGCAATGCGCAGGGCAAGTACGGCGGCTTCCGCGTGGTCGATGCCAGCGTGCGCTACCAGCTCAGCCCGCGCACCAGCCTCGACCTGCAGGTCAAGAACCTCACCGACGCCCGCTACGCCTACGTCTGGTACGACAACTTCTTCTGGGGCGGCAACGACCAGCCGATGTTCTCGCCGGCGCCCGGACGCGCGGCCTATCTCGGCTTCGAACTGCGCCTGTAGCCATCGCCGACGTCGGCGCGGTCCGCTGCGGCCGCGCCTCTGCCTCCCCCGGCGCCGTCCGGGGCACGCAGGTGCCACGGCGCGGTTGCCTGCGTGGCGCAGACAACCGCGCGATTTTCCCCGCTAAATCGCATAACATCGCCTTCACGGAGCGAGGTACGCCCAGCGTACCGAACAAGCAAGCCCCGCAACCTCGCCGTTGCCGCCAGCCCTCCGCTGTCCCCACTTGCTTGCAGACCCCATGAAGATCGACTCCCTTGCCCTGGCCGTGCTGGCCGTGCTGGCCGGGCTTGCCGCCGGCCATGCCGCCGCGCAGACCCTCACCTCCGAGACCACCACCACCCTCGGCACCGTGGAGGCGCGGCGCGAGACCGCCGCCTCGCTGTCCACCCGCAACATCCTCAGTTCGGTCGACGTGCTCGGCAGCGAGCAGATCGGCGACAAGCAGGTCATGAACGGCTGGGAGCTGTTGGGCATGATGCCCGGCGTGCAGCTCACCGAGATCCGCCAGGGTGCCGAATCCGGCAAGGCCACCTTCCGCGCCTTCAACGGCGAGGGCTACCTCAACGGCATCAAGATCCTCATCGATGGCGTGCCCAGCGATGCCAACAGCGGCAACCAGCGCTTCACCGACATGATCTTCCCGCTGGAGATCGCCTACATCGAAGTCGTGCGCGGCACCAACGACCCGCGCTACGGCCTGCACAACATCGGCGGCAACCTCAACATCGCCACCCGCCAGGGCGGCGACTACCAGGACCTGCGGCTGAGCTACGGCAGCTTCGCCACGCGCGCACTGCAGTACGCCGTCGGCCATGAGGCCGGCGGCCTGGCACAGAACTATTTCGTCGGCGCCCAGGCCACACAAGGCGAGCGCGCGCACGACAGCGCGCGCAAGTACACGCTCGGCGGCAAGTGGTTCTACGGCGAAGACGACGACACCGCACGCATCGGCCTGATCGCCCGCGCCTACCATCTGAAGGCCGATGCGCCCGGCTTCCTCACCGCCGCGCAATGGAACGACGACCGCGACCAGTCGCCGCCACAGAATGCCAACGACGGCGGCGAGCGCACCCTGCGCCAGGCCAGCGTGCATGCCGACTTCAAGCTCGGCGACGGTGTGCAGCTGCGCAACACGCTGTACGTCAACCGCTACGACGAGGAGCGCCGCGTCACCTTCACCCCCTACCCGATCGGCAACGCACCGCGGCAGCGCCGGCAATGGGACGAAACCCAGACCGGCCTGCTCAGCACCGTCACCTGGCAGGCAAGCGACCTGCTGAGCGTGGAAGGCGGCCTCAACGCCGAGCACCAGAACAACCGCTATCGCCGCTACCGCTATGCCTACGCGGTGCCGACCGATTTCTGGAGCGCGCCGGCGCGCGTGCAGAACGACGACCGCTACACGCTGGACAACCTCGGCCTGTACCTGCAGGCGGTATTGCAGCCGACCGACGCGCTGAAGATCGTGCCGGCGTTCCGCGTCGACCGCTTTTCCGGCGACACCACGCTGCCCGGCGGCGTGCACGCGCCGCTGCAGCGCTACGGCTGGATCGACCAGCCCAAGCTCAGCGTGATCTACGCGCTGACCCCGCAGCTGAGCGTGTACGCCAACTGGGGCCGCACCTTCCAGATCCTCACCGGTTCCACCGCCCCGGCCTACCTGACGCCGGGCCAGCCCGGCGTGCGGCCGTCGATCAACACCGGCAAGGAACTGGGCCTGAAACTGCAGCCGGCCGCCGGCACCGAGGCGCGGGTGGCGGTCTGGCGCCAGGACGCCACCGACGAGGTGGCCAACAACGTCAGCTCCGGCACCAC
Source organism: Xanthomonas sontii (assembly GCF_040529055.1). NCBI lineage: Bacteria > Pseudomonadati > Pseudomonadota > Gammaproteobacteria > Lysobacterales > Lysobacteraceae > Xanthomonas > Xanthomonas sontii. The sequence goes on along the minus strand of NZ_CP132342.1, from coordinate 1,276,535 downwards.
CGTGGGCCTGGGCCAGACCCGGCGCCAGGGCGTGGACCTGCAACTGAGCACGCAACTGGGCGAGCACTGGACGCTGTGGCTGTCGCAGGCGCTGCAGGAGGCCAAGGTGGTCAGCGCCTACAACGCCTCGGGCGAATCGCTGCGCGGCCGCGAGGTGTTCTCGGTGCCGCGCTACATCAGCAACGCCGGCGTCGACTACCGGCCCGATGCGCGCTGGACCTTGGGCGTGCAGGCGCGCGCGCAAGGCGACTACTACATCGACGAGCGCAATGCGCAGGGCAAGTACGGCGGCTTCCGCGTGGTCGATGCCAGCGTGCGCTATCAGCTCGGTCCGCGCACCAGCCTCGACCTGCAGGTCAAGAACCTCACCGACGCTCGCTACGCCTACGTCTGGTACGACAGCTTCTTCTGGGGTGGCAACAATCAGGCGATGTTCTCGCCAGCGCCCGGGCGTTCGGCCTATCTCGGGTTCGAACTGCGGCTGTAGGGCACCTCGCATCACCTGCATCCGCCACAGCGTGCTGCGCAGGCGCGGCTTCAGCCGCGACGGGCTTCACCGGGAACGCCCCTGTCGCGGCTGAAGCCGCTCCTTGTATCTGGACATGTCCCCGGCGAGATGAGAGGTGCCCTGTCACGGTGTTGCCTGGCCAAGGACGATCGTAAGTGGCCGGACGCGGCGTCCGCCGCGCTGTGGTACGGTTCCAGGCGTCGCCAGCCTTCGCGCAAGCCTCCCGCTCGTTCACAGGAGTGCTTTGCGATGATCTCTCCCGCTTCGCTCGACCACGGCGTCTTCCGCTTCCGGGAGACATCGCCATGACCGACTTCGTCACCGATGCGGCGCAGCTGCAGGATTGCGTGGGCCGCCTGCCCGGTCCGCGCGACATGAAGGTGATCGACCACATGGACGCGCATGCGCTGCGCTGGCTGGCCGCCAGCCCCTTGCTGTTCGCCGGCGTCGCCGGCCAGCGCCTGGCATTGAGTGCGGGCAGCGGTGCACCCGGCTTCGCGCGCGGCGATACGCCGCATTTGCTGTCGATCCCGCTGCAGGCACTGGACACCGCCCACGCGCACGTCGGCGCCGGCTTCGGTTCGCTGTTCCTGGTGCCCGGATTAGGCGAAACCCTGCGGATCAATGGCCGCATCGCCGGCGACGACGGCACGCGCGTGTTCGTTGCCGTCGAGGAATGCTATCTGCACTGCGCCAAGGCCCTGCTGCGCGCCGACTGGTGGCACGCGGAGGCACGGGCCGGCGCCACGCCGCCGGAGACGCCGGAAGGATTGCTCGCCAGTAGCCGACTGCTGATCCTGGCCACCGCCGATGCCGAGGGCCGCGTCGATGTCAGTCCGCGCGGCGATCGCGCCGGGGCCTTGCTGCAAGCCCACCGCGATGCGTGGTGGTTCGCCGACCGGCCGGGCAATCGTCGCGTCGACAGCCTGGGCAATCTGCTGGCGCGGCCGCAACTCGCGCTGCTGGCACTGCGCCCCGGCAGCGCACGCTGCGTGTGCATCGAAGGGCTCGCCCGCCCCAGCACCGACGAGGCGATCCGCAACGCGCTCGCCGTCGATGGACGCGTTCCGCATCTGGCGGTGCGGGTGCTGCCGGCGCTCCTCGAAGAGACGCACAGCCGCGCGCTCGGTCGCTTCGACCGTTGGCCGCCCGTCGCCATCGCACACGACCTGGACCCGCCAGCGATCTTCCGCGACCACGTCCGGCTCAGCGGCGCGCGCGGCGCACAGGCCACGCTGATGCGCGCGGCGGTCTCGGTGCCCGGCGTGGTGCGCAAAGGACTGCAGGCCGACTACAAGAAGAACATGTACTGAGCATCCAACGCCGCCGATCACCGGGCGGCGTCGGTCACGCCGGGCACGCTGAGGTGATGCACGGCATAGCGGTGCGCGGCGGCGTCTTCCGGCGGCAGATCGCGCCACAGATGAAAACGCAGCCGCGTCCATCCCTGCGGTTCGTAGCCGCACACCGTGGCCAGCACGCGTTCGTCAGGCACGTCCATGTCGTCGGTGTCGTTTCCCCAGGCAGGCGATGGCGCCGGAAGCGCGCGGGTGGCGTAGCGCGCCGAGCGCAGCGCCGCGGACATCCATGCCGTGCCGACCATCCACGCCTGCACGGTCGGGCGTCCGAAGGCCTCGCACAGCGCGGCGAACGCGGGGCCGGCGAGGAACGCGTGCATCGCCGCCGCATCGCGCCACAGATAGAACGGCGCATACAGGTTCTGCCGGCCGGGCAGCAGCGGATCGCTGCGATCGGCGACCAGGTAGGCCTTGAACTGCAGCCCCGGCAGCGTGTCGAGCAACGGCCCCTTGTCGGCGATGCGGCGGCGGATGACGGCCATGTCGTAGTCCGCCGGCAACGCGATGCTGTATTGCATGGCGATCATGCCGGCACTCCATGGGCCGTGATGCCGGCGCGGCCGCCGCCGAACGACCAGTCCTGCGCCGCGGTGGTGACGATGGTGACCATCACGTCCTCCGGCGGAATTCCAGGCGCGATCGCCAGCAGTTCGACCAGGCGCCGATAGAACGCCTGCTTGCAGGCAGCGCTGCGTTCGCGGCCGGCGGTGATGGCGATCAGCACGAAACGATCCGAGCGCGGCCCGCCCAGGTAATGGCGGTCGAACACCAGTTCGTCCGGGTCGTGCTGATGGATGACCTGGAAGCAGTCGCCGGCCGGCACCTCGAAGGCGTCGTGCATGGCCTGGTAAAGGCTGGCCGACAGCGCACGCAGGTAGGCGGGCGCGTGGCCGCGCAGCAGCGAAATGCGGGCGTACGGCATCAGCGCGGCTCCGTCATGGCCGGCTGCGCCGCGGCAGCGGTGCGCAGCAACGGCAGCGCGGACGCCGCACACGGCCAGCCGGCGTAGAACGCCAGGTGGGTGATGGCCTCGGCCAGGGTGTCGCGGTCCAGACCGTTGTCCAGTGCGCGCGCCAGGTGCAGCGGCAACTGCTCCAGTCGCGACAGGGCTACCAGTGCCGCCACCGTGACCAGGCTGCGCTCGCGCGGCGACAGCCCCGGGCGCTGCCACACATCGGCGAACAGCACCTCGTCGGTGAGGCGGGCGAAGGCCGGCGCGATGTCGCCGAACGCGGCCTGCGGGGAAGGAAACGGCGTGGATGGGTCGGACATCGGAACGTCTCGCAGGGGAACGGGCACAGCCTAGTCGCGCACAACCTTTCGAAAAATCGGAAAATATCGAAACAACTGTCCGGTAAATCAGGATCGACCGATGCGCCCCACCACCTTCGACCTCGACGCGCTGCGCAGCTTCGTCGCCGGCGTGGAGTTGGGCAGCTTCGCCAAGGCGGCCGAGCGCCGCGGGCGCTCCACCTCTGCGATCAGCGCACAGCTGAAGAAGCTGGAGGAGCAGGCCGGGCAGCCGGTGCTGCGCCGCCAGGGCCGCGGCCTGGCCCTGACCGAGGCCGGCGAAGCCTTGCTGGGCTACGCGCGGCGGCTGCTCGAGCTCAACGATGAGGCGGTCGTGGCCCTGCAGGACACGGCGCTGCAAGGCTGGGTGCGGCTGGGCCTGCAGGAGGACTTCGGCGAGCACATGCTGCCGGACGTGCTCGGGCGTTTCGCCCGCGCCCACCCGCAGGTGCGGATCGAAGCGCGCATCGCCCGCCACCAGGAACTGCTGGCGCGGGTGGAGGCCGGGCAACTGGATCTGGCCCTGGCCTGGGACTCCGGCGCAGCCTCGGCGCATCGGCAGGCACAAGCGGCGTGGCCGCTGCGCTGGATCGCCGCAGGCGACCGCAGCGCGCCGGACGTGGCCGACTGGAGCGGCGCGGCGCCATTGCCATTGGTGATGCTGGAAGCCCCCTGCCTGCTGCGCACGGCCGCGACCACCGCCCTGGACCGCGCCGGCATCCCATGGCGCATCGCCTTCACCAGCGCCAGCCTCGGCGGCGTATGGGCGGCGGTCCGCGCCGGATTGGGCATCACCCTGCGCACCCCGGCCGGGGTGCCGGCCGGACTGGCCTTGCTGGCGCCCGGCGCCGGCGGCCTGCCCGCGTTGCCGGCGCTAGGGCTGAGCCTGCATCGCGCGGTCGCCGTGCCGCCGCCGGCGGTGGCGCGGCTGGCGGAGATCCTGCAACAACGCCTGCAGGCGGCGCATGCAGCGCTGGTCGGGGATGGCTGAGACGTCCCGCGCGCTTACTTGCCGCCCTTGCAGGGCATCCTCCTGGCGATCAGGACGCCGACGAGCATGTGGCGCCGCCGCTGGCCATCGTCTTGAAGGATTGCCATCGCTCTTCACCAGGACGTGCCGCGCGGATCGGAACCGTGCGTTCAACCATGCGCGGCCGCGACAGCCGGAGCGCCGCGCCGCTCGCGCAGGCGCAGGAACGGCTGCTCCACCGCGTAGTGCAGGACAGCCGCGAACAGCAGCGCCATGCCGGCATAGCCGGCGAAGGCGAGCGGTCCACGCCCGTCCAGCAGCGCGCCGAACCACGCCTGGGTCAGATGGAACGCCGCCTTGTGGCTCAGGTACAGGCTGTAGGACACCGCGGCCAGCCAGGCCGCGCCCGGCACCCGGCAGCGCCCCAGCCATCCCTGGGTGGAGGCGCCGGCGCCGACCAGCAGCGCCAGCCCCAACGACAGCACCGGCCAGCCGATCGCATTGCCGAGCAGGCCGGTGCGGTCGCGGAACAGCCACATCGCCAGCGCACAGACCACGATGCCGGCAAGCGCCACGACGCTGGCGTGACGCTGCAACCGCTGCCAGTGCTGCGGCCGGAAGGTCTTCAGCACTGCCAACGCCACCCCCGCCAGCAGGCCGTCCAGGCGGTTCCAGGTCGGGTAGTAGAGATCCTCGATGAACCAGTTGCGCTGCAGCCCGGCACCGATGCGATCCAGCGCGCTGTCGTGCAGCCAGATCGCACTGCGCAGGGCGATGCCGGCCAGCACCACGGCCACGCACAGCGCCACGAAACGCGGCGCCGATGGCCGCCGCAGCAGCCACGCCGCCAGCAGCGGAAACACCAGGTAGAAGTGCTCTTCCACGCACAGCGACCACGCATGCGAGAACGCCTGCTGGTTGGCGTAGTCGATGCCCAGGTTGAGGGTGAAACTGGCGAACAGCCACCACGGCGCGATCCCGGGCGCTTCGCGGAAGCCGGGCCATGCCAGGTACAACGCCAGCACCACTGCGTACGCCGGCAGGATGCGGTAGGCGCGGCGCCGGTAGAACTGGCCGTAGCGCAGCCGCTCGCCGCGGGCCAGCGGCGCCAGCACCTGGCCCCCGATCAAAAAGCCGCTGAGCACGAAGAACAGATCCACGCCCATCCAGCCATAGCGCGACAGCCACTCCCAATCCGGGCCCAGCCCACCGACCACGAAGGAGTGGAACAACATCACCCAGACGATGGCGATAGCGCGCAGCAGGTCGAGGCCGGGATAGCGCATCGTGGGACGGTGGCGGTGGGGAGCGCGCAGCTTACTGGCTGCATCGCCGGTTGCGGCGGCGGGCGTCTATCGACGCCCAAGCGATCGCGCCTGGAAGATGCAAGCCGCGGCGCCAGGCGGCCAACCCCAAGATTGCGTGCACGGGCGTACCCTCACCCCAACCCCTCTCCCGGGGGGAGAGGGGCTTGCGTGGGTCGCCACTGTCAGCCCAGCGGTTCGTCGGACAGGTAGGTGTAGCCGGTCAGGCCGGCCTCGAGCGCGTCGGCCAGTTCCGTGGCCTGCGCGGCCGGCAACTGCGCGGCGGCGACGCGTTCGGCGTAGGCGGCGCGCAGGTCGTCCAGGCGGTAGCCGACGTAATCCAGCATCACTTCGGTGGTATCGCCGCGGCGCTGCTGGGCGATGCGGTAGCCGTCGCCGTCCACCGCCACTTCCACCGCGTCGGTGTCGCCGAACAGGTTGTGGATGTCGCCGAGGATCTCCTGATAGGCACCGACCAGGAAGAAGCCGATGCGGTAGCTTTCGCCCGGCCGCAGCGCGTGCAGCGGCAACGAGCTGTCCAGGCTCTCGTTCTCGACGTAGGTCTTGACCATGCCGTCGGAATCGCAGGTCATGTCGCAGACCACACCGCGCCGTGCCGGCGCCTCGTTCAGGCGCTCGATCGGCACGATCGGGAACACTTGGTCGATCGCCCACACGTCGGGAATCGACTCGAACACGCTGAAGTTGACGAAGTACTTGTCGACCAGGCGCTCGTTGAGCTCGTCCAGCACCGGGCGGTGGCTCTTTTCCTCATGGCTCAGCCGCGCGCGCACGCCGTGGGCGATGGCATAGAACAGGTCGTCGATGCGCGCGCGATGGGTCAGGTCGATCTGGCCAAGGGCGTAGCCGCTGAGGCCTTCGGCATGGAAATGCTGCGCCTCCTGGAACAGCTCCACCGCCGGGCGCTGGTCCAGTTCGGCATGGATCTCGCGCAGGTGGCGGATCGCCGCCGGTTCGTCATCGTGCGCGTCGGGCACGCGGCCTTCCGGCGCCTGCTCCACCTCGGACACGTTGGCGATCAGCACGGCGTGGTGCGCGGTCATCGCGCGCCCGCACTCGGTGACGATGCGCGGCGGCGCCAGGCCGTGCTCTTCGCAGGCGCTGGCCAGCGGCTGCACGATGTTGCTGGCGTAGGAGTGCAGGCCGTAGTTGATCGAGCAATAGCTGCGCGAGCGGGTGCCTTCGTAGTCGATGCCCAGGCCGCCGCCGACGTCGACGTGGCTGATCTTCGCGCCCAGCTTGGACAGCTCGACGAAATAGCGGGTGGCCTCGCGCATGCCGTTGGCGATGTCGCGCACGTTGGAGATCTGCGACCCCATGTGGAAGTGCAGCAGGTTCAGCGCGTCGGCGTATTCGGTGTCGCGCAGGGTCTTCCACAGGTCCAGCACCTGCCGCGGCGACAGCCCGAACTTGGCCTTGTCGCCACCGCTGTTCTGCCACTTGCCCGCGCCCAGCGAGGCCAGGCGCATGCGCACACCCAGGCCCGGCTTCACGTCCAGCGCGCGCGCCTCCTCCAGCACCAGCTTCAGCTCCGACGGCTTCTCGATGACGATGAAGGTCTGCAGCCCGAGCTTGCGCCCGATCAGCGCCAGACGGATGTACTCGCGGTCCTTGTAGCCGTTGCACACGATCAGCCCGCCCGGCCGCGACAGCGCCAGCACCGCCATCAGTTCCGGCTTGCTGCCCGCCTCCAGGCCGAAGCCCTCGCCCTGGTGGCTGGCCAGGGTGCCGGCCACGCCGCGGTGCTGGTTGACCTTGATCGGATACACGGCGGTGTAGCCGCCGCTGTAGTCCCAGTCGGCCTGGGCCTGGGCGAAGGCGGCCTGCAGCTTGCCCAGGCGCTCGCCGAGGATGTCGGGGAAGCGCACCAGCATCGGCAGCTTGGCCCCGGCCGCGCGCGCGGCGTCCACCACCTCCGGCAGCGCGATCGCCACGCCGTCGGCGCCCTGCGGCCGCACCACCACCCGGCCGGCCGCGTCCACGTCGAAGTACCCGTCCGCCCAGTGTGGGATCGAGTAGGTCTTGCGGGCTTGGTCGAGGGACCAATCGCTCATCGTGGCGGCTCGGCTGACGGAAAAAGGGCGTGGATTGTAACCCCTGCTACGCGTGGGGTCCGTTACAATCCGCGCCGTTCCGACGCCCTCGGCTCCTGGTGGAGCCGGGCCGGGTTCGCGGGCGCGTGGTGCGGGCTGGATGCGCGAGGCTGTGTCCGCCCCTCATCCGGAGAGGATGCGGTAACAGAGTCGTGTGGTTCGGCTGCGCGAGGCTGCGCCCGACCCTCATCCGGCGCTACGCGCCACCTTCTCCCGGGGGGGAGAAGGAATCGTCGCTTCTTTTCTTGCTTTCCTAGGACATCTGCATGAGCGCCAACGACAACTGGTACATCGAACACTTCCAGCCCACCGGCTCGGCCATCGGCTACCGCATCACCGGCAAGCTGGACGAGGTGCAGTCGCCGTTCCAGAAGATCGAGATCTACGACACCACCGACTGGGGCAAGCTGATGGTGATCGACGGCGCGGTGATGCTGACCACGCGCGACAACTTCTTCTACCACGAGATGATCAGCCATCCGGCGCTGTTCACCCACGCCGCGCCCAAGCGCGTGGTGATCATCGGCGGCGGCGACTGCGGCACCCTGCGCGAAGTGCTCAAGCACCCGGGCGTGGAAAGCGCCACCCAGTGCGACATCGACGAGCAGGTCACGCGCATGGCCGAGAAGTACTTCCCGGAACTGTGCGACTCCAACAACGACCCGCGCGCCGAGCTGCTGTTCGACGACGGCGTGGCCTACATGGCCAACTGCCCGGCCGGCAGTGTGGACATCGTCATCGTCGACTCCACCGACCCGGTCGGCCCGGCCGAAGGCCTGTTCAACAAGGCCTTCTACGAGAGCTGCTTCAAGGCGCTGAAGGACGACGGCATCCTGGTGCAGCAATCCGAATCGCCGCTGGCGCTGCTGGACCTGATCAAGGAAATGCGTGCGGAGATGGGCAAGGCCGGCTTCGCCAGCTTCCACACCGTGCCGTTCCCGCAGCCGTGCTACCCGACCGGCTGGTGGAGCGTGACCATGGCGCGCAAGCAGGGCGGCTTCGACTTCCGCCAGGACGACGCCGCGGCCAAGCCGTTCGCCACCCGCTACTACAGCGCGCACCTGCACACCGGCACCCAGGTGCTGCCGCCGTTCGTGGCCGAGGCGCTGGGCGGCTAAGCACCCGGTTCTCTTCGGCATCGGCGCGCGCCTGACGTGCGCCGATGCCGCGGAGCGCCGGCGCTGTCGGGGCCCTCGGCAAGGCCGGCCCCCAACGCGGGCGCATCCGAATCGACAGGCGCGCTGCATCGCGCATGGCATCGCCTCGCCGGTTGCCGCGATCGCGCGCTGTAGGCGCCAAACGATGCCGCACGCCATGACCGGCGCGTGCGACGATGCGCCGGCCTCCATCGCACACACCGCGAGCCTGCCATGCGCTCCCAGACGACGTCGCCGTGGACCCTGTGCGCGCTGGCCGCGATCGGCTTCGTCGTCGCCTGCGTCGCCCACGAAGCGGTGGGCCATGGCCTGGCCTGCCTGGGCAGCGGCGGCACCGTCCGCTGGCTCACGTCGGTGTACTTCCGTTGCCAGCCCGGCCAACCGATCGTCGATGCCGCCGGCCCGCTGGCGAATCTATGCGTGGCCGCAGCCTGCATCTGGCGGCACGCCGCCGTCGCGCGGACACGCCGCGCCTGGCGCTCGCGCTGATCGCCGCCTTCAACGGACTGTGGGGCGCCGGCTACCTGCTGTTCTCCGCGGTCACCGATGACGGCGACCTCGCCTTCGTCCTACGCGATCTCGGCCTGCAGCCGGCCTGGGCCTGGCGGCTGGGGATGGGACTGGCCGGTGCCTGGCTGTATCTGCAGGTGCTGCGCGCCATCGCCCCGTGGCTGCCGAAAGGCAGGCCAATGCTGGCGGCCTACGCCACTGCCGGCACGGTGGCCTGCGTGAGCGTGCTGTTCCATGCCGGGCCGGTGCTGCCGGCATTGCGCGAGGCGGCGCAGGAAGGCCTGTTGGCACCGATCGGCCTGGTGGTCATCGCGCTGTCGCGCCGGTCGCGCGCGCCGCTACCGCTACCGTCCAGCCGCGCCACGGTCGTCGTGGCGGTGCTGGTGGTGGCGACGTTCTGGCTCACCCTCGGCCGCGGCTACGGCGGCGTCTGAGTCGGCGCCTGGCGCAGCGTGGCGGGCCACCCGACTGACCCGCCACGCCTGCAGGAGCGGTTTCAGCCGCGACAGGTTCTATCGGGAACGCCCATCGCGGCTGAAACCGCTCCTACACGACACCATCCATGCCACGGCGATGCAGGCGCGGTGACTGCGTTACAGCGCGTCCGCGTCCAGTTCGCCGGTGCGGATCCGCACCACCGTGCCCAGGTCGTAGACGAACACCTTGCCGTCGCCGATCTTGCCGGTGGCGGCGGCCTTGACGATGGCCTCGACCACGCGCTCGACCTGGTCCTCGCTGACCGCCACTTCCAGCTTCACCTTGGGCAGGAAATCGACCACGTACTCGGCGCCGCGATACAGCTCGGTGTGGCCCTTCTGTCGGCCGAAGCCCTTGACCTCGGTGACGGTGATGCCGGCCACGCCCTGCGCGGCGAGCGCCTCGCGCACGTCGTCGAGCTTGAACGGCTTGATCACGGCCATGATCATCTTCATGCGGCGTTCTCCAATCACAATGGCCTCAGGATAGCGCGGTTGCGCGATCGACGGCCGTCGGGTTCAATGGCCGCGCGCCCCCAACGCCGGAATTTTCCGACAGCGCGCCGCGTCCGATCCCGATGGTCCCGACCTTTCCGGTGCCGCAATCTGACGCCACCTGCCGGAGCACAGCCATGATCGACCTCAACCATCTCGACGACCTCGCCCGCCGCCTCAGCGACCTGGTGCCGCCGGGCCTGCGCCAATCCCGCGACGAACTGCAGAGCACCTTCAAGAGCGCGCTGCAGGCCGGGCTGGGCAAGCTCGACCTGGTCACCCGCGAGGAATTCGAAGTGCAGCGCGCGGTGCTGCTGCGCACCCGCGAGAAGCTCGAAGCGCTGGAGCGCAGCGTCGCCGCGCTGGAAGCGGCACGCAGCGGACAGTCGCCCAGCCCCACCGCCTGATCCACCCGCCACCATGAGCCTGGCGCTGGTGCACAGCCGTGCCCGCGCGGGGGTGCTTGCGCCTCCGGTTCGGGTCGAAGTCCATCTGTCCGGCGGCCTGCCGACCACGCAGATCGTCGGCCTGCCCGAGGCGGCGGTACGCGAGTCGCGCGATCGCGTCCGCGCCGCCCTGCTCTGCGCGCAGTACGAATTTCCGGCACGGCGGATCACGGTCAACCTGGCGCCGGCCGACCTACCCAAGGAGGGCGGTCGCTTCGACCTGCCGATCGCGCTGGGCATCCTCGCCGCCGCCGGCCAGCTCGACCCGCAGGTGCTCGGCCAGTACGAATTCCTCGGCGAACTGGCCTTGACCGGCGAACTGCGCCCGGTCGACGGCGTCCTGCCGGCCGCACTGGCCGCCGCCCAGGCTGGGCGCACCCTGATCGTCCCGGCCGACAACGGCGCCGAGGCCGCACTGGCGCAACACGTGCAGGCCTACACCGCACGCACCCTGCTGGAAGTCTGTGGATTGCTCAACGGCAGCAAGACCCTGCCCGCGGCCACCGCGCCGCCCACGGTCGCCGCCCCCTTTCCCGACCTGAGCGACGTGCGCGGCCAGGCGCAGGCGCGGCGCGCCCTGGAGATCGCCGCGGCCGGGCATCACCACCTGTTGCTGATCGGCAGCCCCGGCTGCGGCAAGACCCTGCTGGCCTCGCGCCTGCCCGGGATCCTGCCCGCCGCCAGCGAAGCCGAGGCCCTGGAGAGCGCGGCCATCGCTTCGGTCAGCGGCCGCGGCGTGGATCCGGCACGCTGGCGGCAACGCCCCTACCGCGCACCGCACCACACCGCCAGCGCGGTGTCGCTGGTCGGCGGCGGCACTCATCCGCGCCCGGGCGAGATCTCGCTGGCGCACCACGGCGTGCTGTTCCTGGACGAACTGCCGGAGTGGAACCGGCATGCGCTGGAAGTGCTGCGCGAGCCGCTGGAATCGGGCCAGGTGACCGTGTCGCGCGCGGCGCGCAGCGCCGAGTTCCCTGCGCGCTTCCAACTGGTGGCGGCGATGAACCCCTGTCCGTGCGGCTGGGCCGGCGACCCCAGCGGCCGCTGTCGCTGCAGCGAGGACGCGGTGCGGCGCTACCGCGCTCGCATCTCCGGCCCGCTGCTGGACCGCATCGACCTGCACGTGGAAGTGCCGCGGCTGCCGCCACAGGCGCTGCGCGCCGATGCGCCGCCCGGCGAAGCCAGCGCCGTCGTGCGCGAGCGCGTGGAGCAGGCGCGGCAACGCCAGCAGGCCCGCGCCGGCCGGCCCAACGGCCAGCTCGGCCACAGCGAAACCCTGCGCGACTGCCGCTTGCAACCGCGCGACGAGGCGCTGCTGGAACAGGCCATCGAGCGCCTGCGGCTGTCGGCGCGCTCGCTGCATCGGATCCTGCGCGTGGCCCGCACCATCGCCGACCTGGACGCCAGCGAGCGCATCGCCACCGCGCACCTGACCGAGGCCATCGCGTACCGGCAACTGGATCGCGGGGAGGCGACGGCGAACGCCGTGGGTCCGACGCCACCCGGGGCACGCCGCCTGGCAGGATGACGCCGAGCCGCAGCCGGCGTGCGCCGCATCCAGTCTGCACCCAGTCGTGCCCGCTGAGCGCAGCACTCTGCCGTACGCGCTCAGCTCCTCGCCGCAGCGTCCACCCACTCGGCGATCAAGGCATTGCATCGCCTCGCATGGGTAAAGGTCATGCCGTGCGACGCCCCGGCCAGCACCTCGTGGCGCGCCTGCGGCAGCCAGGCCGCCAACGCGGCGGCGTTGTCGCGGTACTGGGCCGGGCTGCGTTCGCCGGCGACCAGCAACACCGGCATCGCCAGGGCAGCGGCCTGCTCGGGCCGGTACGCCGGCAGCACGTCGGCAATCTGCGGCACCAGGGTCTGCGCGTTGTCGCGCACCATCTGCCGGAAGCTCGCGCTGCTGCGCGCCCAGGCGCCGGGCTGGCTGACCGAATCGACGAAGCATTCCAGGCCGGCCTCGACCTGGCCACCTTGCAGCAACGCGATCGCTTGCGCGCGGACCGCCTGAACGTCGGCCGGCAGGCCCTGCGGCTGCGGGCCGCCCGGATCGAACAGGGTCAGGCTGGCGATGGCGTCCGGCCGCAACAGCGCCGCCTGCCAGGCCACGGCGGCGCCGCGGGAATGGCCGACCAGATGCACCGGCCGCGCTTCCTCGGCGATGAAGGCGGCGAGCTGCTGCGCATGCCAGCGCCAGCCGAACGCATGCCGCGACGCCGACGGCAGTCGCGGGTAGTACTGGCCCAGGCTCAGCGCGCTGAGCTGGAAGCGGTCGGCCAGGCCGCGCAGTTGCGGCGCCCAGTAGCGGTAGTCGCACAGGGCCCCGTGCACCAGCAGCACCGGCGCACCCTCGCCCACCCGCAGATAGGCCAGCGCGTCGTCCGCGCCGAGCCGGCGGACGGCCGGCTTGGGCAGGGGCGTGCGCGAACTGCTCGTCGCGATCATGCGTGCGACACCGCGACTACCGCCAGCGACGCCGACAGCCAGCGGCCAACAACGCCATCGCCGCGCAAGCAACACGCCGTTTGCGTCGAAAGGGAAGTGGGGAAGCGCTCGGCATCCCGATACGATAGCCGTATCGCCCCGGCGCGGCGACACTGCAGCGATGCGGTGGCGATCGGCGGCACAGCATCGCGCTGGCCGCGTGGCACACGCACCGGAACGGCGGCGGCAGCCTCCCACCTACAAGGCTGCCAGAGCACACTCCCGCATGAGGGCTTGTGCGACGCAGGGTCGCGCTGTGTCGCACCCTGCATGCATCAGGCAATCACACCTCCAGAATGTGGCGCGTCCGCGGCGCGACGATGGCGAGGCGATGACCTCGATCTCACCGCAAGGGTGCTCCGCGCTTGCCACCATCGCACCGCGGACGCCGCTGCCTCCGCCTCAGGCGCATCACCCGCGCCGAGACGGTCGAACCCGGCCTGGCCTTTCCCCCGATCAGCCAGGCCGCCGGGACGCAGAGGCGGCAGCCGCCCCTGCGTCCCTCGCCACTCCGTCAGTCGACGAAGCTCAGCACCAGCGCGCGCACCTGCTGCACCGACACGCCCGCCTGCTGTTTCAGCGCGCCGAGCGCGTAGGCGCTGAGCGTTTCGCGGTCCATGCGTGCGGCCGAACGCGGCGCCACCACGTGGAGCGTGCCGTCTTCCAGCAGGGACAGGCGCAGCGTAGCGTTCTCGTCCGCATCGACGGCCACACTGGTCTGGGCGCTGGCGCGAACGTTCTGCTGCAGGTTCGGCGCGGTCGGCGCGCTGCCGTCCAGCGGGTGCAGCGCCAGGCTGCTGCCCAGGTCTTCCACCCGTAGGCGGCCCAGCGCACGGCCTTCGCCGTCGAACACCGTCAGCACCGCCACTTCAGGCTGCGCCAGGGTCTCGCCACCGGTAGCGAGGCTCACGCCGGCACCGTTGCGCAGCACCTGCTCCATCGCCACATCGCCCGGGGCACCGCCGCGCTGGCCGGCACCCTGGCTTGCGGCGCCAGCACCGCCCTGGGCATCGGCGACGTTGCCTGCGCCGTTGCCACCGGCATTGGCGCCCGCCGAGCCGGTGGCACCGTCGGCCGCGGTGGTCCCGGTGCCCGTGCCGATCGCAGCGCCGGCAGTGCCGCCGGCACTGCCCGAACCACCGGCGCTACCGCCAAGGCCGCTGCCACCGGCGGCGCCGCCCGATGCCGTGCTGCCGGCGCCGGTCGGATCGAGCGAGGTTCCACCCAGCCGCGGTTGCGCCGATGCGCCCAGTTCCCCCATCGCGCCGGCCGCTGCCGAAATCGCGCCCGCCGCCGTCAACGAATTGCCGTCGGCGGTGCCGCCCGGCTGCGTGCCGTTGCCCCCCATGCTCGGCTGCGAAACCGCGTCCACCGCGTTGCGGCCCGGCAGGTCCTCGATGCCGGCGACGGTCTGCTGACGCGCGTCGGTGAGGCGGTAGTTGCCCGCGTCGGCACCGCTCAGAGCCAGTGCGATCTGCACCGTCTTGCCCGCCGCGGCCGAGGCATTGTCGTACTGACCCCGACCCTGCAGCGCGACCTCGTCGCCAGCGACCACGCCACGCAGCGGCGGCAGTACCAGCACCGCGTCGCTGCCGCCGTCGAAGCGCTTGTCCAGCACGGCCACATTGCCGACGGTCAGTTCCTTCGCCGCCACGTCGCCGCGCGACTGCAGGCTGGTGTTGACCAGGCGATAGTTGCCGGCATCGCCACCGCGCAGGCCCGCGGTCACGTCCACGCGCTTGCCGGTGCCGGCGTTCTTGGTGTCGTAAAGGCCCTGCAAGATCAACGCGACGTCATCCCCACCGACCGTGCCGACCATGCCGCTGCTGCCGACATTGGCGGTGCGGTTGCCGTCGTACACCTTGGCCGTCACGCTCAGCGTGCCGGCGTCGATCGTCTTGGGCGTGATGTCGCCGCTGGACTGCAGGCGCGTCGCGAGCAACTGGTAGTTGCCGGCGTCGCCACCGCGCAAGCCCGCCGTCACGTCCACCCGCTTGCCCGTGCCTGCGTTCCTGTCGTCGTACTGGCCTTGCAGGACCAGCGCCACGTCGTCCCCGCTCAGCGTGCCGACCGGGCCGTTGCTGCCGACGTTGGCGGTACGGTTGCCGTCGTACACCTTGGCGGTCACGCTCAGCGTGCCGGCGTCGATCGTCTTGGGCGTGATCGAGGCGGTACTGCCGCGCGGCGTCGAGGTGGCCACGTCCATGACGTAGTTGTCGGCATCGGTGCCGCCGAGTTGTGCGGCGACCACGACGCTCTTGTTGTCGCCGACGTTCTTGTCGACGAACGCGGCCTGGGTGGCGACGGACACATCGTCGCCGACGACGGCATTGCCGAGCGTGGCGTTGCGCACCTGCGCGCCGATCCCGCCGTCGTACACCTTGCCGGCGATGTCGACCGCCACCGTCAGCGTGCGCTTGGCGATGTCGGCATAGGCCGTGCTGTCGACCAGGTAGTTGCCGGCATCGCTGCCGCCGAGCGCGATGCCGGACACGGTGACCTGCTTGTTGACGCCGGCGCGCTTGTCGGCGAACACCGCGCCGGATGCTCCGGCGAAGCGCACGTCGTCGCCGCTCACCACGCCGCTCAGGGCCGCCGACCCCAGGCTGGCGGTGGTGGTGCCGTCGTAGACCTTGCCCTGGATCGAGCCGGCCCCCAGCTGCAGCGTCTTCTGGCTGATCGTACCGATGTTGGCACTGGCGCTGGTGCTGGCCAGACCGTAGCCGTACACGCGCACCGCGCCGTTGCCGGCGTGGTCCACGCTCAGACCGTCGACGGTGACCGCCTTGCCGTGGCCGACGTTCTTGCTGTCGTAGTGCGCAGCGGTGCCGGTGACGACGACCGTATCGCCGTCGATCGCACCGCTGCTGGCCGTGTAGCCGATCCCGCCCAGTGCGGCAGCGGCATTGCCGTCATAGGTCTTGCTGGCTGCGCCGGTCAGGGCGACGGCAACGGTCGGGGCGACGCGGTAAAGGAAACCGCTGCCCGCATCCAGCACGGTGCTGCCGGTGCCGGCGTTGTACTGCTTGAACTGCGGCGCCAGACCGCCGCGGGTGTCATTGAGCGGCGAGGTGGAATACACCAGCCAGCGGCCGTTGCCGGTGCTTACGGCACTGTTGCCTGCCTGATTGATGAAGTTGCGGCCGGCCGCCAGCAGCACGCCGGTCTGTCGCTGCGCGGCATTGCCCGCGCTCACCGCCTGTTGCAGCGTCAGGTCCGCGCTGGCGCCGGTCAGGCGCACGTCCACCGCGCCGGTGGAGGCGATGCCGGCGAGGCCATCGACACTGCCGACCAGCAGGTTGCCGTTGTTGCGGAAAGTCAGGTCGCCGCTCTGCGCCGCGATCGCGTTCACCAGGGTACTGGCGGAGGTCAGCGACACCGCGCCGCTGGAGCGCAGCGCCAGTGCCGCGGCGGTCAACGCGCCGCTGCCCTGGATGCCGGTACCGGCCACGTCGTTGAGCGACAGCGTCTGCGCGGCGCTGATGCCGTGGTTCAGGCTCAGGCCGCCCTGCGCGGCGCTGAGATAGAGGCTGCCGCCGCTCACGCCGACATCGCCGGTCTGCTGCAAACGACGCGCCTGTACCTGCATGCGGTTGCCAACGGCGACGTTGAACGCCCCCATCGTCACGTCATTGCCCGCCGCATCCACACGCAACGTGCTCACGCCGTTGAAGCGCGACAGCATGCTGCCGCTCAGGACCGTGCTGCTGCCGCCGAACGCGAACGGGTTGCCGCCGGACAGGGCGAAGGCCACGGTGGCTGCCGTCTGATTGCTCAGCGTGGTGCTGGCCGCATCGAAACCGGTGCCGGCAGTGGCGGCGAGGGTGGCGGCGCTGTTGTTGAAGTTGATCGCGCTGTTCAGGCCCAAGGTTCCTGTCGCGTTCAACCCCACCGTCCCGGTGGTGCCGGCGCGCACATTCAAGCCGGTCAGTGTGTCGGCGAGACCCAGGCCCCAAGTGGCGATGGAACTGGCGATCTGGGTGGCGCCGCCCACGTCCAGCGCCAGCGTGGTGAAGTTGAAGGTACTGTCGCTGAGGGTGGCGCCAGCGCCGGCGGTGACCGCCAGTTTGGCCGCAGATACGCCGCCGTTGACTCCCAAGACGCGTTGGCCGCTCTTCAGGCTCACGGTGCTGGCGCCAGTGACGATGTCGCTGTCGAACACCAGGTCGCCGCCGTCGCTGCGGCCCACTTCCAGCGTGGCCGCGTTGACCTGGCCGATCGTCGCGTTGCTGAGCCCGGTGCCCAGATGCAGGGCGTTGGCCGCGGTCATCTGCCGGATCGTGACCTTGCCGTTGCCGCCGTTGGCGGTGACATGCTGGCTGAGGTTGATGGTGTCGCCGGTCAGGATCACGTCGCCGGTGCTGTTGCTGAGGCTGCCGGCGGTGATGTCCAGGGTCTTGTCGAGCAACTCGAAGCTGCCGCTGGCGTTGAAGTTGTAGTTGCCGGAGACGCTGATGGTGCCCGTGCCATCGGCGCGGCCGATGGTCAGGTTGCGGATGCCCGGCAACTTGTTCAGCGTCGCCGCCGAGGCGAAGCCGTTGGCGTCGCCCAGCACCATGTTGACCGAAGGATCGTACGGCTCCAGGCGCATCGACGCCGTGCTGAGGTTGTTGAGGGTCGACGAGCCCCAGTCGATCTTGTTGGCGCGCAGCACCAGCACGCCGCTGCCGGTATCGAGATTGACCGGTACGTTGCCGAACACGATGTTGCCGCTGGTGTAGATGCTGGCGCCGCCCTTCATGGTGAAGGCGGTATCGATGTTGAAGTCGCCACTGGCGTCGATCAGGCCGTTGAGGATCTTCTCGCCGCTGGTGTAGCTGCCATCGGCCTTGAACAGCACGCGCCCGGCGCCGAGGGTCATGTTGGAGTTCAGCGTCACCGCGCCCTGCCCGGTGGACAGGTACACGTTGCCGCCATTGCTGAAGATCGGCGAGTTCAGGGTCAGGTCGCCGCCGCCCATGTTGTCCGAGTCGCCCCAGATGCGCACGTAGCCGCCATTGGTGGTCAGCGCGCCGCTGACCGAGATGCCGTCGGCGCCGTACAGGGTGATCGAGCCGGCGCCCGGGGTACCGTTGCCGTTCTGGGTGACGTCGTGGGTCGGCAGCGTGCCGGGATTGGTGCCGGGGCCATGTGCGATCAGGTTGCCGATGCTGCTCAGGAAGCCGGTGTTGGTGCGCCCGCTCTGCATGTAGATGCTGCCGGTCCCGAACACTTCCACCGTATTGGTCGGATTGGCGAAGCTGATGGTGCCGTTGGTGTTCTCCAGACGCAGGCTGACATTGTTGGCCATGCTCAGGCGGCCGTTGCCGCCGTTCAGCGACAGGTCGCCGAAGGTGATGCCATTGTCGGCCACCAGCATCACGTTGGCGTTCTGCGCCTGCAGGTCCCGCACGTATACCGTGCTTCCGCCCAGGGAACCGATGCCGGTGCCGCCACCTTGGATGCTGATGGTGTCCGGGTCCAGCAGCAGGTCGCCCATCGCGCCGTTGGCCGCGCTGGCATCGGTGCGGCCGCTGTAGGCGAGTTGCTGCTTGCCGGAGACTTCGGCGCGGCCGCCGTTGCCGCCTTGCGCGCCACCACGCACGGCGATGCTGCCGGCGAACCGGGTGTCGCCGTCGGACCAGACCACCGCTTCGCCGCCGTTGCCGCTGCTGCCGGCGCTGGCGTCGAGCGCGACGCTGGCATCGGCCTCCACGTGGGTGGCGTTACGCAACGCCGGATCGTGCCCCTGCCAACCGCCGCCGACGTGGATGGCGCCACCGCCGGTCGCGCCGCTGGCATCCAGGCGCGCGCCGCCGTCCAGGCGTAGCTGCTGGCCGAGCACGTCGATGCGGCCGCCCTGGCCGGTCGCCGAACTGGCGTCGAGGCGGCCGCTGACGTGGACCTGGCCGGCGTCGCCGCCGTCGAGCAGGATGCGACCGCCATGCGCGCCCAGCGAGGTCGCTTCGACCACGCCATCCATGTTGATGACGCTGGAGCGCAGCGCGCTGGCGCCGGCGGCGCTGAGCACCACGTTGTTGCCGCGGATGGTGCCGCTCTGCGCCAGTTCCGCCTTCAGCGCGTCCTGGGCGACCGCCAGCGACAGCAGGCCGTCGCTGCCGAAGTCCACCGCAACGCGATCGCCTGCGGCCAGGCCGACCTGGCCCGCCGCGATGCTGCCGGTGTTGCTCACCGCCGGCGCCAGCAATGCCACCACGCCGCCGTTGGCGCGGATCGCGCCCTCGTTGCGCACCGCGCCGGCCGTACCGCTGGCGACGAAGCGCGCGTGTCCGCCCAGGAAGTCGCTGTCGCTGATGCCAAGCGAGCTGACCAGCAGCCCACCCACGTCCACCTGCGCGCCCTTGCCGAAGTACACGCCGTTGGGATTGACCAGCCAGACCTGGCCGTTGCCGCTCAGTTCGCCCAGCACCTGGCTGGGCGTGCCACCGAGCACGCGGTTCAGCGCGATGGCGGTGCTGTCGGGCTGCTCGAAGCGCACGCTGGCCTGGTTGCCGATGTCGAAGCTGTTCCAGTTCAGGATCAGCCGCTGGCTGTCCTGATGCACGGTCAGGTTGGCGCCGTGCTGGTCCAGCTGCGCATTGCCGGCGGCGATCTGCGCGCCGTCGGGCAATGCGCCAGGATCCACGGCATAGGCCGACAACGGTACGCTGCCGATGGCGATCGCGGCGGCGGCAGCGCGCACCACGGTGCCGCTGCGCTTGCCGCGGCGGCGGGAAATTTCGGCGGCGACCACGTAGGCGCCACGCAGTTCGTCCCAGATCAAACGGTAGATGTGATTCATGCGAATCGTCCTCAGAAGGCGTGGAGTGGCGGCGTCAGAAGCGCAGGCTGGCCTGCAGCCACAGGTAGTGGTCGTCGCGCAGGCCGTCGGCGTTCAGGCCGGCGGCGCTGCGGCCGGGGTTGTCGCCCAGCCGGTGCGCCCAGGCACCGCGCAGCGACCAGCGCTCGCCTTGCAGGTTCAGGCCGATACCAGCGCTGGACAGGTCGTACGCATTGCCCGACCACGGCATCACCGATCCCGCCCACGGATCGATGTGCTGGCGCACGTGACCGTGATCGGCGAACAACAGCGCCTGCGCACGCACGTGCCTGGCGACGAGAAAATCGCGGCGCAGCTCGGCATTGACCAGCCAGCCGTTGTCGCCGCTGCCTTCGCCGACCGCATGCCCGCGCACCCCGGACGGGCCGCCGAGCAGGAACTTCTCCGATGAATCCAGGTTCTTGCTGGCGAACTGGCCATTGGCACCCACGTACAGGCCCCAGTTGCTCAAGCCGCCCAGGCTCTGATTGCGCTCCACGCGCCAGACCAGCTTGTTGTAGCTGCCGCGGGTGCGCGCGCTCAGCCCGTCGGCGATGCGGTCGGCCGCGTTGTCCAACTCCACACGGCCGGCGACCCAGCCCAGGCTGGCGCCGAAGTAACCGCCGCCCCACCAACCGTCCCAGGCGTTGCCGCTGAGCATGGTGGTGAGCCGGTCCAGATTGCGCTCGCGCAGGACCTGGCCCAGCGCCTTGTCGACCAGCTCGCGACGCTCGGCGTCCATGCTGATCCACAGGCTGCGCTTGCGCGTGCGCAACAGCGGATAGCTGAGGCCGGCGCTGACGGTACGCGCGCTGCCGCGCAGGTCCAGCGGCTTGAACTCGGCGCCAACCGCGTAGTGCATCGACGAGGCGGCGACGTTGGCGCGCAGACCCGACGAGGTCAGGCCGATGGCGTAGTTCAGACCCAGCAGATCACTGCCGCTGCTGTGGCTGAGGTTCACGCCGAACAGGTCCTCGTGCTCGAACGGCCGATTCACCGCGCCCCAGGCGCTGCTGCGCCACGCGCCGGTGTAGCGGTTGGCGAAGTTGTCCACGCTCGCGCCGCCGATCCACGCCGGCGCACTATCGGCACGGATCAGCAGGCGGCTGCTGCCGGGCTCGGCGCCCTTTTCCAGCGTCGCACGCGCGCTCACGCCTGGCACGTCGTTGATCAACAGCAGCGCGCGCTCCAACTGGTCGTTGCGCACCGGCCCTTCGGGCAAGGCCGCATCGGCGATGCCGGTCGCGCGGGCGCGCAGCGCGGCATCGTCGGACAGCACCTGCACGCGGCCGGGCGCGTTCTGCAGACGCCCGATCATGATCGCGATCTCCAACTCGCCGTTGCTCAGGTCCTGCCGCGGCAGATAGGCGCGCGCCAGCAGATAACCCTGCGCCTGCAGCGCGGCACTGACCCGCTGCGCCAGCGCCTGCAACTGCGCGTGGGTCAGCGACTTGCCCAGCGCATCGGCAACCACCGCCTGCAGCGCCTGCGTGTCGATCGCGCCCTCGGCTCCGCTGAAGCGGACGCGGTCGATGCGTGCGCTGAAGCCGCCATCCGGCGCATCGGGCAACGGCGCCTGCAGTAACGCGGCCGCATCGTCGGCCGGCGGCTGCAGCCGTTCCTGGCGCTGCTGCTGGTTGAGCAGCGAGCCCGCGTCCGGCGGCGCCGTCTGCGCAAGAGCCAAATTGACAGCGAGTGGCAACGAGCCGAGGCCAAGAAGCTTGGCCAGCCGCGTGGTATTCATGCAATGTCCCCGTGTGGTGCGCAGAACGCGCCCTTGTTGATCGGCGCCATTCTGGAGATCACGAGGGTGTGAAAACTTACGAGTTCTGACACGGCCGCGTAACGTCAAAGGACCGTAGGCGCGGGTCGTTCGCCGCATCGGAATGCAGGCATTTCGGCGAATTTCCGGCGCGCCCGTGGTTCCACGCAGTGCGCACGAGCGACAGCGACGACGGCATTTTGACGCAGCGACGATCCCATCACGCGACATCCGCGATGCATTGCGCCGAGTTCGCTGGCGCCTGGTCGCCAACCGTCGCGCGGCGCGCTTACTCCACGCGGATGGAATCGGTGGTCAGATAGCCGCGCGCGTGCTCAGTGCGGATTGGCAGTTCCTGCCCGCACGCCTCGCGGCAGCGCCGACGCAAACGGCTGATCATGGTATCCAGGCGACGCTGGTCGAAGGACATCCAGTCCCAGCCCAGCGCCTCGGCCACCTCGCGGCGGCCGGCCATCTCGCCGGCGCGCACGGCCAGCACCCGCAACAGCGCGAACTCGCGCGCGCTCAGTTCCAGACGCGCATCCTCCGGCGTGTACAGGCAGCATTCGCTGGCGACCAGACGCCAGCCGCGCGGCAGCCGTCGCAACAGTGCACGCACGTGCGCCGCCAGTTCCGCCAGGCGCACC
The DNA here is from genome assembly GCF_040529055.1 of Xanthomonas sontii. Taxonomy (NCBI): domain Bacteria; kingdom Pseudomonadati; phylum Pseudomonadota; class Gammaproteobacteria; order Lysobacterales; family Lysobacteraceae; genus Xanthomonas; species Xanthomonas sontii. The sequence goes on along the minus strand of NZ_CP132342.1, from coordinate 1,254,212 downwards.
GGCTTGACCAGGTAGTGGTCGGCCCCGTTCTCCAGGCCGTGGATGCGGTCCTCGCTGGCACCGCGCGCGGTCAACATGATGATGCCGATGCCCGGGGAGGCGCTGCGCAGGCGCTCCACGATCTCCAGGCCATCGGCATCGGGGAGCCCGCGATCGAGGATCACCACGTCGAAGCGCAGCCCGGCACTTGCGGCGAAGAAGGCCGCAGCCGAGCCAGCGGATACCACGCGGTGTCCGGCGCCGACCAGATAACTCTGCAGTTCCTCGCACAGATCCACTTCGTCTTCGAGCAGACCGATCAATGCCATGTCAGCGTACCTCCCCGGCGCGGCGGCAGCGCGCGACGCCATGTCGTGCGCCGCATGTGCGGTGCGTGCGCATGCTCACCGCCCCTCCGTGGCGACGGCCTGGGGCAGGCGCAGGCTGAAGGTCGCGCCGCGGCCGTCGCTGTCCAGGGTCAACTCGCCGCCCAATCGCAGGGCGATGCGCTTGACCAGGTACAGCCCCAGCCCCGCGCCGGCAGTGCCGCCGCTGCCGCTGCCGCGCGCGAACTTGCGGAAGATCCCGGTGTGCTCGTGCTGCGGAATGCCGGGCCCCTGATCGGCGACGCCGAGGATCAGGGTCTGCGCCTGCGCCGTGGCCGTCAGCCGTACCGGTTGTCCCGGCCCGGAGTACTTCAGGGCGTTGCCCAACAGATTGTCCAGGGCGATCCGCAGCAGGCCGCGGTCGCAATCCACCCGCAGCGGCGCCTGCGCCAGTTCGGCCCGCACGCGCTCGCGTGACGGATCGAGCGCGTCCAGCACCTCGTCGATGAGCGCGGGCAACGCAAACACCTCGCGCTTGAGCGCGCCTTCGTCCGAGAGCACCTGTTCATCGTCGAGGAAACGTTCGATCAACTCGGACATGCGCTCCACCGATCGCTGGATCTTCTCGATGCGGCGGCGTCCTGTCGGCTGCAGCGCGGTCTCCGTGTCCTGCAGCATCTGGCTACTGGCATGGATGATCGACAAGGGCGTGCGGAACTCGTGCGACAGCAACGTCACGAATTCGCGCTGCTCCTCGCGCAGCCGCTGCTCGGCGACCAGTGCCTGCCGCAGTTGCGTCTTGCTCTCGCGCAGGCGCTGCTCGGTGGCCTGGCGCTGCACGATTTCCTCGGCCAGTTCGCGGGTGCGTTCGCGCACCTTTTGCTCCAGCGATGCCTCGGACTGCTGCGAGAGTTCCAGCGCCAGGGCCAATGCGTCTTGGCGCTGCTTCTCCAGCGCGTAGAAGCGTTGCGCGAAACTGAAGGTCAGCAACAGCAGGTGCAGGGTCAGACCCACCGCCAGCGGCGCGCCATTGCGCAGCCACGGCGTGTTCGGCAGCAGGCCAAGGTTGATCAGGAAGCCGCGGAAGAATGCGATGTACAGCACCAGGAACGCCACTAGGTACAGCTTGGCCATGGCCTGGCCGCGCCAGCTCAGGTAAGCCGCCACCAGCAGCAGCAACGGTACGCTGACCAGGCTCAGCCCCTGCACGAACGGCATCACCGTGCCGAACCTGCCAAGCAGGAATCCGCTGCAGGCGACGCCGATCGCCAGCCACACGAAGGTTTCGTAGGCGCGCGACAGCCGCGGGAAATGCGTGTGCAAAGCCATCAACCGCACGCTGAAGGACACGGCGATGGCCACGCTGAGCGCCAGCACCACGCCGAGTACGGTGTCGCCGCCATCGTGCGTGTCCAGACGAAAGAACGGGCCGACCAGGCCCCGGGTCTTGTACACGCTGTAGCCGCTGGTGGCGATGTAGGCGACATACCAGCGCACCGGCCCCACGCCGCTGCGTCGCCAGATGAAGGTGCCGGCCATGCACAGCGCGAGGATGAAGCCCAGGAAGATGCTGTCCTGGCTGGCGGACAAGGCCTCGTGGGCGAGCAGCGCCTGCGGCTCCCACAGCTTCAGCGCCACCGTCATCGCGTTGCGCTCGGTCAGGCGCAGGTAGACCTCCGGATAGCGTCCATCGGGCGCTTCCAACTGGAACACTGGCGTCCGCAGCAGGTAGGGGTACTCGCGCCGCGACACGTCCTCGCCGCGGCGCAGTTCGCGGAAGCCACCGCCCGGCTGCGGCACGTATAGGCGCACGGTATCGGCCAGCGGCGCGTCCACCTGCAACATCAGCACCCGAGGCAGGCGGGTCATGCGATCCAGGCGCAGCCGCAACCAGACCGCATCAGGGATGTAGCCGAGACTGAACTCCGGCGACGTCGGCTGCAGGTCGCCGCGCGCCGCCACCGCGTGCACGTCGAGCGTGCCGGCACGATCGCGCAGCATCTGTACGTGCCCGTCCAGGGCAATGGAGCGGCGGCCCTGCTCGGAGACCGACTGGATCCCGCCGCACCCGCCAAGCAACAGGACGATCAGGAGCAACAGGGGCGTGAGCGTCGAGCGGCGGCGCATGAAGAACCCGGCGTTGTATCCGAACGTGTGCGTATGCAGGTGGCGGGCGTCACTGAAAGCACTGCGAGCGGCATCCCCATGCCGGCCCTGTGGCGGACACTACCCTGGCCGCTTCGAAATTCTACACAGGGAGACATGTAATGTGAAATTCATCAACCTATGACGTTGCGCAGCACCTCGTTCCGTGCGTTCCGGCGCACGTCCCGTCTCCGAACACGCACGCACCCATGCCACGTACTGCAGCCAGTACCACGCCTGGCGCCCTGCTCGGACACCGCGCAGGCGGCTCCAGCAGAGCACGCCGCGCACCATGCTTCTGGGAGCGGATGGGACGCTGGCCAAGCGCTGGGACAAGGTCGGGATCGCGCGGGCATGACGCATCGGCGCCACAGCGCCCGGCAGCGAGCAACGCATGCGTTCGCACGGTCGCAGGACGGCGGAAGCGAAAGAGGAGAGAGGAGCCTGCGCAGATGGCGGACAGGACGCGGGCGATGCCAGACAGGATCGGCATGCACGGCGTGGGATGGCGCGCCCGGAGGGATTCGAACCCCCGACCAATGGCTTCGGAAGCCACTACTCTATCCGGCTGAGCTACGGGCGCAACGGACGCGCATTCTAACGGCATTCGTGGTCCGCGTCTCCCCCATTCGCACGGCCCGGCGACGGCGCGCGCGTCATGGGCATGCGGCCGCCGCCGTCCGCTCACCGGCACCTTGCGTCGACATGCGGCACGGCGCGGCCGGCACGGCGGCCACCTCGCCGTGGACGCCTGGCGCCCGTCCGCGTCCTGCGGCGCTCGGCCAACCAACGCAGGACACGGCGCATCCACCTCCGCGACGCGCCGCCGGCACCACGCGGCTGCTACCCTTGCGCGATGGGTTACGAACGCTACGAAACGCCTGCCGCGCTGCCGCCGCGCGAGCGCCTGGGCCAGTATTGGAAACTGCTGCGCGGCGACCGGCCGATCGGCGTGCTGCTGCTGCTGTGGCCGACCTGGTGGGCGCTGTGGCTGGCCGCCGATGGGATACCGCCGCTGTGGACCTTGTTCGTGTTCACCGCCGGGGTGTGGCTGACCCGCTCGGCCGGCTGCGTGATCAACGACTACGCCGACCGCTGGCTGGACCCGCAGGTCGAGCGCACCCGCAGCCGGCCGCTGGCCACCGGCGCGGTCAGCGGCCGCGAAGCGCTGGCGGTGTTCGCGGTGCTGATGCTGGTGGCGTTCGCGCTGGTGCTGACCATGAACGCGCTGACCATCGGCCTGAGCGTGGTCGGGCTGTTCCTGGCCGCCAGCTATCCCTACCTGAAGCGCTACACCTACCTGCCGCAGGTCTACCTGGGCATGGCCTTCGGCTGGGGCATTCCGATGGCCTTCGCCGCGGTGCGCGGCGAGGTGCCGGCGCTGGGCTGGCTGCTGTACGCGGTCAATATCCTGTGGGCCACCGCCTACGACACCTGGTATGCGATGGTCGATCGCGAGGACGACCTGCGCGCCGGCTCCAAGTCCACCGCCATCCTGTTCGGCGAACTCGACCTGGTCATCCAGGGCGTGCTGTACGCGCTGATGTTCGTCGCTCTCGCCTTCGTCGGGCATCGCGCGGACCTGGGCGTGTGGTACTGGGCCGGGCTGGGCGTGGCGGCGTTGCTGGTCGTCGTCGAATTCCGCATGGCCCGGCACCGCGAACGCGCGGCGTGCTTCCGCGCCTTCCTGCACAACAACTGGGTCGGCCTGGCGATCTTCGCCGGCATCGCTGCGGCGCTGGCGCTGCGCGCCGGCTGACACCGACGCGGTTCGGCAGCCCGCTTCGGCGGCGCGCAACAACGCCCTGGCCACAGGCCACGCGATAGCCACGGGTCCGCACGCGGTGCAGGCGCAGCCGGTGCAGCGCTCACGGCACCCGCGCCACCACCCAGGCATCGACCCGTTCGACGCCGGCACGGCGCAGTGCCTTTGCCGCGGCGTGGAGGGTCGCGCCGGTGGTCATCACGTCGTCGATCAGCGCCACGTGCGCCGGCAGCGCCGCCGAATCCGGCACCGCGAACGCACCACGCAGGTTGCGCCGGCGTGCGCGCGCATCCAGTTCGGATTGCGCCGCGGTCGCCCGCACCCGCTGCAATTCCAGGCACAGCGGCAGTGCCAGTGCGCGCGCCAGTGGCCGCGCCAGTTCCAGCGCCTGGTCGTAACCGCGCTGGCGCAGCCGGGCCGGATGCAGCGGCACCGGCAGCAGCGCCTGCGGCCGCGGCAAGGCGGCGCAGCGTGTCTGCAGCAATGCGGCGAGCAGGCGCCCGGCGGCCAGATCCTGATGGAATTTGAAGCGGCGCAACAGGCCATCGACCGGCGCGGCGTACACGCAGGCGCTGGCCACCCGCTCCAGCGGCGGCGGCCGACGCTGGCACGTGCCGCAGACCTGCTCGGCATCCAGCGCCGGCAACGGCAGCGCGCAGCGGCAACAGGCCGCCGCATTCCAGGGCACATCGTCGCGACAGGCGGCACACAGGTCCAGGCCCGGCGCGCCGGGCTCCCCGCACACCAGGCAGCGTTCCGGCAGCACGCGGCGCTGCAGCCAGCGCCAACCGCCGTCAACCAAACCAGCCATCGTGAAGTTGACAGGACGTTGCATGCTTACCAGACTGCCCGCTTTCCCAGCCGCTGACCGTCAGGAAACCCCCATGTCCGCTGTCGTCCGACACGACTGGCAACGCCAGGAATTGCTCGCCCTGTTCGACCTGCCGTTCCCGGAACTGCTGCACCGCGCCGCCGCCGTGCACCGCGAGCACTTCGATCCGGCGCAGGTGCAGGTGTCCACGCTGCTGTCGGTGAAGACCGGCGGTTGCCCGGAAGACTGCGCGTACTGCCCGCAGGCGCAGCGCTACGCCACCGGCGTGGAGGCGCAGAAGCTGATGAGCACCGAGGCGGTGCTGGACAAGGCGCGCCAGGCCAAGGCCGCCGGCGCCTCGCGGTTCTGCATGGGCGCAGCCTGGCGCTCGCCCAAGGACCGCGACATCCCGAAGGTGGCGGAGATGATTCGCGAGGTGAAGGCGCTGGGCCTGGAGACCTGCGCCACCCTGGGCATGCTCGACGGCACCCAGGCGCAAGCGCTGAAGGCGGCCGGGCTGGACTACTACAACCATAATCTGGACACCGCGCCGGATTTCTACGATTCGATCATCCACACCCGCCAGTACCAGGACCGCCTGGACACGCTGACCCACGTGCGCGACGCCGGCCTGAAGACCTGCTGCGGCGGCATCGTCGGCATGGGCGAGTCGCGCGACCAGCGCGCCGGCCTGCTGCAGGCGCTGGCCAACCTGCCGGTGCATCCGGACTCGGTGCCGATCAATCGCCTGGTGCAGGTCGCCGGCACCCCGCTGCACGGCACGGTCGAGCTGGATCCGTTCGAGTTCGTGCGCACGATCGCCGTCGCCCGCATCGCGATGCCGCGGGCGATGGTGCGGCTGTCGGCCGGGCGCGAGAGCATGAGCGACGAACTGCAGGCGCTGTGCTTCTGCGCCGGCGCCAACTCGATCTTCTACGGCGAGAAGCTGCTGACCACCGGCAACCCGGACACCGAGCGCGACCAGGCGCTGTTCGCGCGGCTGGGGCTGCGGCCGATGCAGGTGATGGTGGATGCCGACGCGCACGACCATCCCGGCACCGTGCACGCGGACATCACCGCCCAGCCCACACCGGCGATCGCCGCCGCGCTGGTCTGAGCCTGGGGCGTCCGTCCGCCGATCCGGCCGTCCATCGCCGGCGGCGCCCGGCCCGGCCGGGGACGCGCTACGCTAGCCCGCCAGATGCCCGTCCCGCGCCCATGGCCCGTCCCGACCTGCACGACCGCATCCAGTCCGCGCGCGCCTTGCGCGAAGCGCAGGGGCGCCTGCGCGTGCGCCGCAGCGTCGGCCGCCGCGACGGCGTGCGCCTGGAAGTGGACGGCCGCTGGCTGACCGGCTTCTGCAGCAACGACTATCTGGGCCTGGCGCAGCAGTTCGAAGTGGTCGCCGCCCTGCAGGACGCGGCCGCGCGCGAAGGCGCCGGCGCCACCGCCTCGCACCTGGTGTGCGGCCACCACGCGCTGCACGAGGCGCTGGAACGCGAGATCGCCGACTGGCTCGGCTATCCGCAGGCGCTGCTGTTCGGCAGCGGCTTCATCGCCAACCTGGCGGTGCAGCAGGCGCTGCTGAGCGAGGAAGAGGACGTGTGCGTGCAGGACCGGCTCAACCACGCCAGCCTGCTCGACGCCAGCCGCCTGGCCGGCTGCCGCCTGCGTCGCTACCCGCACCTGGATGCCGAAGGCGCGATGCGCCAGCTCAAGCACGCCGCCGACGGTGCGGCGATGCTGGCCACCGATGGCGTGTTCAGCATGGACGGCGACGTCGCCCCGCTGCGCTCGCTGGCGCTGGTGGCGCGCACGCAACAGGCGCTGCTGTACGTGGACGACGCGCACGGCGTCGGCGTGGTCGGCCCGCAGGGGCGCGGCAGCGTCGCCGAGGCCGGGCTGGGTGTCGGCGACGTTCCGCTGCAACTGGTGACCCTGGGCAAGGCACTGGGCGGCTACGGCGCCGCAGTGGTCGGCGATACCCCGCTGATCCGGCATCTGGCCGAAACCGCGCGGCCGTATCTGTACACCACCGCGCTGCCGCCGGCGCAGGCCGCGGCCTCGCTGGCGGCGGTCAAGCTGGCGCGGCGCGACCAGTGGCGGCGCGAGCGGCTGGTCGAGCTGATCGCCCTGTTCCGCGGCGGCGCGCGTCGCCATGGCCTGGAACTGATGGCCTCGGACACGCCGATCCAGCCGCTGCTGTGCGGCGAGGAGCGCACCGCGCTGGCGTGGTCGGCAGCGCTGGAACAGGCCGGCCACCTGGTCTCGGCGATCCGCCCGCCGACCGTGCCGGAGGGCAAGTCGCGGCTGCGGGTGACCCTGTCGGCGCTGCACACCCCGGCGCAGGTGCAGGCGCTGCTGGATGCCCTGGCGCTGGCGCGCGATCGCGTGGCCGCGCATCCGCCCGGCGTGCCGGCGTGAGCGCAACCGACCTCGCCGCGCGTCGCGCGGTGTGGGACGCGCTGGCCGAGCTGTACCTGGACGATGCGGTCGACGCGCGGCATGCGCAGATCGCCGCGGTACTCGCCGCCTCGCCGTTCGCCACCGACACGCTGTGGCAGATGCTGCGCGAGGACGTGCATCCGCGGCTGGCGCCGAACCTGCTGACGCCGGCTGGCGCCTGGCAGGGCATCGACGGCGACTGGCTGAGCGCGGCGATCCTGCAGCGCCGCGGTGCGCATCGCGTGTCCGCCTGGCGCACCCGCGACTATCCGCGCCAACAGTGGCGCCTGCTGCTGCCGCAGGTGCTGGCGCAGCGCGCGGCACACTGACGCGACGGCCGACGCTGCCTTTCCTGTTCCTTCGCGACGACGGACGACGATGCATATCGACACCCTGGGGCAGGGCCCCGATCTGGTCCTGCTGCACGGCTGGGCGTTGAACGGCGGCATCTTCGCGCCCTTGGTCGAGCGCCTGTCGGCGCAGTACCGCCTGCACCTGGTGGACCTGCCCGGGCACGGCCACAGCCGCGGCGACGACACACCACTGGCATTGCCGCACGTGGTCAGCGCGATCGCCGCGGCCACGCCGCCGGCCGTGTGGCTGGGCTGGTCGCTGGGCGGGCTGTTCGCGCTGCACGCCGCCGCCACGCAACCGCAGGTGCGCGGGCTGGCGATGCTCGCGGCGACGCCGCGCTTCGTACGCGGCAGCGACTGGCCGCACGCGGTGGAGCCGCAGGTGTTCGAACAGTTCGGCCGCGATCTGGCCGAAGACTATCGCGGCACCCTCGAGCGCTTCCTGGCACTGGATACGCTCGGCTCGGCGCACGCGCGCGCCGAACTGCGCACCCTGCGCGAGGCGCTCGACGCCCGCGGCACGCCCGACCCGCACGTGCTGCAGGACGGCCTGACCCTGCTGGAACGTACCGATCTGCGCCGCGCCCTGCCCGGCCTGCGCGTGCCCAGCCTGTGGATCGGCGGCCAGCGCGACCGCCTGGTCCCACCCGCAGGCATGGAGGCCGCCGCGGCGCTGGCGCCGAACGCGCGCGCGCTGATCGTCGCCGGCGGCGGCCACGCCCCGTTCCTCGGCCATGCCGATACGGTCGCCGAGGCGCTGCGTGGATTTATGGCGACGCTGGACTAGCGGCGTCGCGCCGCGCGTTCCACGGTGCTGTCGTAGCAGCGGCTTCAGCCGCGACACGCCCGTTGCGTCGGGTCGCGGCTGAAGCCGCTCTACAAGCGCTTGCGTCGAGCCCGCCGGGCGCACTGTGGGAGGGACTTCAGTCCCGACGCATTGCGCCATCGGAAAGCGCACACCGTCTCGCGCGTCGCACGCTGCATCACAGTTGACTCCCACAAGGCATCACGCGACCCGCACCGACGTCAGAAAGACGCAAGCGGCTCCGCCGTGGGACTCAACTGTCGTGCCGCCGCGACAAGCGAAGCCGAAAGCCGACCGACAGCCTCCGGCGTCGGGACTGAAGTCCCTCCCACAAGGATGCCGGCCACCCCTGTGGGAGCTACTTCAGTCGCGACGCAGGCAGCAAAACGCTGCGCAGCGAAGCCGCTCCTGCACCTGCCGTGCGTGCTCAGTGTCCTCAACGTCGCGGAGCGACGCTGGCCGCCACAGCGCCGATGTCCGATCATCGCGGTTCCTTCGAACGAGAGTGCAAGCATGGACCTGGGAATCGCCGGCAAGTGGGCGCTGGTCTGCGCCGCGAGCAAGGGGCTGGGACTGGGCTGCGCGCAGGCGCTGGCCCGCGAAGGCGTGCATGTGGCGATCGTGGCGCGCGGCCAGGCCGCGCTGGAGGCGGCCGCGGCGCAGCTGCGCGCGCTCGATGGCGGTGGCGAGGTGGTCGCGGTGGCGGCGGACATCGCCACCGAGGCCGGCCGCGCCGCCGCATTGGCCGCCTGCCCGCAGGTCGACATCCTGATCAACAACGCAGGCGGACCGCCGCCCGGCGATTTCCGCGACTGGGAGCGCGAGGACTGGCTGCGCGCGCTCGACGCCAACATGCTGGCACCGATCGCGTTGATCCGCGCCACCGTCGATGCGATGCAGGCGCGCGGCTTCGGTCGCATCGTCAACATCACCTCGGCCGCGGTGAAGGCGCCGATCGACAGCCTGGGGCTGTCCAACGGCGCGCGCGCCGGCCTCACCGGCTTCGTCGCTGGGCTGGCGCGGCGCACGGTGGCGCACAACGTCACCATCAACAACCTGCTGCCGGGGCAGTTCGACACCGACCGCCTGCGCGGCAACATCGCCCACGCCGCGCAGCGTGAGGGCATCGATCCCGCCGACCTGGCCGAACGCAAGCGCCGGCAGATTCCGGCCGGGCGCTTCGGCACCGCGGAAGAGTTCGGCGCGGCCTGCGCCTTCCTGTGCAGCGCGCAGGCCGGCTACCTGAGCGGGCAGAACCTGCTGCTGGATGGCGGCAGCTATCCGGGGACATTCTGAAGAGCCGGGATTGGGGATTCGGGAGTGGGGATGCACAGCCGCGGTCGCGCCGCTTGGTCGGCGCGAGGCGCAGAACATGATGATCTGCGGACCACGCTGGCCGCGAGGGAAAGGCGGCGATAAGGAACCGGCTGGATTCGGCATCGGGAGTACGTAGCGGCGGTCGCGCCGCTGGATCGGCGCGAAGTGCGCAACGCGGTGATCCGCGTCACCGCTGGCCGCGGCACGACGCGGGCGGCGATAATGCGCGGATGGATCCTTCCGCGTTCGACTCCCAGCACATCCGCCGCGCGTTCGCGCGTGCCGCCGCCAGTTACGATGCCGCCGCGGCGCTGCAGCGCGAGGTGCAGGGGCGCTTGCTGGAGTCGCTGGACTACCTCGGCGACCGCGTCCCGCAGGTGGTGCTGGACGTAGGCAGCGGGCCGGCACATGCCGCCGCGGCGATGAAGAAGCGCTGGCCACGCGCACAGGTGATCGCGCTCGACCAGGCACTGCCGATGCTGCAGCAGGCCAAGCGCCAGGCCGGTTGGTGGAAGCCGTTCGGCCGCGTCTGCGCCGATGCGCGCGCGCTGCCGCTGGCCGAGCACAGCGTCGATGTGATCTTCAGCAATCTGTGCCTGCAGTGGGTCGAGGATCTGCCGGCGGTGTTCGCCGGATTCCGCCGCGTGCTGCGCCCCGGCGGCCTGCTGCTGTGTTCCAGCTTCGGCCCGGACACCCTGATCGAACTGCGCGAGGCCTTCGCCCAGGCCGATCGCACCACGCCGCACGTGAGCCGCTTCGCGCCGATCGCGCAGTTCGGCGATGCGCTGATGCTGTCGGGCTTCCGCGATCCGGTGCTGGACCGCGACGTGTTCAACCTGACCTATCCGGACCTTGCCGCGCTGATGCGCGAACTGCGCGCGATCGGCGCCACCAACGCGCTGCAGGCGCGCCGCCACACCCTCACCGGCCGCGGCCGTTTCGCCGCCGCCAGCGCCGCCTACGAGCCGCTGCGCGGCGCCGACGGCACCCTGCCCAGCACGTGGGAAGTGATCTACGCGCACGCCTGGGCGCCGCCGCCGGGCGCGCCGATCCGCGAGGGCGGCGGCGAGATCGCCGCGGTGCCGCTGTCAGCGATCCCGATCCGCCGCCGCGGCGACTGAGCCAGGCAGCACCCGGAACAGCACCCGACCCTGGTACGGTGCCCCCAACACCTGCGCCTGCGCGCCCTGCGCAGCGATGCGCGCGGCCACCTGCGGCCAGGCCTCCTGCTTGCACACCCACACCCGCCCGGCGCGCGGTTGCCGCAACACCGTGAGCAGATCGGCGTCGTATTCGGGACCGAAGCGCGGCGTGTCCTGCAACGGGTCCAGGCGGATCTTGCGTACCTGCGCGCCCAGCTCCAGGCGCAGGCCGTAGCGCGCCATGTCCTCGACGAACACCACCTCGCGCACCGGCGCATCGGCACGCTGCCCGATCGCCTGCGCCCAGGCGCCGGCATCCTTGTGCGTGGGCAGCAGCGCCACGGCCAGTTCGAGCGCCAGCAGCAATCCGCACCAGCCCAGCAGCCACGGCCAGCGCCACGGCGCCCGGCCCTCCTGCGCGCGTTGCCACGCCGCCAGCAACGCCAGCGGCACGAACAGCGGCAGCACGTACAGCGGCAACCGCGAGCGCGACAGGCACAGCACCAGCAGCGGCAGCAGCAGCCACAGGGTCAGCAGCAGCGGCGCGGCCTGCTGCAGGCGCAACGCCGGATCGCGCCACCACTGCCGCAGCTGCCGCGGCAATTGCCAGGCCCAGCGCGCCAGGGCCGGCGTCCACGGCAGCGTGCCCAGGACCAGGATCGGCGCATACGCCACCGCCCAGCCGTACCACTGCGCGTTGCGCCCGAACGCATCGCTTGCCACGCGCTTGACCACCTCGTCGCCGACGAAGTACTGCAGCAATCCCGGATGGCCGTGGATCACCGCCAGGTACCAGGGCAGCGCCAGCACCACGAACAGGGCGATGCCGGAGAGCTGCAGCGCACGCCGCGGCGGCCCCGGCGTCACCGCGTTGAACAGCAGCAGCGCCGGCAGCGGCAGCAGGCCAGGCGGGCCCTTGGTCATGAACGCCAGGGCGAAGCCGGCCCACATCGCCGCGATCCAGCGCTTGCCCTGTCCGGGCGGATGCGCCCGCGCTTCGACGAAGGCCCACACCGCCAGGGTCTCGCAGGCGGCGAGCAGGAAGTCGGTGGAAATCCATTGCGCCGCGCCGAACGGGGCCAGCATGGTCGCGTACAGCAGCGCCGCCTGCGCCGGCAGCTCAGGGCGTTCGGGAAACAGCCGCGCGGCCAGGCGCCACACCAGCAGCACGCACAGCAGGTAGGACAGCGCCGACGGCAACCGCGCCGCCCAGGGCGACGGCCCGAACACGGCGACGCTGGCGGCGATCGCCCAGTAGGTCAACGGCGGCTTGGTCCAGTGCGCCACGTCCTCGCTGCGCCGGGGCGTGAGCCAGTCGCCGCTGTGCAGCATGTTCAGCGCGACATTGGAGTAACGGCCCTCGTCGGCATCCCAGATGCCGCGGGCGCCCAGCAGGGCCAGCGCGAGGGTGCAGGCCAGCAGCGCCACCGCGACGGCCGGGGAACGAAGCAGCGCGCGCATCGGCAGTCCTCTCGGTCGACGCGGCGACCATAGTCACCGCGCCTGCGGCCGCAGATGACGGCCGGCGGACAGTTTTGCGACAGCGCGAACGCGCCGGCCTCAGGCCGGCACGCGGCTCAGGCGGAGACCTGCGCGATCCAGTCTTCCAGGTTGTAGTAGTTGCTCACCCGGGCGATCCTGCCGTCGCGGATGTCGAAGAACGCCCCGCCCGGCAGCACGTAGCGCTGGCCGCGCGCCTCCGGCAGGCCGGTGTCGGTGTGGTGGTATTCGCCATGCACCACGTACTCGGCGGCGGCACGGCCGCCGTCCTGCGCGGCCAGCACCACGATGTCGTGCAACTGCTCGCGGTAGCTGGCGTTCATGCGCTGCAGGAAGGCGGCGAAGACCTCCTTGCCGGTCTCGCGCGCGCCCTGGTTGAGATCGTGGGCGACATCGTCGGTGAGCATGCCCAGCATGCTGTCCCAGTCGCCGCGGTTGAACGCCGCGTAATAGGCCTGCACCAGGGCGATGGCCTGGTCCTGCGCAGGAACTCCGTGGTTGCTCATGGCTGCCTCCCTCGGGCCGTGGAAAGGCCCATCATACGGTCTCGCCGCCGTGCTCAACGCCCCGCTCCAGCAGGTCGCGATGGAAGAAGTACAGCTCCTGCAGCAGGAAGCGCCAGCGGGTCTGGAAGCTGCGGAAACGGCTGCTCGGGGTCGACGACGCCAGCGCGTCGATCTGCAGTTCCTGGCACAGCCGCAGCGCCCGTGCCATGTGCAGCGGATCGCTGACCACGATCACCCGGTGCAGGCCGTGTTCGCGCATCAGCCGCCGCGCCTCGATCAGGTTCTGCCGGGTGGTGCGCGACACCGTCTCGATCAGGATCGCGTCGGCCGGCACGTCGTGGCGCAGCGCGTAGCGCCGGGCCACCTGCGACTCGGCGAAGCGCGCGCCGTTGCCGAAGCCGCCGGTGAAGATCAGGGTCGGCGCGTAGCCGCGCTGGTACAGGTCCAGGCCATGACGGATGCGCTCTTCGAACACCGGCGACGGCTTGGCGTCGTAGGCCGCGGCGCCGAGCACGATGATCGCGTCGGCCGGCGCCGCCTGGTCGCGGTCGCCGACCCAGACGATGTAGATCGCCACGCCCAGCAGCCACAGCCCCAGCAGCGCCGCCAGGCGCAGCAGCCAGCGCAGCCAGCGGAAGCCGCCCCGCGCGCTCATGCCGCGCCCCAGGGCAAGGCGTCCAGGTCGACGTTGCCGCCGGACAGGATCACCCCCACCCGGCGCCCGGCGAAACGCGCCGGCTGCGCCAGCACCGCCGCCAGGGCGATCGCCGAGGACGGCTCCACCACCTGCTTGAGCACCTGCCACAGCAGCCGCATCGCCGCCACGGTCGCCGCGTCCTCCACCACCAGCACCTCGGCCTGGCCGTGCAGCAGGGCGAAGTTGGGTTCGCCGAGGGTGCCGCGCAGGCCGTCGCAGAGCGTGTCCGGGACCATGTCCAGGCGGCGCTCGCCGGCCGCCAGCGAGCGCGCGGTGTCGGCGGCGCCGGCCGGCTCGGCCAGCAGCAGCTGCGCCTGCGGCGCCCGCGCCGACAGCGCCAGGCGGCTGCCCGCGGCCAGGCCGCCGCCACCGACCGGCACCACCAGCAGGTCCAGCCCGCCGCTGACGTCCAACAGTTCCAGCGCCGCGGTGCCCTGCCCGGCGATCACCGCAGGATCGGCATAGGGATGCACCAGGATCGCGCCGGTATCGCGCTGCACCTGCGCGCACAACGCCTCGCGCGCGGCGATGCTCGGCGCGCAACGCCACAGCGTGGCGCCGTGGCGGGCGATGTTGGCGAGCTTGGCGGCGACCGCGCCTTCCGGCACCACCACATGACAGCCGATGCCGCGGGTGCGCGCGGCCAGGGCCAGGGCCGCGCCATGGTTGCCGGAGGAATGGGTGACCACCCCGCAGGCCGCCTGCGCCGGGTCCAGCGCCCACACCGCGTTGCAGGCACCGCGGAACTTGAACGCGCCGCCGCGCTGCAGGTGTTCGGCCTTGAAGTACAGCTGCGCGCCGGTGGCGGCGTCCAGCGCCCGCGAACGCAGCACTGGGGTCGGCCGCGCGTGCGCGGCAATGCGTGCGGCGGCCGCCAGGACGTCGCCGAACTCGGGCAGAAAACGTGAGACCATGCGCGAAAGGGTAGCGTATCGTCGCCAACGTGCAGCGCCCGCGACTCGCGCCGGTTCGCCGTCGTTGCGCGCAACTTAAGCGTTCAAGTGCAGCCGATGGAGTTAAGGGGGGATTCAATGCCACGGACCGAACCTGTCAGCCAGCCTGCTGGAGGGCAAACGCCATGAAACTGCGCCTGATCTGCGCCGCTGGACTGCTGGCCGCACTGGGCGGCTGTGCCACCTACGATTACGCCGGAGGCGGCGAGGGTGGCTACTACCGTGGCGCCCCGTCGGTCGAATACCGCTACCCGGCCGGCTACTCCGAGTACTACTCGCCCTACGGCGCGGTGCCCTACTACGGCTACGGCCCGTCCTATTACGGCTACTACGGGTACGGCGTGCCGTATTACTACTACCGTGGCTACGATGGCCCGCGCCACCGCCCGCCACCGCGTCCGCGGCCGGACGACGGCGGCTCGCGGCCGCCGCCGCCGCCGCCGCCCAGCGTGGGTGGTCGGGTACCGACGCCGTGGCGCGACATGGACCGCCTGCGCCGTCCGGACGCGCTCAATTCGGCACCGCGGCCGCAATCGATGCAGCCGGCCCGGCCGGCGATGCAGCGTCCCGAGGGCATGCAGCGCCCGCCGGCGCCGCGCCCCGGCAATATGGGTCGCAGCAATGGGACACGTCGCACACTCGAACCCTAAGAAAGGGCTTGCGTTCGCCTGTTCCAGCACGCACTCTACGTCCTACGGGGTGACCGCCTGCGTCGCTTTATGACCCGAAGGGGTCGACCCCACCGTCTATGTCGATGTCCGACAGGGAAATCTGGATCCCCCCTGTTCCGGCCCTGTCGGGCGTCGGCGCCTCACAACGAAAAGCCCCGGTTCGCCGGGGCTTTTCGCGTTGGGGCCTTGCCATTGCTGGGGTGGCGCCGGCGACCGGCGAAAAACGGGCATAAAAAAGGGCCGGTAGTCCCCCGACTACCGGCCCCCAGCTCCCCCAACGTGCGCGTGACTGGCCCCTGTTCCAATTCCAGTCATACGCCCCTGACGCATTGCCACGTTGGGTGCAGTGGGAATATCTGCAGATTGCGTGCCAACTTGAGGCCCGGATCCGCAATTTGTGATGCAACCGCTAAAATTCCTGTTCACACCCCGGGCGACGTCCCGTGTCGCCCCCTGCCGCCGGCCCCGCGCCGGCCGACGAGACCCCGATGAGCGATTCCTTCTACCGCCATGACGTGATCGTGATCGGCGGCGGCCATGCCGGCACCGAGGCGGCGCTGGCGTCCGCGCGTGCCGGCGCGCGCACCCTGCTGCTGACCCATAACGTGGAGACGGTGGGGGCGATGAGCTGCAACCCGGCGATCGGTGGCATCGGCAAGGGCCACCTGGTCAAGGAGATCGACGCGCTGGGCGGGGCGATGGCCCACGCCGCGGATCTGGCCGGCATCCAGTGGCGGACCCTCAATGCCTCCAAGGGCCCGGCGGTGCGCGCGACCCGCTGCCAGGCCGACCGCAGCCTGTACCGCAGCGCGATCCGGCGCCTGGTCGAGGCGCAGCCGAACCTGACCGTGTTCCAGGCCGCGGTGGACGACCTGGTGATGGACGGCGAGCGCGTGCGCGGCGTGCTGACCCAGACCGGGCTGCGCTTCGAGGCCGCGGCGGTGGTGCTGACCGCCGGCACCTTCCTGGCCGGCAAGATCCACATCGGCCAGACCCAGTACGCCGGCGGCCGCGCCGGCGATCCGCCGGCCACCGCGCTGGCGCAGGCGCTGCGCGACGGCCGCTTCGGCGTGGACCGGCTCAAGACCGGCACCCCGCCGCGCATCGACGGGCGCAGCCTGGACTACGCGGCGATGGAGGAACAGCCCGGCGACGATCCGCTGCCGGTGATGTCGTTCCTGGGCGAGGTGGCGCAGCATCCGCGCCAGGTGTCGTGCTGGATCACCCACACCACCGAGCGCACCCACGCCATCATCCGCGGCGCGCTGGACCGCTCGCCGCTGTACACCGGCCAGATCGAGGGCATCGGCCCGCGCTACTGCCCCTCGATCGAGGACAAGGTGGTGCGCTTCGCCGACAAGGCCAGCCATCAGATCTTCGTCGAGCCGGAAGGCCTGGACGTGGTCGAGATCTACCCCAACGGCATCTCCACCTCGCTGCCGTTCGACGTGCAGCTGGAGCTGGTGCGCTCGATCCGCGGCTTCGAGCGCGCGCACATCACCCGCCCCGGCTACGCCATCGAGTACGACTTCTTCGATCCGCGCGGGCTCAAGGCCTCGCTGGAGACCAAGGCCATGCCCGGGCTGTTCTTCGCAGGCCAGATCAACGGCACCACCGGCTACGAGGAAGCCGCCGCGCAGGGCCTGATCGCCGGCCTCAACGCTGCGCGCCAGGTGCGCGGGCTGGAACCATGGTCGCCGCGCCGCGACCAGGCCTACATCGGCGTGCTGATCGACGACCTGATCACCCACGGCACCAGCGAGCCGTACCGCATGTTCACCAGCCGCGCCGAGTACCGGCTGCAGCTGCGCGAGGACAACGCCGACGCGCGCCTGACCGGCATCGGCCACGACCTGGGCATCGTCGACGAAACGCGCTGGGCGCGCTTTCAGGCCAAGCAGGAGGCGGTGGCGCGCGAGAACGAGCGCCTGCGTGCGCTGTGGGCCACGCCGGGCAACGCGCTGGGCCGCGAGGTCGCGGCGACGCTCGGCGTGGCGGTGAGCCGCGAGACCACCGTGCTGGACCTGATCAAGCGCCCGGAACTGGACTACGCCGCGCTGATGCGGGTGCCGTCGCTGGGCCCGGGCGTGGCCGACGCGCAGGTGGCGGAGCAGGTGGAGATCGGCATCAAGTACGCCGGCTACCTGGACCGCCAGCGCGACGAGATCGCCCGCCAGCAGCGCCACGAGGACACCCCGATCCCGCCCGCCTTCGACTACGCGCAGGTGCGCGGCCTGTCGGCCGAAGTGCAGCAGAAGCTCGAGCGCGTGCGCCCGCAGACCGTGGGCCAGGCGCAGCGCATCCCCGGCATGACCCCGGCGGCGATCTCGCTGCTACTGGTGCACCTGGAACGCGCGCGGCGCAGCCGGGTGGCGTGATGACGCCTTCGAACGACGCTGCAGCGACCGCGCCCTCCGCCTCGCCCGACATGGCGATCCACCCGATCGCCGCCGACAAGCGCGCTGCCGTGCTCGCCGCGCTGCAGGACATCGAACAGCGCCACGACGTCCGCATCCTGCTAGCCTGCGAATCTGGTAGCCGCGGCTGGGGCTTTTCCTCGCCCGACAGCGACTACGACGCGCGCTTCGTCTATGTGCATCGGCCGGACTGGTACCTCACCGTCAACGAACGGACCGGGCCGGGCGAACCGCAGCGCGACGTGATCGAGTTGCCGATCGACAGCGACCTGGACGTCAGCGGCTGGGATCTGCGCAAGGCCTTGCGCCTGGTGTCCAAATCCAACCCGACCTTGCTGGAGTGGCTGCAGTCGCCGGTGGTGTACCGGCAGGACGCCGCGGCCGTGGCGACGCTGCGGGAGATGGCCGAGCGCTTCTATTCGCCGGTGGCGACCTGGTGGCATTACTTCAGCATGGCCAAGGGCAATTACCGCGGCTATCTGCGCGGCGAGCGCATCCGCACCAAGAAGTACCTGTACGTGTTGCGCCCCGTGCTGGCCTGCCAATGGATCGAGCGTGGGCACGGCATGCCGCCGATGGCCTTCGCGTCGCTGCTGGACGCCCTGGTTCCCTCTGGCGCCCTGCGCGAGGCGATCGATGCCTTGCTGGACAAGAAACGCGCATCGGCCGAGGTCGAAGACGGCCCGCGGATTCCGGCGATCAGCGATTTCCTGGACGCGGAGCTGGGCAGGATGGAAGCAGGTGCCCCGCAACTGCCCGCTGGCAGCGGCGACCAGCGCGCGCTGGACGACGCCTTCCGGCAGTTGCTCCGCGCCACCCCGCGCTGAGGGCGGCGCGGCAGACGGGTTGCGTGTCAGCCTACAGATCTGCAGCGGGTGCGTTGCGCTCGGTCGATGTGAGCAAAGCGTCCAGCGCACGCAGGAGCGGCTTCAGCCGCGACCGGACCGCATATCGGCAATGCCCTGTCGCGACTGAAGCCGCACCTACGACGGATGCGACGGGTGCAGTGCGGCAGGCGGGGCAACGCACGCCACCGCGGGCGACGATTGCCGGGAAGCGGGACGCGCTGCGGTTGGACTCACTCTTGCGCGGCCACCGGCAGCAGCCGCTGGCGCAGCAGCAGCGCGGCCAGGTCCAGGGTTTCGCCGGCCACGCGCATCACCCTGCCCATGTTGATGAAGCCGTGGATCATGCCGGGGTGGACGCGCACCAGGGTTTCCACACCCGCCTCGCGCAGGCGCTGCGCATAGTGCAGGCCTTCGTCGTGCAGCGCGTCGCGCTCGGCGAGCACCACCAGCGCCGGGGCGACACCGGCCACGTCCGGCGCCACCACCGGGGAGATGCGCCAGTCCGACGCCAGCGACGGGTCCGGCAGCAGCTGGCGGTCGAAGTAGCGCATCGCCGCTTCGGTCAGCGGCGGGATGCCGGCGTTGTGCACGCGCGAGGGAAAGGGATTGTCCGGGCGCACGTCGGTCAGCGGATAGATCAGGATCTGGCAGCGCAGGGCGATGCCGGCATCGCGCGCGTCCAGCGCGGCGCTGGCCGCCAGTGCGCCGCCCATGCTGTCGCCGGCGATGGCCAGGCGCTGCGGATCGGCGCCGACCTCACCCGGGTGCGCGGCCAGCCAGTGCACCACCGCGATCACGTCCTCGATGCCGGCCGGCGCAGGATGTTCGGGCGCCAGCCGGTAGTCCACCGCCAGCACCTGGCAGCCGGCGCGTGCGGCCAGTTGCCGGCACACGTCGTCGTGCGAATCGAGGTCGCCGACCACACCACCGCCGCCATGCGCGTAGAGGCAGGTCGGCGCCGGGCCCGCGTCGAGGCCGTGCGGGCGGTACAGGCGCAGCGGAATCGGGGCGGCCGGGCCCGGTGCCTGCAGGTCGCGGACCTCGGCCATCTCCACGCGCGGGAAACCGAATTGCGCGGCGACGCCGCGCATCATCGCCCGCGCCTGGGGCAAGGGCAGTTCCTCCATCGGCGGCTGCCCGGACTGCTGGGCCTGGGCGAAGAAACGGACGACGTCTGGATCGAAATACATGGGTGGCCCTCCCGGGCGGCTGCGCAAGCGGCGTCGGGCTAATTGTTATTCTCCATAACCATTTCCGCAAATAAGCGAACCGGAACGCCGATGCGCGGTAGCCGACGGGTCAGCGGCAGGCGGCCGATCGTCACGGCGCGGATGCGCGTGCAATGCAGGCACGGCGAGGCGTTGCGCGGCTTGGGGCTCGCACTGGCGGCGGGCGCGCACGCGATGCCGCCACATTGCGGCGCAGCATGGACTTGCGCGCCGCGTGCCGGAACGCGGCTCAGTCGTCCTGCGCGGCGGCTTCGCGGCCCTGCTGGCGGATGATGGCCTCCTGCCGCGCGTCCTCGATCGAGGCGCGCACCGCGCGCACGTCGGCGCGGCGGGTGTCGAAGGTGAAGCGACCGGTGAGTGCGCTGTCCGGGCGCAGCGTGCCCTTCTCGTACAGCGCCCAGATCTCCTCGCCGTAGTGGGTGGCGTTGAGCTCGGGCGCGAAGCGGCCCAGGCAGTCGCGCAGGTTGTGCACGTCGCGCAGCAGCATGCTGCGGGCGGCGTTGTTGCCGGCGGCGCTGACCACCTGCGGGAAATCGATCACCACCGGACCATCGGCGGCGACCAGCACGTTGTATTCGGACAGGTCGCCGTGCACCAGGCCCAGGCACAGCATCTTCACCACGTCGCCGACCAGCTGCGTGTGGAAGGCGCGCGCCTGCTCCGGTTCCAGTTCCACCTCGCCCAGGCGTGGCGCGCTCTGCCCGTCGGCGTCGGTGACCAGGTCCATCAGCAGCACGCCGTGGAAGTAGCCGCGCGGCTGCGGCACGTGCACGCCGGCGTCCACCAGCTGGTACAGGGTGTTGGCCTCGGTGTCCTTCCACGCGGCTTCCTGCTCGCGGCGGCCGAACTTGCTGGCCTTGCCGATCGCCCGCGCCTGGCGGCTGCCGCGCACCTTGCGCCCTTCCTGGTACTGCACGCGCGCCTGGAAGCTGCGCTGCGCCATGTCCTTGTAGACCTTGGCGCAGAGCACGTCGT
Source organism: Xanthomonas sontii (assembly GCF_040529055.1). Classification (NCBI taxonomy): domain Bacteria; kingdom Pseudomonadati; phylum Pseudomonadota; class Gammaproteobacteria; order Lysobacterales; family Lysobacteraceae; genus Xanthomonas; species Xanthomonas sontii. The sequence goes on along the minus strand of NZ_CP132342.1, from coordinate 1,233,328 downwards.
CGCCTGCCTGGACCACGTAGACCGCGGCCTCCTTGCCGCTCTTGAGCGGGCGCAGCACGCCGTCGATGACGCCATCGTCGATCAGCGGCTGCAGGCTCGGGGGGATCTTCATCGGGTGCGGCGTACCTGGAGTGAGTCGCCGCGATTATGGCCCAAGGCTGGCGTGGTGCCCGGCGTGCCGGAGCGGCGTCGACCGTGTCGCCAACGCGCCGGAGATACGCACAACGCCGCTTGCGGCCTGTGCGACGAACGATTGGGCGTCGCGGCGGCGCCCGGCATTTGTCTACGACGGCCGCCGAGGTGTACCGCCGCGTTCAGCTTTCGAGACGGTGGCGCAGGGCTGTCGTGTTGTTTGCGGCGAGGACGCGCGCGAGGCGTTGCCTGGGTGGATGGTTGGATAGGCGTTCGACTGCCGTCGCGTCGGGACTGAAGTCCCTCCCACAGAAGCGCGTCGTGCGTGGCGACGCTTCTGCACGCTCGTGCCAGCCTCAGGCCGGCCTCAAACTCGCCTCAGGCCAGCCAAGGCCCGGCCTCGCGCTGCCTCGGTTCCGGCTCAGGGCGAGGCAGCGACCTGGGCCTGGGCGTCGGCGCCGCCGCCGAGCACCTGGTACAGGGTGACGCGGTTGCTGGCGTCCTGCAGGCGCAGCGCGATCAGCGCCTGCTGCGCGGCGAACAGCGAACGCTGCGCGTCCAGCACCGGCAGATGGCCGTCCAGGCCGGCGCGGTAGCGCGCGTCGGCCAGGGTGTAGCTGCGCTGGCTGGCGTCGACCAGGGCCTGCTGCGCGGTCAGCTGCGCCTGCAGGTGGTCGCGCGTGGCCAGGGCGTCGGCCACTTCGGCGAAGGCCGACTGGATCGCCTTCTCGTACTGCGCCACGGCGATGTCCTTGCCGAGCTTGGAGGCATCCAGCGAGGCCTTCAGCGCGCCGGCGTGGAAGATCGGCGCGGTGATGCTGGGCACGAACGACCAGGTGCGGCTGCCGGCGGAGAACAGCGTGGACAGCGCATCGCTGCTGCGCCCGGTGGACGCGGTGAGGCTCAGCGACGGGAAGAACGCCGCGCGTGCGGCGCCGATGTCGGCGTTGGCTGCCTGCAAGGTGTGCTCGGCGGCGAGCACGTCCGGGCGCTGCAGCAGCACCGCCGAGGACAGGTGCGCCGGCAGCGGCGCCAGCGCCACGCTGTCCTGCATCGCCTGCGCGGTCGGCAGCAGCGCTGCGTCCACCGGCGCGCCGACCAGCAGTTGCAGCGCATCGCGCGCCTGCGCCAGCTGGGTGGCGGCGCTGGCGACGGCCACGCGCGCCGACTCCACGCTGGTCTGCTGCTGCGCCAGGTCCAGCCCGGACGCGCTGCCGATGCTGTGGCGGCGCTCGGTCAGTTGCAGGGTCTGCGCCTGGCTGTCCAGGGTCTGCTGCGCCAGCGCCAGTTGCGCCTGGTCCGCGCCCACGGTCAGCCACGCCGCGGCGACCTGGGCGACCAGGGTCAGGCGCACGTTGCGCTGGTTTTCCGCACTGGACAGCCAGTTCTGCAGCGCTTCCTGCTTGAGACTGCGCAGTTGCCCGAACAGATCCAGCTGCCAGCTGCTGAGCCCGACCTGCAGGGTGTCGCTGGTGCTGACCTGGGAGACGCCGTCGTCGTTGCTGGCAGCGCTGCTGCGGCTGCGGCTCATGCTGGCGTTGGCGTCGAACGAGGGCAACTGCGCGGCGCGCTGGAGGCGGTACTGCGCGCGTGCCTTGTCGATGGACAGCACCGCCACGCGCAGGTCGCGGTTGTTCTGCAAGGCCAGCGCGATGGTCTGGCGCAGGCGCGGATCCAGGAACACCTGCTGCCAGTCCGGCATCGCCAGCGCGTCGGTGGCGGCGCCCGCGGCGGGCGCCGCATCGACCGCGGCCAGGTCGGCCGGCACGGGTACCGCCGGGCGTACGTAGGTGGGCGCCAGGGTGCAGCCGGACAGGGCCAACAGCGTGGCCACCGCCACGCTCATGCGGGTCAACGCGCTCATGCCTGCGTCTCCGGGTGGGCGACCGCCGGTCCGGGGAACATCCGGCGCACGATCACGTAGAACAGCGGCACGAAGAACAGGCCCAGGGTGATCGAGGCCAGGGTGCCGCCGGTGACGCCGGTGCCCAGCGAGTGGCGCGCGGCCGAGCCGGCGCCCTTGCTGAACACCAGCGGCAGCACGCCGAGCAGGAACGCCAGCGAGGTCATCAGGATCGGCCGCAGGCGCATCTGCACCGCGTGCAGGGTGGCGGCGAGCAGGCTTTCGCCGCGGTGTTCGAGGTCGCGCGCGAACTCGACGATGAGGATGCCGTTCTTCGCCGCCAGGCCCACCGTGGTCAGCAGGCCGACCTGGAAGTACACATCGTTCTCCAGGCCGCGCAGGGTCATCAGCAGCACCGCGCCGAACACGCCCACCGGCACCGCCAGCATCACCGCGAACGGAATCGACCAGCTCTCGTACAGCGCCACCAGGCACAGGAACACGAACAGCAGCGAGATCGCGTACAGCGCCGGCGCCTGGTTGGCCGACAGCTTTTCCTGGTAGGCCATGTCCGACCACGCGTAGCCGAAGCCGTGCGGCAACTGCTTGCTGAGTTCGGCCATCGCGTCCATCGCCGCGCCGGAGCTGACCCCGGGCACCGCCTGGCCGGTCAGTTCCATCGCCGACACGCCGTTGTAGCGTTCCAGCGCGGCCGGTGCGCTGGTCCAGTGCGAGCGGGTGAACGCCGACATCGGCACCATGTCGCCGCCGCCGTTGCGCACCGTCCAGCGGTCCAGGTCCTGCGGCGCCATGCGTGCGTCGGCGTCGCCCTGCACGTAGACCTTCTTGATGCGGCCCTTGTAGATGAAGTTGTTGACGAAGTCGCCGCCGAGCGCGCTGTTGAGCGTGGCGTTGATGTCGCCCGGGTCCACGCCCAGCGCCTGCGCCTTGGCGTCGTCGATCTTGACCGCGTACACCGGCGCGTCTTCCAGGCTGGCGTAGCGCACGTTCATCAGCTTGGGATCGTGCTGGGCCAGACGCAGCAGCTTGTCGCGCGCGGCGACCAGGGCGGCATGGCCGGCGCCTTCGTAGTCCATCAGTTCGAAGGTGAAGCCGGAGGCGTCGCCGAGGCCGGTGATCGCCGGCGGCGAGGTCACGAACAGTTCCGCGTCGGGCACGTCGGCCAGCGCCTTGTTCAGATGGTCGGCGATGGTCGCCGCATCGTCGTCGCGGTCGTCCCAGTCCTTCAGCCGCACGAAGGCCATGCCGACGTTCTGGCCGGCGCCGGTGACGCTGAAGCCGGCCGAGGACAGCACCGAGCGCACGCCCGGATCCTTCAACGCGGCCTTGGTCAGCCGGTCGGTCACCGCCAGGGTCTGCTCCAGGGTGGAGCCGGCCGGCAGCTTGACCAGCACGTTGAGCATGCCCTCGTCCTCGTCGGGCAGGAACGCACCGGGCAGGCGCCACAGCAGCAGGCCGGTGACCGCGATCAGCAGCGCATAGGCGAGCAGGCCCAGCGCGCGCTTGCCCAGCACCCGTTCGACCAGCGTGCGGTAGCGCTCGGACAGATGCCGGAAGCGGGTGTTGAACCAGATGAAGAACCAGCCCAGGCGCCCGTGCGAGCCGATCGGCGCCTCGCCCTGGTGCAGCGGCTTGAGGATGGTCACGCACAGCGCCGGGGTCAGGGTCATCGCCACCAGCACCGACAGGATCATCGAGGCGGCGATGGTGATCGAGAACTGCCGGTAGATCACGCCGGTGACGCCGTTGAAGAACGCCATCGGCACGAACACCGCGGTCAGCACCAGCACGATGCCGACCAGGGCGCCGCCGATCTGCTGCATCGAGCGCAGCGTGGCCTCCTTCGGCGGCAGGCCTTCCTGGCCCATCACCCGCTCCACGTTCTCCACCACCACGATGGCGTCGTCGACCAGCAGGCCGATCGCCAGCACCATCGCGAACATGGTCAGGGTGTTGATCGAGTAGCCGAACGCGGCGAGCACGCCGAAGGTGCCCATCAGCACCACCGGCACGGCGATGGTCGGGATCAGCGTGGCGCGCCAGTTCTGCAGGAACAGGTACATCACCGCCACGACCAGCAGCACCGCCTCGATCAGGGTGATGACCACCTCCTTGATCGAGGTGGTGACGAACGGTGTGGTGCTGAAGGCGATGTGGTAGTTGAAGCCGTGCGGCCAGTACTGCTTGAGTTCCTGCAGGCGCTGGTCGATGGCCTTGGAGGTCTCCACCGCGTTGGCGTCGGAGTTGAGCTCGATGCCCAGCGAGGCCGAGGGCTTGCCGTTGAAGCGGGTGATGCTGTCGTAGGTCTCCGGGCCCAGGCCGATCCTGGCCACGTCCGATAGGTGCACGGCGGCGCCGCTGGCATCGCTCTTGAGCACGATCGCGCCGAACTGCGCCGGGGTCTGCAGGCGGCTGCGGGTGGTCACGGTGGCGTCCAGGCGCTGCCCGCGCAGCGCCGGCTGGCCGCCGATCTCGCCGGCCGACACGTCGGTGTTCTGCGACTGCAGCGCGTTCTCCACGTCCGAGGGCATCAGCGCGTACTTGCGCAGCTTCTCCGGGTCCAGCCAGATGCGCATGGCGTATTCCGAGCCCATCGGCTGGATGTTGCCGACGCCGCTGACGCGGCTGATCTGGTCGTCGATGTTCGATTCCATGTAGTTGGCGACATCGAAGTTGTCCATGCTGCCGTCGTCGGAGGTGAACGCCACCACCTCGAACAGCGAGCCGCTGGACTTGGTGATGACCAGGCCGTTCTGCTGCACCGCCTGCGGCAACACCGACATCACCGACTGCAACTGGTTCTGCACCTGCACCTGCGCGGTGTCGGCGTTGGTGCCGGTCTCGAACACCAGGTTGACCTGCGCGGTGCCGTCCGAGGCGCTGGTGGAGGTCATGTACAGCAGGTGGTCCAGGCTCTGCTGCGACTGCTCGATCAGCTGGGTGACGGTGTTTTCCACCGTCTGCGCCGAGGCGCCGGTGTAGGTGGCGCGCACGGTGATGGTGGGCGGCGCCATGTGCGGATAGCGTTCGACCGGCAGCCCATGGATGGCCAGCATGCCGATCAGGACGATGACGATGGCCATGACCCAGGCCACCACCGGGTGGTTGACGAAGAAGCGCGACATGCGGGAGTCCTCAGTCGGCCTGGGCGTCGTCGCCCGGCAGCGCCGGCGCGGCATCGAGCTGGGCGGCGGTGACCGGATACGGCTGCGCCGGCTTGCCGAGTTCGGCGCGGCTGCCGTTGACCACGATCAGGCGCTCGCCCGGCTTGAGCCCGGACTCCACCAGCCAGTCGTGGCCGATGGCCTCGCCAGTGCGAATGTGCCGCTCCACCACCTTGTCGTGCGCATCCAGCAGCTTCACCACCGGCTCGCCCTTGCTGTCGCGGGTCACCGCCTGCTGCGGCACCAGCACCGCGCCCTGGTCGGTGGCCATCGGCAGCACCGCGCGCAGGTACATGCCCGGCAGCAGCAGGTGTTCGGGATTGGGCACCACCGCACGCAGGGTGACGTTGCCGGTACCGGCGTTGACCTGGGTGCCGACGAACTCCAGCGTGCCGGCGTGCGGATAGGTGCTGCCGTCCTCCAGCCGCACCTGCACCTGCGCCTTGCCGTCGATGGCATGGATCTGCCCGGCGTCGAGCTGGCGGCGCAGCGCCAGCATCTGCGTGCTGGACTGGGTGACGTCCAGGTAGATCGGGTCCAGGCGCTGGATGGTGGTCAGCGCCGCGTCCTGCGCGGCGGTGAGCAGCGCGCCGACGGTGTAGGCGGAGGTGCCGATGGTGCCGGAGATCGGCGCGGTGATGCGGGTGTAGTCGAGGTTGATGCGCGCCGCCTGCAGCGCCGCCTTGGCCGCGACCACCGCCGCCTCGTCCTGGCGCAGCGCGGACACCGCGTCGTCGGCGTCCTGCTTGCTGGCCGCGTCCATGTCGGTGAGGCTGCGGGTGCGCTCGGCCTTGGGCCGCGCACTGGCCAGCGCCGCCTCGGCCTGCACCAGGTTGCCGCGGGCGATGTCGTAGGCGGCCTGGTACGGCGCCGGATCGATCACGTACAGCGCCTGCCCGGCCTTGACCTCCTGGCCCTCCTGGAACAGGCGCTGGCGCAGCAGCCCGCCGACCTGCGGGCGCACGTCGGCGGTCTCGTAGGCCACGGTGCGGCCGGCCAGGGTGCGCTCGACCGGCAAGGTGCGCGCGCCCAGGGTCAGCACCCCCACCCGCGGCGGCGGCGCGGCCGCCGGCTTGTCGCCGGAGCAGCCTCCGGCCACGGCAACGGCCAGCAATACGGCACAGCGAACGGGACGACGAGGCGCCTGGAAACGGTCGGACATGGGGGAGTGCGGCTGGGAAGAAACGCGCAACGCTACTCCACGGATGTGTCGCATCGCACCATGTCTGTAACAGTGCGTTGTACGGGCTTCACCAAGGTCGGAGAAACGTCGGAAACCGACACACAGCGTCGCACCGGCGGACGGCGCCATTCGTTCTATTACCGAACACAAATGCGATAATCGCCCATCTTGCCGACGTCGTTTCCCGCCGCGGCATGCCATCGTGCGCACGCCCACCCGCGCTGCCGTCGTGACCGGCAGCGGACGCCACGCGCCTACCCTGCTGCAGAGGATCGAAAACGTGCAAACCCAATCGGATGTGTCGGCCGGCGGCCGGATCGTGCTGTGGAGCGTCGGCCTGCTGCTGGCGCTGATCGGACTGGCGCTGCTGGTCGGCGGCATCCGCCTGGCCACGCTGGGCGGCAGCCTCTACTTCCTGGCGATGGGCGCGGCCTGCGTGGCCTCGGCGCTGCTGGTGCTGCGGCGGCGCCCGGCCGGCGCCTGGCTGTACGCGCTGGCGTTCGTGCTGAGCGTGGCCTGGGCGTACTGGGATGCGGGCCTGGCGTTCTGGCCGCTGGTATCGCGGCTGATGATGCCGGCGGTGCTGGCGCTGCTGGTCGCCCTGGTCTACCCGAGCCTGCGCCGCGCCCGCGGCCTGCCCGGCGGACGCGGCGCCTATGCACTGGCGGCGGTGCTGGCGCTGGCCTGCGCCGGCGGCCTGGCCGGCATGTTCGTGCCGCATCCGCCGGTGGTCGCCAGCGGCCCCGGCCCGGCACCGGTGCCGGTGACCCCGGCGCAGGCGCAGCGCGACTGGAGCCACTACGGCAACACCGCCGGCGGCAGCCGCTTCGCCGCGCTGGACCAGATCGGCCGCGGCAATGTCGGCCAGCTGCAGGTGGCCTGGACCTACCGCACCGGCGACATCGCAATCAGCGACGGCAACGGCGCCGAAGACCAGACTACCCCACTGCAGATCGGCGAGACGCTGTACGTGTGCACCCCGCACAACAACGTCATCGCGCTGGACGCCAGCAGCGGCCGGCAGCTGTGGAAGCGCGAGATCAACGCGAAGTCCTCGGTCTGGCAGCGCTGCCGCGGCCTGGCCTACTTCGATGCCGACGCACCGCTGGCCCAGCCCAGCGCCGCCAATGCCTCGCCGGTGGCGGCGGCGGCGCTGCCGGCCGGCGCCAACTGCCGGCGCCGCGTGCTGACCAACACCATCGATGCGCGGCTGATCGCGCTGGACGCGGACACCGGCGCGTTGTGCAGCGGCTTCGGCCAGAACGGCCAGGTCGACCTGAAGGCCGGCCTCGGCGCCGCACCCGATCCGTTCTACCAGTTGACCTCGGCGCCGACCGTGGCCGGGACCACGGTGGTGGTGGGCGGCCGCGTCGCCGACAACGTGCAGGCCGACATGCCCGGCGGCGTGATCCGCGGCTTCGACGTGATCACCGGCGCACAGCGCTGGGCCTTCGATCCGGGCAATCCGCAGGACACGCAGCCGCCGGCGCCGGGCAAGACCTACGTGCGCAGCACGCCGAACGTGTGGGCGCCGATGTCCTACGACGCCGCCTCCAACACGGTGTTCCTGCCGATGGGCAGCCCGTCCACCGACCTGTACGGTGCCGAGCGCAGCGCGCTGGACCACCGCTTCGGCGCCTCGATCACCGCGCTGGACGCCAGCACCGGCCAGGTCAAGTGGGTCTACCAGACCGTGCACAACGATCTGTGGGACTTCGACCTGCCGATGCAGCCGAGCCTGATCGACTTCCCGATGGCCGACGGCCGCAAGGTGCCGGCGCTGATCATCGGCACCAAGGCCGGCCAGCTGTACGTGCTCGACCGCGCCACCGGCAAACCGCTGACCGAGGTCCGCGAGGTGCCGGTGAAGGCCGCCGACATCCCCCACGAACCGTATGCGCTGACCCAGCCGCTGTCGGTGGGCATGCCGCAGATCGGCACCAAGCACCTGAGCGAAGCGGACATGTGGGGCGCCACCCTGCTGGACCAGATGCTGTGCCGCATCGCCTTCAAGAAGATGCGCTACGAGGGCCTGTACACCGCGCCCGGTACCGATGTGTCGCTGAGCTTCCCCGGCTCGCTGGGCGGCATGAACTGGGGCGGGCTGTCGGTCGACCCGGTGCACGACGTGGTGTTCGCCAACGACATGCGCCTGGGGCTGTGGGTGCAGATGATTCCGCAGAAGGCCGACAAGGCCGCCGCCTCCAGCGGCGGCGAGGCGGTCAACACCGGCATGGGCGCGGTGCCGCTGAAGGGCACGCCGTACGCGGTCAACAAGAACCGCTTCCTGTCGGCGCTGGGCATCCCCTGCCAGGCGCCGCCGTTCGGCACGCTCAGCGCGATCGACCTGAAAACACGCAGCATCGCTTGGCAGGTGCCGGTGGGCACCGTGCAGGACACCGGTCCGCTCGGCTTCAAGATGCACCTGCCGATCCCGATCGGCATGCCGACCCTGGGCGGCACCCTGGCCACGCAGAGCGGCCTGGTGTTCATCGCCGGCACCCAGGACTACTACCTGCGTGCGTTCGACAGCGGCACCGGCAAGGAACTGTGGAAGGCGCGGCTGCCGGTAGGCAGCCAGGGCGGGCCGATGACCTACGTGTCGACCAAGACCGGTAAGCAGTACATCGTGATCACCGCCGGCGGCGCGCGGCAGTCGCCGGACCGCGGCGACTACGTGATCGCCTACGCCTTGCCGAACGCCAAGTAGAAATCCGGCGCACCGGCGCCATCTGCGCGCGGCGGCAATGGATCGCCGCCGCATGTGCGGACCTCACAGCGCCTCGACCGAGGCGCCGCAGGTTGGCCGACACGTGGAGTACGGCGCCGGACACGGCGCCGATCGGTGACGCAGGCCAGGCCGCGCCGCAAAGCGCGTTGCTCTCGAAGACTGGAATGGAGCCGCGCCCGCGCCGCCCCGCCCTCACCGTGCCGGCTGCAGCCGCATCGTCAACACCGCGGCAATGGCCACCAGCAGCGGCAACGCCAGCACGTAATACAGATTGGCCGGCTGCCAGCCGGCGTCGACCAGCACGCCCACGGTCATCGGCGAGAGGATCGCGCCGACGCGGCCGATGCCGATCGCCCAGCCCAGGCCGGTGGTGCGCACGGTGGGCGCGAACACGATCGGCGCCACCGCATACAGGCCGGCCATCGAGCCGAACAGCGCCGCACCGATCACGAAGGCCACGGGGAAGGCCAGCTGCAACTGCGTGCCGAGCGTGGCGAACGCCGCCATCCCCAGTGCGGCGATCAGGAAGCTGGCCGCGGTCAAGCGCGGCAGCAGAAAACGTGCGGCCAGGCCGCCGAACAAGGCGCCGCCGACGATGCCGCCCAGGTTCAACAGCACCCCGCCGGTGACGCCCTGCTCGGCCGACAGCCCGGCCTGCACCAGCAGTTTCGGCGTCCAGCTCAGCACGAAATAGAAGGCGAACATGTGCATGAAGAAGCCCAACGCGATCAGCACGCTGTTGCGGCGCAGGTGCGGGGTGAACAGCGCCGCGTAGCCGGCCTTCTCCTGCACCGGCGGGCGCGGCGGCAGCGCGTCAAGGGTCGGTGCACGCATGCGCGCCAGCAGCGCGTTGAGCCGCGCCAGCGCATCCGGCGGGCGCCGGCTGAGCAGGAAGTCCAGCGATTCGGGCAGCAGCGCAAGCACCACCGGGATGCACAGCAGCGAGGCGAGTGCGCCGAACAGGAAGGCCGCATGCCAGCCCCAGCGCTCCAGCAGCATCGCGGCGATCAACCCGCCCAGCGTGGCGCCGATGGGATAGCCGGTGGCCTGCAGGGCCACTGCGGTGCTGCGCCACTTCGGGCTGGCGTATTCGGAGGTGATCACGCCGACGCCGGCGAGCATGCCGCCGATGCCGATGCCGGTGAACACGCGCAGCGCCGCAAGTTGCCAGATGTCCTGCGCCAGTGCCGAGGCGGCCATGCCGACGGTCAGGATCGCCAGGCAGCACAGGATCATGTTGCGCCGGCCCCAGCGGTCGGCCAGCGGCGCCAGCAGCAGCGAGCCCAGCGCCATTCCCACCAGCCCGGCGCTGAGCGCGATCCCCAGCAGCTTGCCGGACAAACGCCAGGCCTCCGACACGTGCGGGGCGATGAAGGCCATCACCATCACGTCGAAGCCGTCGAGCATGTTCAACAGCACGCAGACCGCGATCGCCGTCCACTGGAACCCGCTCATGCGATTCAGGACGAGGGCGGTGGGCGGGGCGGCGGCATGGCTCATGGCAACACTCCTGCAGGAACGGCGAACGAGGACGGCAGCGTCGCGGGATTACTTGGGCGGCGCGGCGGCATGCAGCGCATCGAGCGTCTGCCGCAACCGCGCCGCGTCGATCTGCCCGGGCGCCGAGGCGCTGCCGAGCATGCCGAAGGTCAGGCTCTGCCCGAAGGTCTCGCCAGACATCCGCGACACCGCGCCCAGCGGCCCCATCGCCATGGTCAGCAGCGGCTGCCCGCTGCGCTGGCGCATCTGCCAGGTGGCGTCGAGCAGGTGCAGCACGTCGCCGGGATCTCGCGGCATCACCGCGATCTTCAGCACGTCGGCGCCCAGCGCCTGTTGCCGCTGCAGCCGCGCCACGATCTCCGCCACCGGCGGGGTGGCGTGGAAGTCGTGGCTGGACATCACCACGTACACGCCCTGCCGGTGTGCGCGCTCGACCACCTGCCGCAGCACCGCCGGGTCGCGGAACATTTCCACGTCGAGCAGGTCGGCGAAGCGCGCGTCCAGCAGGCGCGCGTACAACGCGCCGTAGGCGGCATCGTCAATCGCCACCGCGCCGCCCTCGGCCTTGGTGCGGAAGGTCAGCAGCAGCGGCTTGCCGTGCAGTGCCTGCGCCAGGCGCGGCCCCAATGCCGCCAGCGCGGCCGCGTCGGTAGCCCCGTCCATCAGGTCGATGCGCCACTCGGCCAGGTCCGCATCGGGCGAGGCGGCGATGCGCTGCGCCTGCGCCAGCGCCTGCTCGGCGTCGTGCGCGGTGATCGGCACGATGATCTTGGGCAGGCCGGCACCGATGTCGAGTCCGCGGATCTGCAGCACGCGCGGCGGCGGCAGCGGCGCGCCCGCGGACGGCGCGGCGGGCGCCGCTGCCGGAGGCGCCGTAGGTGCGGCCTGCAGCGGCGATGCCAGCAGCAGGCCGGCGCAGCACAGGAAGGTCAGTCGTCGTGGGAACAAGGGCATCGGGATCGGCCTGGGCAGGAGGCGCGCAGCGCGCGCTCAGAAGGTGAGCTTGACCTGCAGCCCCACCGCCAGCGCGTTGTCGGTGCGCGCATAGGCGAAGGTGCCGGGGTTGACGATGTACTGCACGTCCGGCCGCAGCATCAGCCACGGCGTCAGCTGCGCGCTGTAGGACAGTTCGTAGAGTTCCTCGGCGGTGTCGAGCGCGAACACCGGCGCCTCCGGCGGCACGCCGGCATCGCGCAGCGCCGCGCGCCGCGCGTCGAGCAGGCGATGGTTGATGTCGGCGCCGACGTAGCCCAGCGCGATGCGGTCCTGGCTGCGCCGGCCGATGCCCTGGTAGACGCCGCCCAGCGCGTACCAGCGGGTGATCTGCGCAGTGGCGCGGTCGGACACCATGTACTGGGCGAAGCCAGTGAGGCCGCGGCCGCGCTCGCCGCCGGGCGAATACAGCTTCTGCTCCACCAGCAGGTAGGCGCCGTCGCGGCCGGTGGTGGCGCGCGGGTCCAGGCCCTTGCGCGGCACCCGCGAGGAGTCGTAGTAGCCGCCGAACTTGTAGGTGCCCGGGTAGTTGCCACCGGCACCCGGCGTCCAGGTGAGCTCGACGGGGAACAGCGAGCCGGTGGTGCCGCGCGCGGTCAGGTCGAACGCGGTGTGCACGTTGTTGTTGGTGCTGGGGTTGACCTGGAACCAGCCGACCCGCAGGTTCGCCGCCGGCGTCAGTTGCTGCGCCACTTCCGCGCCCCAGCGTGCGTTCGGATAGTTGTACCAGCCGCTGTTGCCGGACATCGCCAGCGGATGCGCGCAGAACGCGGCGTTGACGAAGTTGGTCAGCAGCGTGTGCGCGCCGAACTGGTTGCCCATCGCGTAGAAGCCGGCCTTGATGTAGCTGCGCCCGTCGTTGAAGCGGCGGTCGTAGCTCAGTTCGGTCAGCCGGGTGAACTGGCCGCCGTAGGCTTCCTGGATCGGGAAGCGATTGCCGAGCAGGTCGGCCGAGGTGCTGCGGCCGCGGCGGTCGTTGACGGTCACGTGCAGCGCGCCGCCGCCCCAGCCGGCGAGTTTCGCCAGGTCCAGGTCCACGCCCAGCCGCACCTGCTGCGCATAGCGCGCGCCGCGCTCGCCGCGGCCGCCGTCGACCAGGCCCATGGCTTCGCCGACGTAGTCGCCGCGCACGTTGACGCCGCGCTGCAGCCAGTCGCTGCGCGTGCCGTCCCAGTCGCCGGTCAAGGTGCTGTGCGCCAGGTCGGTGGCGTCCTGGGCGGCGGCGATCGCCGGGACGAAGGCGATGGCCGCGGCCAGCAGCGACCAGGCCGGTAGCGACGGTAGGCGGCTCACGGCGTCACCGCCAGCGGTGCGCTCAGCGGCGAGGTCGCGCCATCGTCGCTGGTGACGGTGGCGGTGAGTGTGGCCAGCACCGCGCCATCGCCGTCCAGCGGCAGCGCAAAGCGGCCCTGTCCCTGTGCATCCACTTGCGTCTCGACGCGGCCAAGATAGCGTTCGGCCTCGTCGTCGCCGCGGCGGCGGTTGCCGAACAGTTCCACCGTGTAGAGATGGCCGGGGCGGCCGACGAAGCTGCCCTGCACCTGCGGCACACCGGCGCCGCGTTCGATCGCGCGCAACTGCGGGGCGGCCTGGCCGAAGTTCGGCGGCGGTTGGCAACCGTCGGGCGCAGCAGCGCCGCAGATCGTCGCGCGCTTGCGCGGGTCCGGATCGACGCCGATGCCGCGCGAACCGACGAAGGGCGCATGCTCCAGGCCCGGCACGCCGAACACGATGGCGCCGCGCGGCTGGCCCGGGGCGCAGGCGCCGCCGGCGAAGCAGCGTTCGATCTTCAGGCCGTTGCCGGACAGCAGGTTGGCGCTGAACCGGTTGGGCTCGCTGCGCGGCTGCGGGCGTACCGCGATGCCGATGCCGTTGCCGGTCAGGCGGTTGCCCTCGATCAGATTGTCGCGGCCAGTGACGCTGACCCCGATCGAATTGCCGGCGAAGTCGTTGTCGGCGATGGTGTTGCGGTTGCCCCAGTTGATCTGCAGCCCGTCGGAATAGCGCTCGAAGCGGTTGCGCAGCACGGTGTTGTCGTTGCCCCACAGGATCTCGATGCCCTGCGAGGGCTCGGGGTTGGCATCGGTGGAGCGGAACAGGTTGTCGGCCACCAGGTTCCAGGCCGCGCCGCGGGTCAGTTCCAGGCCGTCGCCGTTGTCGAGGAAGGTGTTGCGCTCGATGCGGTTGCGCACCGTGGTGGTGGCGGTGGACTGGCCGTTGCCGTCGTCGCCGGTCAGCATCACCCCGGCGCCGCCATGGTTGGCGACGATGCGGTTGTCGCGCAGCACATTGTCGCTGGCGCGGTTGAGCAGCACGCCGATGCAGAAGTTGCGGATCTCCAGGCCGCTCAGTTCCACGCCCCGGGTGTCGCGCAGCACCAGGCCCGGCAGCGTGGTGCTGCGCACGTTGGTGCCGAACTGGCCCTTCTCCGCGCCCGGGCAGGCGGCGGTGCCCTTGCCATGGATGTAGCCGGCACCGTCGATGGCGATGTACTGGCCGTCGTGCGCCCGCGCCAGGCCCACCACCTGCAGCGGCCCCTGCAGCGCCGGCAGCGGTGCGCGCGGGCGGATCACGTACGGCGGCGTGCCCACCGCGGCGATCTCGATGCGGTAACGGCCGGGGGCCTGGTTGGCGGTGGTGATCGCCCAGCGCAGGGAGCCCGGGGCATCGTCGTCGGCGTAGCGGTCCACGGTGAGCACGCTGCGCTCCGGCGGCGGCGGCTCGGCCTGGTAGGCGCACACGGCGCCGGGAAGCAGGGCCGCGAGCAGGGCCAGGCCGCGGGAAAACGCACAGGACATGCACCATCTCCAACAGAATCGGGACCGCACCGGCGGCGGGCGGCGCCGCGGCCGCCAGCGGGCACGCGTCGCGCGCTGCCAGACGCCGGGACAGCGGCAACGCTAGTTTTATCGCACTGCACCATTCAAGTGCGAATATCGATTAGCGGTGCGCTTATCGCACAACCGCGTGCTTCGCCCAGCCGCTCGGGCGCTCCACGGGCGGCAGCCGGCGCCAGGCGCCGCGCTATCATCGGCGCCCGCGTGGCCGCCGGCCGCCCACCGCCGGAGAGCAGCATGTCCCCGATCCGCCCCTACCTCGACACGACTCCGCAGCTGGGCGCGCGCGTCTATGTCGACCCGGCCTGCACCGTGATCGGCGACGTGGTGCTGGAGGACGACGTGTCGGTATGGCCGGGCACGGTGATCCGCGGCGACGTCAACTACGTGCGCATCGGCGCGCGCAGCAACATCCAGGACGGCACCATCATCCACGTCAGCCACCACAGCCCGTTCAACGCGGCCGGCTACCCGACCCTGATCGGCGCGGACGTGACCGTGGGCCACGGCACCATCATCCATGCCTGCACCATCGAGGACCTGTGCCTGATCGGCATGGGCGCCTGCATCCTCGACGGCGCCACGGTGAAGAAATACGGCTTCGTCGGTGCCGGTGCGGTGGTCGGCCCGGGCAAGACCGTCGGCGAGGGAGAGCTGTGGCTGGGCAATCCCGCGCGCAAGGCGCGCATGCTCAGCGACAAGGAGATCGAGAGCCTGCACTACTCGGCGCAGCACTACGTGCGGCTGAAGGACCGTTACCTCACCGGCAACGGCTGAGGCCACTGCGGTGGTTGCGGCACCTGCGCCGCGGCTGGCGTGCGCCGCGCGCTTGCGCGACACTAGGCGCCTCTGGCGTGGGGACGCCACCGAACGAATGGAATCGCCGATGATCAAGATCTCGCTGCGCGGCCTGCTGGCCGTTTTTTTCTGCGCGCTGTGCGCCACCGCCGGCCCGGCCCTGGCCCAGGACAACGGCCCGGACATGACCGCCGAGCAGTTCGTCGGCTCGCTGCATTTCCGCGACGGGCATATCGAACTGCCGCAGGCCAAGGTGCATTTCGACCTCGGCCCGGCGTTCCGCTTTCTGGACAAGGCCGACGCGCGCAGGGTGCTGGAAAGCTACTGGGGCAACCCGCCCGACGACGACGTGCTGGGCCTGATCGTGCCGCGCCAGCCCGCGCTCGACGAGAAGGGCAGCTGGGCGGTGGTCGTCACCTATTCCGACGACGGCTACGTGTCCGACGAGGACGCCAGCAAGATCGACTACCAGGCCATGCTCAAGGACATGCAGGAGGAGACGCGCGAGTCCAACGCGCAGCGCAAGAAGGCCGGCTACGAGCAGGTCGACCTGATCGGCTGGGCGGTACCGCCGCGCTACGACACCGGCAGCAAGAAGCTGTACTGGGCGCGCGAGCTGGCGTTCGCCGGCGAGCACGAGCACACCCTCAACTACGACATCCGCGTGCTCGGCCGGCATGGCTATCTGAGCCTCAATGCGGTCTCCGGCATGGGCGAACTGGCGCAGGTGCGCGAGGGCATGCAGCAGTTGCTGCCGATGGCCGAGTTCGACAGCGGCGCCCGCTATGCCGACCACAACCCGTCCACCGACAAGATCGCCAGCTACGGTCTGGCCACCCTGATCGGCGGCGGCCTGGCGGCCAAGGCCGGCCTGTTCGCCAAGCTGGGCCTGTTGTTGGCCAAGGCCTGGAAGCTGCTGCTGGTCGGCCTGATGGCGCTGGTCGCCGGCGTGCGCAAGCTGTTCTCCGGGCGCCAGCGCGACGGCGGCACGGTACGCTGATCGGCGCCGCCGGCGTGCTGGGCAATTCACGCCACGCCGGCTAAAGTGCCGCTTCGGAGCAGGACGCAGTCGAGAGCAGCATGCCGCCACAGGCAGCCGGCCGAACGGAAGGACGGCCTCCCCACATCGCAGGTGCCCGTATCCGCCGCACCACCTGGCGGCGGTAAGCGGCATGCTCGATACCTACCGCGAAGTCATCACCCCCGAGGGCGTGCCGCTGCATCTGCCGGCCGCCGGTGCGGTGCCGCGCGCGCTGGCCTGGCTGATCGACCTGGCGCTGCGCTTCGCCCTGCTCACCGCCATGGGCATGTTCCTCGGCCTGCTCGGCGGCCTCGGCCAGGGCCTGTACCTGGTGGCGATGTTCCTGGTGTTCTGGGCGTACCCGATCGTGCTGGAGGGCTGGCGCGGCCAGACCCTGGGCAAGCAGGCGCTGGGCCTGCGCGTGGTGGCGCGCAATGGCGCGCCGGTGGGCTGGATGGCCGCGATCACCCGCAACCTGCTGCGCACCGTGGACATGCTGCCGTTCGGCTACGCCGTCGGCCTGATCGCCTGCCTGTTCGACACCCATTCGCGGCGCCTGGGCGACCTGGTCGCAGGCACGCTGGTGGTGCACCAGCCGCCGCGCGAGGACGAGGCGCTGCCGCCGATCGCCAGCGCGCTCGCGCCGCCGCGGCCGCTGCTGCCGGCCGAGCAGGCGGCGCTGATCGCCTTCGCCGAGCGCGCGCCGCGGCTCACCCCGGAGCGGCAACTGGAACTGGCCGCGCTGGCGCAGCCGCTGACCGAGACGCCGGGCCAGGCCGGGGTGCTGCGCCTGTACGCGATGGCCAACTGGCTGCTGGGCCGCCGATGAAACAGGAACAGTTCGTGCTCCGTCATCAGCAGGAATGGCAGGTGTTCGAGGCCTGGCTGCAGCGCAGCGCGCGCAGGTCGGCTCCGAACAAGGCCGGCGCCGCCGACGACGCCAGCAAGACCGCCGCGCCGCCGACCCCGCCCCCGATCACTAGTCCAGGCCAGCCGACGCCGCTCGCCGACGAGGACATGCCGGCGCGCTACCGGCGCGTGTGCCATCAACTGGCGCTGGCGCGCAGGCGCGGCTACAGCCCGCAGGTCACCGCGCGTCTGCAGCATCTGATGCAGCAGGGCCACACCGTCCTGTACCGGGCGCCGCGTCCGCGCTGGCGGCGCGCGGCGGAATTCCTGTTCGCCGAATTCCCGCAGCTGGTGCGCAGCCAGGCCGGCTACATGGCGGCGGCCACCGCGCTGTTCGTGGTGCCGCTGGTGACCATCTTCGTGCTGCTGCAGTTCCGTCCGGAACTGATCCACGGGTTGATGGACCCAATGCAGGTCACCCAGGTCGAGCGCATGTACGACCCGGCCGCCAGCGCACAGAAGCTCGGCCGCGACAGCGGCACCGATTGGCAGATGTTCGGCCACTACATCATGAACAACATCAGCATCGGCCTGCGCACGTTCGCCAGTGGCCTGCTGGCGGGACTGGGCACGGTGCTGGTGCTGCTGTTCAACGGCATCACCATCGGCGCGGTGGCCGGGCACCTGCACCAGATCGGCTACGGCGTCACCTTCTGGCGCTTCGTCGCCGGGCATGCGCCGTTCGAGCTGACCGCGATCGTGATCGCCGGCGGCGCCGGTCTGCAGCTCGGACTGAAGGTGCTGGCGCCGGGACGGCGGCGGCGCATCGATGCACTGGTGGAAGGCGGCAAGATCGGCGCGCGGCTGTGCCTGGGCGTGGCCGCGATGCTGCTGGTGGCCGCCTTCATCGAGGCGTTCTGGTCGTCCATCGCGACCGTGCCGGCGTGGGTCAAGTACAGCGTGTCGGCGGCGCTCTGGACGCTGGTGCTGGCGTGGCTGTGGCGCGGCGGGCGCGGCCGCGCGGAGGCCATCGATGCGGATTGAGCGCCTGGACGTGGTGCTGCGCGCACGCTCGGCCTGGGAAGCGATGGAACTGGGCAGCGCCCTGGTCCGCCGCCACGCCGGGGCGATCTGGAAGCCCTGGCTGCTGGTCACCCTGCCGCTGTTCGCCGTGCTCAACCTCGGCGCCTGGGCGATCGATGCGCTGTGGCTGGCACCGCTGCTGCTGTGGTGGCTGAAGCCGGTGCTGGACCGGATCCCGCTGTTCGTGATCTCGCGTGCGGTGTTCGGCGACGTGCCGCGCGTGCGCGACACCGTGCGCGCGCAGGGCGCCTGGGGCTGGCGCACCCTGATCGGCTACCTGACCTGGCGCCGGTTGAGTCCGGCGCGCAGCGTGTTCATGCCGCTGGAACTGCTGGAAGGCGCCAGCGCCATCCAGCAGCGCGAGCGCCGCCGCACCCTGGGCGGGGCGATCTACGGCCATGCGCTGCTGATGGCCAGCGTCTTCGCCACGTTCGAAGGCATGCTCAGCCTGGCCTGCATCGCCACGATCTTCCTGTTCGTGCCCATCGACCTGCTGCCGGAAACCGCGCGCGCTGCCTGGTCGCTGATCGGCCAGCAGACCCCGGTGTGGGCGGACATCGGCTTCAACGCCATCGCCTGGCTGGCGATCACCCTGATCGAACCGTTCTTCGTCGGCGCCGGCTTCGGCCTTTACCTCAACCGGCGTACCCAGCTCGAAGCCTGGGACGTGGAAATGGCGCTGCGCCGCATGGCCGCGCGCCTGCGCGGCGCCGCGCCGCTGGCGGTGCTGTGCGTGGCCCTGCTCGCCGCGCCGGCCGCGGCGCTGCGTGCGCAGCCGGCGGCCGACGACACGGCGGTGCAGACGGCGGCGGAGCAGGATGCTCCCGCCGACGCCGGGCGCGATGACGGGACCGATGCCGATGCCGACACGGACACTGACAGTGATGCGGATGCGGATGCGGATGCCGACACCGACAGCAAGCCCGCCGCCGACAGCCACCACAACAACGCGGCGCATCCGGTCCCGCTGGACGAAGTGTTCGACACCGAGCCCGCCGCCGATGCGCGCTTCGCCCGCGCCGCCGACCGCGCCTACGCCGATCCGCTGCTGACCGCCAAGCGCACCATCGGCTACTGGAAGAAACGCAATCCCGACGAACCGCCCAAGCCGGACGACAAGCAGCAAGACCTCACCGCGTTCGGCAAATGGATGAAGGCCGCCGCCCAGGCCATCGCGTTCGTCGGCAAGTGGGGCATGTGGGTGCTGGCCGGCATCCTGCTGCTGGTGCTGCTGCTGACCGCCAGGCACTGGCTGCCGTGGATGCGCGGCACCGGGCGCCGGCGTGCAACGGTGGCGACGGCACCGGAGCACACGCCGGTGCTGGCGCCGCAACCGCTGCCGGACGACGTGGCGACGGTGGCACGACGCGCCTGGCGCGAAGGCCGCCACCGCGACGCGCTGGCGCTGCTGTACCGGGCCAGCGTGGCGACGCTGTGCGAGCGCGCCGATCTGGTGCTGCCGCCCAGCGCCACCGAGGCGCAGTGCCTGCGCGCCGCGCAACGCCTGCCCGATGACGCCGACCGCAGCCTGTTCGCACGCATGGTGCGGGTCTGGCAGCACGCCGCCTATGCAGGCCGGCTGCCCGAGGACGGCGCCTTCGACGCGCTGGTGGACGACCTGCAGCGCCAGTTCCGGTGGCAGGCATGAACAGCGGCACGCGCAATGCGCTGATCTTCCTGGTCGGCCTGCTGCTGGTCAGCGTCGGCGCGGCCTGGTTCTTCGGCCGCTACGAACGCGCCGAGCGGGAGATCGTGCTGCCGCCGCGCGGCGAGGCCGCCTACAACCCGCTGTACGCGCTGCGCCAGACCCTGCGCGCCGACGGCGTGCGTGCCGAGTCGCGGCAACGCCTGGACCTGGAGGCGATGCGCCTGCGCCCGCACGACAGCGTGGTGCTGTATGGCGACCCACGCATGCTCGGCAAGGCCGACGGCGACGCCTTGCTGGACTGGGTGGAGCATGGCGGACATCTGGTGCTGCGCACGCCCACCGCAGAGGTCAAGCGCGGCGACGTGCCGATCCTGGAAGCGCTGGACATCACCGTCGAGGCGCGCAGCCCGGACGACTGCCTGGTCATGGCGGTGCCGGGCGCGGCGCCACACAAGGTGTTCTGCGGCGGCCGCCGCTTCAACATCGACCCGGATACGCCCAGCAACTGGTGGAGCGGCGAGGACGACGACTTCGTGTTCGCACGCGTGCCCTACGGCGACGGCAGCGTGGACGTGCTGTCGGAACTGGATTTCCTCGAGAACCAGGACGACCGGCTCGGCAGGATGTTCGAGGGCTCGCCGATGGAAGACGATCCGGTGCTGCGCAGCGGCGGGCTGCGCGAGGCCGGCAACCGCCTGCTGGCACGCCAGGTGCTGGGGCCGAACTACGGCCAGGGCACCATCCACCTGATCTATTCGGCCGAACTGCCATCGCTGTGGCGCACCCTGTTCACCCGCGGCTGGCCGGCCTGGCTGCCCGCGTTGCTGGTCCTGCTGGCCTGGCTGTGGTCGCGCATGCAGCGTTTCGGGCCGCTGCTCGCGGCGCCGGCCGAGGATCGCCGTTCGCTGCTGGAACACGTGCGCGCCAGCGGCGAACACCTGCTGCGCTACGGCCGCGCCGACCTGCTGCACGCGGCGGTACGCGAGGCGTTCCTGGCGCGGCTGCGCCGGCGCGCGCCGATCGCCGCCGCGCTGGAGGGCCCGGCCCAGGCCGCCGCCATCGCCGAACGCCTGCAGCTGCCCGTGGCGCAGGTCGAACAGGCGCTGCAACCGCCGCCGCCCAACCAACCCGCCGCCTTGCGCGAGCGCATCCGCCTCCTCGTCCAGATGAGAAACCAGTTATGACCACCGCCTCCTCCGACGCCGTCGCGCCGCTCGCCGGCCCTGCCCTGATCGAACGCGCCGAGGCGATCCGCGCCGCGGTCGGCCACGCCTTCATCGGCCAGCCGGAGGTGCTGGAGCAGATCCTGATCGCGCTGCTGGCCGGCGGGCATGTGCTGATCGAGGGCGTGCCCGGCCTCGGCAAGACCCTGCTGGTGCGCGCGCTGGCGCAGGCCCTGGAACTGAACTACGCACGCGTGCAGTTCACCCCGGACCTGATGCCCAGCGACGTCAGCGGCCACGCCGTGTACGACCCCAAGACCGAGAGCTTCAAGATCCGCCGCGGTCCGGTGTTCACCCACCTGCTGCTGGCCGACGAAATCAACCGCGCCCCGGCCAAGACCCAGTCGGCGCTGCTGGAAGTGATGCAGGAAGGCCAGGTCACCATCGAAGGCACGGCCTTCCCGCTGGCGCCGCCGTTCCTGGCCCTGGCCACGCAGAACCCGGTCGAGCAGGAAGGCACCTACCCGTTGCCGGAAGCGCAGCTGGACCGCTTCCTGCTGAAGATCCTGATCGACTACCCGCAACTGGAAGACGAGGCGCGCATGGTCGCCGCGGTCACCAGCGGCCGCAGCGCCGGCGACTTCGACCTGTCGCAGGTGCCGCGCGTGCTCGGCGCCGAGGACGTGGTGGCGATGCAGGCCGGCACCGCGGCCATCGCCGTCGACCCGCAGGTCATCGACTACGCCGTGCGCATCGTCGCCGCCACCCGCCGCTGGCCCGGCATTGCGCTCGGCGCCGGCCCGCGCGGCAGCATCGCCCTGGTCCGCGCGGCGCGCGCGCAAGCGGTGCTGTCCGGCCGCGACTTCGTCATTCCCGACGACATCCGCGACGTGGCCAAGCCGGCCCTGCGCCACCGCATCGCCCTGGCCCCGGAACTGCAGATCGAAGGCCAGAGCGCCGACGACGCCCTCGGTGGGTTGCTGGCCAAGGTGGAGGCGCCGCGGAAATGAGCGGGGAGTCGGGAATGGGGAATCGGGAATGGGAAAAGCCGGGGCTCCCGGCGTTGCCCGTAATTCCCGATTGCAGTGAGCTGACGAACGCAGCGATGCGTCGCGCTGCAGCCCTGCCGCTTTTCCCATTCCCGATTCCCCATTCCCCACTCCCGGCCCCCAAGCGATGAGACCCGCCCCGCTCCTGCTGGCCTTGCTTGCGCTGTGGGCGCTGTACGGCCTGGCCGTGGCGCTGGGCTGGCTGCCGCTGTGGAGCTGGCAGGCGGTCGCGGCGGGCATCGCGCTGGTCGCGGCGCTGGATGCATGGCGGCTGTGGCGCCGGCCGACGCCGCAGGTGCGCCGCGAGCTGCCCGAAGCGCTGCCGCTGGGTGTGCAGCGCGACGTGGTGCTGCACCTGGACAGCGCGCAGCGCCAGCGCGTGGACCTGTTCGACCTGGTGCCCAGCGGCTGGGAGCTGCAGGGCCTGCCGCAACGCATGACCCTGCCCGCCGCGCATCAGACCCAGGTGCGCTACCAACTGCGCCCGACCGCGCGCGGTCGCTTCGTCTTCGACGGCACCCACCTGCGCCTGCATGCGCCCTGGCGCCTGTGGTGGCAGCAGCGTCTGGCCGGGTCCGCACAGACCGTGCGCGTGTATCCAAACTTCGCGCCGCTGACCCGCTTCGCCCTGTTCAGCGCCGAACAGGCCTCGCGCCTGGTCGGCGCGCACCTGAAGCGGCGCCGCGGCGAAGGCACCGACTTCCACCAGATGCGCGAATACCGGGTCGGCGACAGCCTGCGCCAGATCGACTGGAAGGCGACCTCGCGCGCGCGCAAGCTGATCTCGCGCGAGTACCAGGACGAGAAGAACCAGCAGTTGCTGATGCTGATCGACACCGGGCGGCGCATGCTGGCCAGCGAGCGTGGCCTGTCGCACTTCGACCATGTGCTCAACGCCGCGCTGGTGGTGTCGTACCTGGCGCTGCGCCAGGGCGATGCGGTGGGCATGATGGCCAGCGGCAGCGACGCGCGCTGGGTGGCGCCGCAACGCGGCATGGCCACCGTCGACGTGCTGCTGCGGGCCAGCTACGACCTGCAGCCGCAGCCGGTGGCCACCGACTACCTGACCGCGGCCACCGAACTGTCGCTGCGCCAGCGCCGCCGCGCGCTGGTGATGCTGGTCAGCAACGTGCGCGACGAGGACATCGAAGACCTGCTGGCCGCCGTACGCCTGCTGCAGCGCCGCCACCTGGTGTGCGTGGCCAGCCTGCGCGAGCGCGAACTGGACCAGGCGCTGGCGGAGGACGCACACGAGCTGCCGCAGGCGGTGCAGGCCGGCGCGGTGGCACGCTACCTGCAACAACGCAGCGCCGCACACGACGCACTGCGCAGCCACGGCGTGATGGTGCTCGACGTCACCGGCGAGGAACTGCCCGCCGCGCTGATCGAGCGCTACCTGGCGGTGAAGCGCGACGGGTTGCTGTAGCGCGTGGCGGCGGCGCCGCCGCACCGCTCGGCCGCGCAAACCACGGCACTCACTGGCAGTGCTGCAACAGCTTCTCCAGTTCCGCCGCGGCGACGGCGGCAGGTGCCTTGCTCTTGATCAGGTCATAGCAGGCCATGGTCGATATGCCGCTCGCCAGCCGTTGCGCAGCCACGCCGGTCGAGAACATCTTGCCCAACCCGATCGACGCCGAGCCCTTGCCATTGACGGTACTCGTGCCATCGAAGCTGCCAAAGACGGAATAGGAGTCGCCCAGATTGCTGCGCGCGATCTTCGCATTGGCGGACTTGAGAATGGCTTCCTGCAACTCCGACGCTTTTTGCTTGCTGGCGTACTCGGACGCCACGGCGGCGGCGTTCTGCCGCAGGTCGTTCTCGCTCTGAGCGAAGCCCGCGAGAATCGCCTGATCTTCGGCAGTGGGCGCGAGCGCGTCCATGGCGCTCTTCGCGGCGATCACGTCCGCCTCTTCGACCGTGCCCGGGCTCGCCGCCGCTGCCTGCAGCGACGCCCATTTCAGCTTCGCTTGATCGTATGCGCTTTGCCGCTTGGCGGCTGCGCTGTAGCTGTCGCGCAGTTGCTTGAGCTTGCTATCGGCCTCGATCATCGCCTGCTTCGCCAGCGTCTCCTCCGACAGCGCCCTCGCATAGTCAGTCGATGCCTTCTTGGCCGCTTCGATCCGTGCATCTTCGCTGGTCCCGTCGGCGTCCGAATCGCCCTCTCTGGCGACGCCGGAGATCACCAGCAGCTCGTAGCCCTGTTTGCTGCAGTCGGCACCGGCAACGCCGTCGTTGCACTTTCTCGCCACCGCCACCGGCACATAGGCCGCATCCACCTGCTTGTAGCCCAGGTTCATCGAAATGCCTGGGTTTTCGGTGGATGCCGTGGAAACATCGACACCGAAGCTCGTCTTCGACGCGTAGACCAACGGCGCCTGCTCCAAATGCGCGCAGCCGCCCAACAGCAGAACAGAGAAACAAGCCAGAGACGTTTTCATCGTGACACCTCCTGTGATGCGATGCAGACCTGAGACACATCGCCACCGCCGGCCTGCAGGATCGCAAGCAGGCGGCGGACCTCGGCTTCGGTATTGGACATCAGCACGATGCGGCACGCGTCCGCATCCGGGGGAACATAGATCGCGGTTTCGGCGTGCCAGCCCAGCGTCCACGCGCGCGGGGTCTGCGAAATTCCCAGCCCGCGCGAACGGATCGCCACAGGGGCCAATCCCGTCGTGGCGACGCGTGCGCCGAACAGGCCACGCACGACCACGTCCTCGCGCGCGGTGGAGACCGTCACCACCGCGCACGCACTGCAGTTGGCTGCGACGCACGCCAGCAGCACCAGCACTCTGGCGCGAATACGAGATGCAGACATGCCGGCCCCCGCAGCACTCCCCGATGTCGATCTTCGTCAGACGGGCAAGCCCGGTCAATCGTGACGAGTATCACATCGTAGACATTTCGCATGCGTCGCGCGTGGCGCGACTGCGCCGGCCGCATTCACGGCGAAGAATGAAACCGCAGACGCCGCCGCTACGTTGCCGCCGCAGGCGGCGGCGACAGCTGCGCACTGGCCTGCTGCAGACGCTGCAAGGTCCGCAGCATCAGCGGCCGATGCCGCGCCAGCTTCATCCACGCCGGCAACCGCGCCACCATCGAGCGCCCGAACAGGCCGCGGCGTTCGCGCAGCGTCGCCGCCACATAGTCCTGCAACTCCTGCAGATGGCGCGGGTTGTAGGCCCACAGCAGGCCGGCGCGGGTCGGCGCGACCAGCGCCAGCGGCATGCCGAAATGCGGATCGTGGGGCGAGCCGTCGCGCACGCGCCGCGGCTGCACCGCCACCGCACAGTCCTTGCGACACGACGCGCAGCGCCCGGGCAAGGTCTTCGGCGGCGGTACAGCGGCGGCCGACGCTGCACAGACATGCACCCACTGATGCCCGCAGTGGCCGCAGGCCCGGCGGCCGACCAACTGCACCATTCCCACCCAGTCGTCCGCCGCGCTGTCCAACGCAGCGCTGCACTGCCCGCAACGGAAGCGCGCCTGCCAGCGATACGGCTCCCACTGCGCA
Source organism: Xanthomonas sontii (assembly GCF_040529055.1). NCBI lineage: Bacteria > Pseudomonadati > Pseudomonadota > Gammaproteobacteria > Lysobacterales > Lysobacteraceae > Xanthomonas > Xanthomonas sontii. The sequence goes on along the minus strand of NZ_CP132342.1, from coordinate 1,207,799 downwards.
AGTACCCAGCCCGGCGCGCCGCAGCGATGGCAGCGCACCGCCACCTGGTCGGCATACGCGGCCAAGGGCGTTCCGTCGTTGCGATGCCGACGCGGCGCATCAGGCGACGCCGTGTCGGCGCGCGACACCGACTCACGCATACAGCACGCCCGGCCGCGCCTCCTCGACGATGGCGTGCGGCAGGAACCGCGCGCTGTCGCTTGTGATCGGACCATCGTCCTCGCGAATGCCGATGCCGCAGGCGCGGTCGCCGACGATCCAGCTGCCGACCATCGGGTAGCGGCCCTCGAACGCCGGCAGCGGATGCGCTTGCTGGCGGATGTAGGGCCCGGCATAGGGGCCGTCGCTCTCCAGCACGCGGCCATCGTCCAGGTGCAGCACGATGTTGGCGCCCTCGCGCGAATGCAGCGGCTTGCGTACCCAACCCGGCGGCAAGGCGCTGCCGTCGTCGAACGCGGCCGGCAGCAGGTTGGGATGGCCGCGATGGCGCTCCCACAGCAGCGGCAGGATGCCCTTGTTGCTGAGCAGCGCCTTCCACGGCGGCTCCAGCAGGCGCAGGCCCGAGCCCGGCAGCGCCTGGCCGAAACGCTCGGCGAACATGTCCTCCAGCGGATACAGCTTGAACAGCGCGCCGATCACCGTGTCGTCCAGATCGGTGTAGCGGCCGTCGCTGGACAGGCCGATGTCCTCGATCGCGATCAGCTCGCCGCCGACGCCGGCCTGCGCGGCGCAGTCGCGCAGGTAGGCGATCGTGCCCTGGTCCTCTTCCGAATCGCGCACCGCGGCGAAGTACAGCGGCGGCGGCAACCCGCCGGCGAGCGCGGCGAAGCGCTCCAGCAGGGCTTCGTGGATGGAGTTGAACTGGTCGGCCTCGTCCGGCAATCGGCCCTGCGCGCGCTGGTCCTCCAGCCACTGCCACTGGAAGAACGCCGACTCGAACAGCGAGGTCGGCGTGTCGTAGTTGAGTTCGTAGAGCTTGGCCGGGCCGCGGCCGTCGTAGGCCAGGTCCAGGCGCCCGTACAGATGCAGCTCGCGGCGCCGCCAGCTGTCGGCGATCCAGTCGCGGAACGCCGGCGGGATCGCCAGCCGCTGCATCAGCGCCTCGCTGGCGACGATCTCGTCGAGCAGGCCCATCGCCATCGCGTGCAGTTCGGCACTGGGGTCTTCCAGATCGCGCTCGATCTGGCGCAGGTTGAACGCGTAGTAGGCGCGTTCGTCCCAGTAGCGCTGGCCGTCGATGGTGTGGAAGCGGAAACCGTACTCCGCGGCCTGGGCGCGCCAGTCGCCGCGCTCGACGATCGCGATGCGTTTCATGCGGGGTCTCGTGCGATGAGGGAAAAAGCCGGACTCAGCTGCCGAAGCCGCGCCCACCGGCGGATTCGCCGAAACCGCCGCGGCTGACGGTGACCGCACGATTCGGCGTGGCGCCGATGTGGGTCATGGTCTGGTTGCCGCGTAGCATCGTGCCGCTGGCGGCCGCCGCACCGGCACCGCCGGAATAGGACGCCGGCCGCTGCCACTGGTTCTGCCGGTCCTGGTAGGCGGGGGCCGCATTGAAACCGGCAGCGCGGTTGTTGTTGAGCATCTGCGACAGGAAGAAGCCGGTCATCATCGGCCCGATGAAGGAATGGCCGTGGCTGTCGCGCTGCTCCACGCAGCGATCCTGTGAATAGTCCTGCGCGCACTGCTCGCGGCTGGCGTACTTGGGCCCCTGCTCGGCCGCCTGCTTCTGCGCCTGCGCGAAGGCCTCGCGGCAGGTGGCGATGTCGTGGGTCTGCGCCACGCAGGCGTCCACCGAGGTGTACAGGCCTTCCTGGGCCTTGGCTTCCGGCTCGCGCCCGCAGGCGGTGAACAGCAGCGGCGCGGCGCTCATCAGCAACAAGGCGGTCGTCTTCGACCTTTTCATGGCAACGTCTTCCTGAGTCCAGCCACGATGATGCCCGGTTCCGCCGGCCGCGGAAACCCGCAGCCGGCGGTTGGGCATCACTGCGGACGCACGCGCGACGCGTCAGCTCTTCGGCGGCGGCGGCACGTAGCTGGACAGGCGCGCGTCGAAGTACGGCTGCACCGCAGCGATATTGGACTTGACCTGGATGTCCATGCCGACGTCGCGGCTCATGCCCAACACGTCGTTGTCGGGCCAACCGGGCCCGAAGCACCACTGCGTACTGGGGATGTTGTTGGCCTGCAGGTGCGCGAGCATGCGCTTGGTCGCCAACTCCGCGCTGGCGTTGCCCGCCGGGTAGCCGTGCTCGCCGAGAAAGCCGCGCTTGCCTCGGTGTCCCAGCCAGTCGATGAATGGCTTGACCATCTCGATGCCGGTGTCCGGCGCGACGGTTTCATTGGGATTGGCCCAGGCGCCGCCGCCGCGACCCTCGTTGTCCAGGTAGTTGTGCGCCTCGTAGACGATGCGGTCGTACGGGTCGGGGATCGTGTCCAGGTTGTTGGACACCTGGTCCCACAGGCGCGCACTGGCGTACTGATTGCCGCAGACGAACACGTAATGCGATCGGTCGAAATCGAAGATGCGCGCTGCGGTGGCGGTGGCGGTCCGCAGCCAGTGATCGGCCATCACCAGCGTGCTGCCGTCGGCGTTGCGCTCCGGTCCCTGGTAGGGCTCGTTCATCAGGCCCCAGCCGAAGATCGCCGGATGCGAGCGGAAGCGCTGCACGATGCGACTCCACAGATCCGGCAGGCCGGCGGCGTTGTACAGCGTGCAGCCCGGCGTGCCGATCACGCGATATTCGTAGAGCTTGAGCAGATTGTCGGCAGGATCGAAGTAGGCCAGGTACAGGAAATTGCCTTTGCGGTAGGTGCCGTTCCACACCGATTGGTCGGCCGGATCGGCGACCGCGCGGCCGTCCGGCCCGATCAACTGCCCGGCGCGATCGCGCCGGTAACCGGACTTGCTCGCGACCTTGATCGGCAAGCGCATGTAGTCGTGCAACTCCAGGATCGCCACCTTGCCGCGCTGCGCGAGCCGGTTCAGCACTTTCTCGACTTGGTCGCAATACGTGGCGTTGAGCGGCATCCCCTGGCCGGTACTGAAGCGTGCGGCGGTGGTGGGCAGGCGGAACAGCGGGCAGGCGCCGGCGGCGACGATATGCTGGTCGCTGATGTCGCGGTAGTTCCGGTCGATGACGGCGTTGTCGACGAAGTTGTTGGACGCCAATCCGGACAGATTGAGGCCGGCGAACGGCAGCGTGCCGGCGGCGCGGGCCTGGCCGCCAAGGCCCCACAGCGCTGCGCCGGCGGCGATGCCGACACCGGCGCGCAGCACGCTGCGGCGGCCCGGATCGGCTGGGGTGGACACAAGGGAAGGGGCGGGGGAGGAAACAGCGGGATACGACGAACGCACATGCCGAAGCATGGACACCTCCTGTGGTCATGATGGGCGAGCCGGGCCTACGCCCCCTGACGCACCGGCCACCGCAGTCTGCCAAGCGTGTTTGGGCAGGTCTGCGAACCGCTCCGCACTCCTGACCGGCGCGCGGCGGCGCCAGCCTGCGTGCTAACGTGGTCGGCCCACCGGTGGGCGTCCAGGACGGTTGCAGCAGCAACGATCCGATCGCGCCACCATCGCCAGCCTCCCCGCCCGCTCGTTCGCTGCTCCCATGCCCGACTATCGCTCCAAGACCTCGACCCACGGCCGCAACATGGCCGGCGCCCGCGCACTGTGGCGCGCCACCGGCATGCAGGACGCCGACTTCCACAAGCCGATCATCGCCATCGCCAACTCCTTCACCCAGTTCGTGCCCGGCCACGTGCACCTGAAGGATCTCGGGCAACTGGTCGCGCGCGAGATCGAGCGCGTCGGCGGCGTGGCCAAGGAGTTCGACACCATCGCCGTGGACGACGGCATCGCCATGGGCCACGACGGCATGCTGTACTCGCTGCCCAGCCGCGAGATCATCGCCGACTCGGTCGAGTACATGGTCAACGCGCACTGCGCCGATGCGCTGGTGTGCATCTCCAACTGCGACAAGATCACCCCCGGCATGCTGATGGCCGCGCTGCGCCTCAACATCCCCACCGTGTTCGTCTCCGGCGGGCCGATGGAAGCCGGCAAGACCAAGCTCGCCGACCACAACCTGGACCTGATCGACGCGATGGTGATCGCCGCCGATCCCACCGCCTCCGACGAGAAGGTCGCCGCGTTCGAGCGCAGCGCCTGCCCCACCTGCGGCTCCTGCTCGGGCATGTTCACCGCCAACTCGATGAACTGCCTGACCGAAGCGCTGGGCCTGGCCCTGCCCGGCAACGGCACCGTGGTCGCCACCCACGCCGACCGCGAGCAACTGTTCCTCAAGGCCGGCCGCACCGCGGTGGAACTGTGCCACCGCTGGTACGGCGCCGAAGACCCGCGCGCGCTGCCGCGCGGCATCGCCACCTTCCAGGCGTTCGAGAACGCGATGACCCTGGACATCGCGATGGGCGGCTCCACCAACACCATCCTGCACCTGCTCGCCGCCGCGCAGGAAGCCGAGGTGCCGTTCACCCTGCGCGACATCGACCGCCTGTCCAAGCGCGTGCCGCAGCTGTGCAAGGTGGCGCCGAACACGCAGAAGTACCACATCGAGGACGTGCACCGCGCCGGCGGCATCGTCGCCATCCTCGGCGAACTGGCGCGCGGCGGCCTGCTGCACACCGACCAGGCCACCGTGCACAGCCGCACCCTGGCCGACGCCATCGCGCAGTGGGACATCACCCAGAGCGACGACCCCGCGGTGCAGACCTTCTACCAGGCCGGGCCGGCCGGCATCCCCACCCAGGTCGCCTTCAGCCAGGCCACGCGTTGGCCCAGCCTGGACGCCGACCGCGCCAGCGGCTGCATCCGCGACGTCGCCCACGCCTACTCGCAGGAAGGCGGCCTGGCGGTGCTGTACGGCAACATCGCCGAGGACGGCTGCGTGGTGAAGACCGCCGGCGTGGACGAATCCATCCATGTGTTCGAGGGCAACGCCAAGGTGTTCGAAAGCCAGGACGCCGCGGTCAAGGGCATCCTCGCCGATGACGTGAAGGCTGGCGACGTCGTGGTGATCCGCTACGAAGGCCCCAAGGGCGGCCCCGGCATGCAGGAGATGCTGTACCCGACCTCGTACCTGAAGTCCAAGGGCCTGGGCAAGCAATGCGCCCTGCTCACCGACGGCCGCTTCTCCGGCGGCACCTCCGGCCTGTCGATCGGCCACGCCTCGCCGGAAGCGGCGGCGGGCGGCGCTATCGGCCTGGTCCGCGACGGCGACCGCATCCGCATCGATATTCCCCAGCGCCGCATCGACCTGCTGGTCTCCGACGCGGAACTGGCCACGCGCCGCGCCGACCAGGACGCGCGCGGCTGGAAGCCGGCGGAACCGCGCCCGCGCAAGGTCAGTACGGCGCTGAAGGCGTACGCGCTGCTGGCGACTAGTGCGGACAAGGGGGCGGTGCGGGACAAGGCGATGTTGGAGGGGTGAAGCGTTGCCATGAAGGCCGTGGGTTGCCGCGGTCTTCATGGCGTCCAGGTACTGCACTGTGGGAGGGACTTCAGTCCCGACGCGGGATCACAAACGCCGCTGCTGTATTATTTTCTGACGCCTTTGACGCTCGCCGCCGCCCCTAGACCATCCAGCGGACTGCGCATCGCTGGACTTCCTCGGACAGCTGGTCGGCCGACCCGACCACTGCGTGGATCCACCGACCGATGTGCGGCCGGGAACAGGTATTGCCAGCCCGGTTCAACCTCCGCATTGGGGTATTTGCGCACCAGCGCCTGCGGCAGGTACACACTCCCTGCCCCTTCGGCCAGATCCGCCGCGTGCAGCAGCAGTGCACTATCGCGTTGCCGCAGCAGCGGCTCGCCCAGGCGCATTGGCAATGGCACACGCCGATCCTTGCCGCCCTTGCCGTCAAGCACCACGATCTTGCCGCGCCCCAGCTCCACATCCTTGATCCGCAATCGCAGGCATTCCAGCAGCCGCATGCCGCTGCCATAGAGCAGCCCGGCCATCAGCCAGCAAGGTCCCTCCAGCGCGACCAGCAAACGCGTGACCTCCTCGACCGAGAGCACCACCGGAATCCGCCGCGGTCGCTTGGCGCGGACCAGATTCTCCATCCATGGCAGTTCCACGCCGAGAAAATCACGATAGAGGAACAACAGCGCCGCCAGCGCCTGACTCTGTGTCCCGGCCGAGACCTGTCCCTGAGTCGCCAGACTGGTCAGGAACGCTTCGACTTGGGCCTGCCCATACGCGATGGATGCTGTTTGCCGTTGGCCAGGATGAAGCGCCGTATCCAGCCAACATACGCTTGCTCGGTGCGCAGGCTGTATTACCGAAGCCGCAACCGGCCACGCACCGGCTCCAACACGTTGGCGGTGGATGCGCCGTTACGCCTTCATCGTCATGGGTGTAACTCATACGCCTGCTCGAACGTCGGATAACGTAGCCAGCATTGGCGCACGGAGCCGCGGCCACCATCAGGCAAGTCATTGATGCAGGGTGGGAATTTCCCCCTTTGCAGACGTCTGGCGTTGGTGGATACTTGGGGCATTACCGCTTTTGGGCGGTCCAATAGTAGTTAGGCCCTCAAGAACTACAGGACTTTGTATGACTATCCCAGATCACGTCAAGGATCGCATTCGCCTCAAAGCACAGTCGGATTGGCCCGACGACTTTGAAATGCAGCGACATACCATTGGCAAGCAGGTTGAGGCCTTCCAAGAGCTTGAAGTATTCAAAGAAAAGTTCGCATCCGACGAATTCATTGGTGCCATCTTCAACTTTGCCTCATCTAGCTGGCCGGATGACTACGAGATGGAGCTTCACACATTCAAAAAGCAGCTCGATGCCGGCATTGCTTTTTTCAACCATGAAGCCGTCGATGTGCCCAAGGGTACCTTTGAGCAGATAAAGCTCAAAGCCTTCTCAGAATGGCCAGATGATCATGAAATGAAGTTGCATACCTTGGAGAAGCAATTAAATGCTTGGCGCGCACTACAAAACTTTTGACCGCCTCCAATCATGCCTTCGCTCACCAGCCTAACTATTTGGTCAAGCCGACGCCCACAAGCTTCGCTTGCGGGTGCCCTCCGTGCTTCGCACTCCGGCGCGGCTTACCGCGAGCGTTAGAGGCCAAGACATGGAATATCGCAGAGCCCTGCTAGACAAGCTCGAGAGCCTCGACAGGATTGACAACGAGCACTTTCCCATCGTTTCTCTCGACGACTACTTCATCGGTAACCCACAAGAAGACTCGATCGCCCCAAACCAATGGGGATATGGCCGCCCTTCTATTCGTGACATCTATGCAAGGCTCAAAGAGATCGAAGCCCGTCCTGATGTTCAGGGCGTGTTTGTTGGGCTTCATCAGGATTGGGGCGAGTCGTTGGAGCACAGCGATCTTTGGCCCGCCGCAGAGAACATCCACATTTTCTCTTCCGCGCCACAAGACATTGCAGACCAGTGGATTGAAGGCTTAGAGTCTGACGGGATTGGGCCAGGCTGGCCATATGGAAAGCATGCAGCCGCACCCGAGCCGCCTCCCGGCTATCAGGTGTATACAATCTATTGGGACTGAGGGCTTGCCCTCTAACAATTCGTTCAAGCCGACGCCGCTTCGCGGCGCGGCTTAACTCAGGTGTTAGACCCCAATGATCGAGCGCATGACACACGAGGAGTATGTGCTCTCAGCTCGCCGGAAAGCGGTTGAGATCGCTACAGGCGTCCTCGCTGGAGAGATGCCTGTCTTGGAGGGCTGCCATTCCCTCGCCGCGCTTCGTTGCGAGGTCGAGGTGGACGTCCGTGACCCAGATTTCATGACCTTTGCAATGATCTCGTCAGAGGTTGATGCGCTACCCATTGGAGCTGCTCGGGCACGCTGGGCTCCGGAGGCATTGGCAAAGCTGGAGCCGGACATACAATCGGCAATCGCATGGGCAACACCGCAAGCACTTCCGGCCTGCCAGTCCATAGTGCAGCGGTTTGGGGCCTAACAGTCCATTCAAGCCGACGCCGCTTCGCGGCGCGGCTTAATTCAGGCGTTAGCTGCTAAGGAGAGTTTATCGTGGCCTTGAACTATGAAAATCTCGACTCTCGCACCCGGGAGAACATGTCATCAGAGATCGCGCACGATGTCGCTAGCGGGGTCTTATACATCAGTAGCCGCCTTACCGCAGAAGGGGCCAAAGCATGGCCTGCCCTTCTCGCCCAAGCCGCAGACTCTCATGACGACTCATGGCTTGCGGCTCAGTTGCAAGCTAGGGGTTATCTCAGGTCGCACGAGGAGCGCCGAACACCAAAAGGCGGCGTGACCGTCGCAAAAGTTCCCGTAACCGCGAACACCACGCTCGCAGAAGGTGAGTTCAATCGCTTCTACGCTCGGGGGTTGTGTCAGCGCGCCATCGCTGACGGGCAGCGATCCGTCGTCGCCTATCGAGCCAGGCACTCAGAAAACCCTCGTCCCGAGTCCGAGGCAATCATTGGAAAGCACTTTGAGCCCGATGCCTTGCTGCAGGACCTTCGGACATCGTCCGGCGTGGAGCCGGCGCTTGGCCTGCCGCCTGGACCCAATTCGGGGCTGTCGGTCAGGCTCCCGTGAACGCAGCTAACAACTCGTTCAAGCCGACGCCGCTTTGCGGCGCGGCTTAACTCAGGTGTTAGCCCGCAGGAAAAAATGACCGCATCTCCACCATCAGAAGAGCAGATACATCTCGCGGCCTCGCTAGGCATCGATGTTGTTCTTGACACGTTTGACGTGGCTGCAGCCCGATTGCTGGACCGTGTGGCAGCCGCAATCGGGCACGAACCCGCTGAGCCATCCAGCGATCGTCAACGCGCTTTCGCATCATCGCTTGGGCAAGACGTTTCCACCGATTCAAAGCGTGTCGCTAGCGCCAAGATTGGTGAGGCTCTTTTCGCCAAGAACCAAGATGCAATTGTTGCGCTCAACCTGAAGCCTGGAGATCGCGTTATTCGCCTCACTCGATTCGAGCATGATGGAGATTTACGCTCTTTCGAGCAGGAGTTTGTAATTTCCTCCATCCAGCCCAATGGTCGTGTCTTCTTCAAGGGTGGCAATGGTCAAGGTGCTTGGCCTACCCAGCTACACAAGCCTGCGGGCTAACAATTCATTCAAGCCGAACCCGCTTCGCGGGTCGGCTTAATTGACGCATTAGGTCTCACATGCGGCCAGGTACACACTTCGCCATCGAACTTGAAATCGCCGGCACGGCTTCCGCAAATTCCAGCCGACGCTTCCACAGCGAAGCGGATGCTCTTGCGTTTGCAAACAGCAGTCTTCAGCACGATGTAGAGCTGTTCGTCGCATGCTTGGGCAACCAGGTAGATTTTGGAAATTTCATCATTAGCGCGGGTGCGGACAACAACTTCGATGTGCGCGTCCACGACCACAGAGGTTTTCTCGCGCACGGCGTCACCAGGGAGCATGCGCTTCAGGCGCTCGCCTACTGGCTGCCATCGCAAGATCGGCTGCCCAGTCTTGCATGGAGCGAAGAATGAAACCTAACTGGGCGCTGCAGCGGACGGCTCCGGTGCGCAGCCCTTACGTTTCCCGCCATCGGATCGCTCGCCGCTTCGTCGGCCATTTTCATTGCTCCGCTGCGCTCATTGCCTTCGGGCTCGGTCACATCCAGCGGTCAGCGCCTCGGGCAAGCCCCAAGACCGCAATCTGTGGCATGCTCGTCACTCGGCGGCAGTGCTGGGGAGCGCTGACCATGCTCTACCACCGCCTCGCGCCGCCGCTTCACCATTCGTTCAAGCCGGCGTCGCTTAGCAACGCGGCTCAACTGAAGCAATTAGCACACAGAACAGCGAGAAGGGGGCTCGATGGAGATGACGATTGGAGACGCGCAGTGGGACATGCGTCGCGGCTACTTGAGCGGAAGTACCGGGATCGTGGCATCGGCGACGGCGTGGGCAGTCGCCACTGCGTTTGCGGCATTCGTCACACCAGAGCGTGCTATCTGGTCGCTGCTTATTGGCGGCATGCTGATCTATCCGGTCAGCGTGCTGCTGTGCAAGCTTCTTGGAGCCTCTGGCGCACACGGTGAAGGCAATCCGCTCGGTCAACTTGCGGGAGCGAGCACGTTCTGGCTCATCTTCAGCTTGCCGCTCGCGTACGGGCTGGGCCTCCGTCAGCCGACTTGGTTCTTCCTGGGCATGCTGCTCGTCATCGGGGGCCGCTATCTGGTGTTTGCATCTGTGTATGGCATGCGACTCTACTGGGCGTTGGGTCTGGCGCTAGCCGCGAGCGCAATTGTCTTGGCGTTATGTCGCGCGCCCGCCGTCTTCGTGGTTGCCGCTGGCGCGCTCATCGAGTTAGCGTTTGGCACCACAGCTTTCACGCAGCATCGAAAGTGGATGCGCGCCAACAATTCGTTCAAGCCGACGCCGCTTCGCACCGCGGCTTGACTGAGGCGTTAGGACTCACGAGTAACGACCCGACTCCCAAGGTGTTGTTCCGTGTCCCAGATGATGAGGGCGGGTCCACGGTTGATACGCTTTGGTCCGTTCCGCTCAGTGATGACCGATACACGTTGGACGACTCGCTCTTCTATGCTGACGGCGTCTCTTGGCAGGGCACGGTCTTTCCCCCGTCGACCTGCAAGAGGCCCGCACACGCAGCGAAAGCCGAGTGACAAGACGCCATGCAAGCGCCCCCCCATGCGTAGTCCGGTTCCATCCATGCATCCTTGCTGATCGACAGGACATCCCATGATTGCAGGCAAGAGCAAACTCGATCGCAAAAAGCACCTGGCGTCGATCGTCGCCGGTCATCTCGTGTCTCTCGGCTACACCGCTTCGGTTGTGGAAGGGAGGGTCAATTCGGCTGGTCACAGGGATCAGGTGCTCGTCGATAGCGCGATCGGACTGGTGCATGTCACCGCATCGAGTAACACCGAGCCGAACGGCAGCATCCTGTGTTCGGATATCGAAGACGGGGATCAGTCGTTCCTCGCCGACAAGGAAGTCGTGGCTTTTGGCTGGAACACCGGCGATGGGCGGACGACGGTCATGCTCGTGCCTGCCGAGGCGGTGCGCGGCAACAAATCGATGACCAAGGATCAGATCAGGTCGGCTAGCATTCGCGCGTACACCCTGATGCTGGGGCCACATGCATGAGCCTCGATGCAGGCACGACCGGCCCGAGCCGGCTTGGTTCACGGCTCAGGCACCATTTTCCACCCAAGAAGGCAGGCCGCCCGATGAAATCGCTCCGTCGCTGTACGCTTCTTGCACTCGCATTGCTGGTCTTCTGTTTTTCTGCCACGGCGGGCAATTCCCAAGATACGGTACTGACCTACCCCGCCGATGCCGCTGTGCCGATCTCGTTCACCTTGTTGACGCGCCAGGAAAAGGTGGGGCGTGACAACGCGATTTACGACAACTACCGCCCACAGGTGCGATTCTCCGGTGAGAGTAAGGACGTCATGTGTGCGGTGCGCATTTCCAAAGCGCAGGAGAAGATCGAACCCGGCGAGACCGCTGCGGTGTCTCTGAGCTGCATCGATCAGTTCCACGTTTTGGAAAAAGACAGGTCGTTCATCGCCTATGAGGGCGGGCGCAAGGTCGGCGAGGGCACCCTGCGTTGATGGCGCTGGCAACGTCAGGCGGCACGGCGCGCCAACGCAGAGCCGGCATCGGACCGGCGTAGCGCGTCGTTTGCGCGATGCGGAGTGTCCCCACCCTTTCAGCACGCGACGCACTTCTCGCTCGTTGATCGCGCGCCCCGTACAGCCGGCCATGCACTGGAAATCGATCTTTGCCTATGCCGCCCTGCTGTTTGTTCTCCGGTGCGGCGTTGGCTTTTTCAGCGGCTTATTCGAGATAGGCGGCTTGGTGAATGCCTGGACACATCTCTCTTTCCTGCTCTGCGCCGCACTCTTCGCACACCTCGCGTTGCGCGTGGCGCAACACCGCCTCGCGCACGCCTGCCTCATCCTGGTCATCTACGCCGCCTTCGCGGATGTTCTCGTGGCGCTATTGCCACCAGACATGACGGACGAACCAGCCATGTTTGTCGCTCTGGAATGGCTGCAGCTGCTCGCCTCCACAGGCCTCGGCTTGCTCGTCGGCTGGGTTTTTCGGCGCGCGGCCGATCAACGCCGGCTGCTGTAGTCGCGTGCAGCACGCGACTACAGCAGCCAATGTCGCCCTAAGGTTGGCTGACGCTCATGGTCAAGATCATCAGATTCGTTGGAAAAGGAACGGCGCTGCTCCTCCTGGCAACGCTTGTCGCATTGGTCGCTTACGATGCGCTCGCTGTCCGCCCACATCTGGCCCGAATCCGCGATCTGCTCGCCCACGCCAATCCAGAAGACGCCACTCCTCCCGAAGCGATTCGCAGGCTGATCGATGCGAATGTGGGATCGCCCTCCCCGCATGCGGCTCGCCTGGTGACGTCCCTCGTCTACACGGATTTGGCGCAAGGTCAGTCGCACGTGCGCAACGCGCTTTGGAGCATGCTGCTACCGATGCACTTCGACGAGTCGCACATCTACGGCCTCTACTGCAGTCTTGCCTACAACGGCACAGATCATGGATTGAGCAGCTTTGCCAATCGGGAATTCGGCAAACCGCTTAGCCAGCTTTCACCACTGCAGGCAGCGACCACCGTTGCGGTCACCCATGCTCCTACAATCTACTTGAAAGATCGCGACAAGCTGGGCAGGCGCGCTCGGACGCTATTGGCAAGGTCCCGGCCTCCGCATTAGACCTCCATGCTGCAACAGGCGACGCCGCCGTTTCGTCCACACCGACTCTCCTCTGACATGACCCGGCACAACGGGATTGGCACAACATGAAGAAGACAATCGCAAGCATTGCCATGACAGCGACCTTGACGAGCCTGCCGCTCGCAGCACCAGCGTCTGAGCCAGTGCCATCCATCAGCCAAGCGACACTGCAGGAGTCCGAGAGCGAATACCAGCACAGCCCGCTGTGCGGCAAGGACGAGCTCACCCTGTGGACGTGCCAGACGCGCAAGCGAGAGTTTTCGCTATGCTCGTCGAAGGCGGTCAACCGGACCTCGGGCTACCTGCAGTACCGAGCGTCGGAGAGCGGCAAGCTGGTGCTGCAGTACCCCGCACAGCAGAAGCCGCCGACGGGTCTTTTCACTTACAACACGTTTCCCAACGGCAACGCATCGATCGAGTTCAGCAACGGCGGCTACCGGTACAGCCTGTTCGACCCGCTCAGATCCGCTTCGTCCATCTCCGTCTCCGGACCTGGAGCATCGGACAAGACCACGCAGATCGCCTGCGGCCCGAACCAGACCCTCCAGCTCAACTACACGATGCGGTTGATGTACGACGCCGGCGTGTGGGTCGATCCCTGAGTGCGCCGAAACAGGCCGCGGCGTCGGCGTCCCGCTCCTCCCGACCGGCCGCCGACCGAGTGCGGTGGCGGTAGCGGTCGATGCAATTTGCGCTTGCTACACTCGGCGCGGCGGCGCTGCTCCCGAGAGCGACCAGGTCGACCGCCATGCCAAAGCCGCCACACCTTACGTTTTTTCCGCAACCTCTTTCTCCCTCATCGACTATCGGTGCCATCATGAAACAAGCCATCGCGCTTCTCCTGCTTGCCTTCGCCTCCTCGTCCGCTTTCGCGGCGGGTAGATCTTGCGAGGAGTTGAAGGCCGAGCTCACCGCGAAACTCGATGCCCACGGCGTCAAGGACTACACGCTGAACATCGTCGACAACGGCGACGTCAAGGATCGGAAGGTCATCGGCAGTTGTGCGGCGGGAAGCAAGAAGATCGTGTACAGCAAGAACAAGCCGTCGACGTAAGCAACAGGAGCTGTTACGTCATGCATGCAACGTGGACGCGAGGCATTGTCCTCGCACGTCGAAGGAGCGTTTCATGCAGGTAGTAGATCACGCGCCTCATGCCTGGTTTCTCCTGCGCGACGGCGACACGCTGCTGCTCGACGTCAACTGCAGCCATGGCCCCGTCGGTTATGCGTGGACCATGGCGCTGACAGCCCAGGAAGTTGCGCAGTACCGCGCGCTCGGGCGCGATTTCATCGCGCAGCTCGCCGAGCGCGTGCAGTCGACCGCGCCGGGGGTGCTGGGCAATCGGTCGCCGTATCTGGTTCGCAAAGCGGATGCCGAGACCCGCCAGCGGGTCACCGTGGCGATCAAGGCCTGGATCAAGGACAACTGATTGTCCGCCGCGGGCCGTACTTCTCCGCTATTTACGCCGCAGCATTGTTTTCTACCAGCGACAGAGACAATGACAGAAGACCCGAAAGCCCAAGGTCGCAAAGCGCTCCGCAGATCAGCGCAGTCCAAGCAGTGCGCGCCCGCGGAAGCCACCCTTCCGCTCCCCAGAGAGACGCTCTGGGCCTTGTTCGATTACTTGAACGACGCGCTCGCCGATGGCTGCGATCACTCCTTGCGACTCACCACGCAGTTCCTCGCGTCCCAGGATGTCGCTCCGGAGTCGGTCATCCCCTGGCTCGGTGCGCACGGAGGCTTCTGCGATTGCGAGGTACTGTTCAATGTCGAGGAGCGCTGGGGCAAGCCGTGACCGGACATCGACCTGATGCATGACCTTCCGCATCACTTCCTGGCCGATCTGCTGCTGCATCCTGCGCAACCAGGAAGCAAGGCGACTGCGCTCGTCTCCGGCCAGTGGTGCGCCATTCTCTGCATCGACCAGCAGCAGTGGTCGGCCCGCCTCACCTTCACCGGCAGCCCGGCGCCTGGGGTCACGTTCCGCGCAGGGGTACAGTTGCTGATGCCTGACGCACTTGCCCACTTCCCGGCGGGCGCCGATTTCACGCTCTGGGCGAACGGCAGCGAAGGGACAGGCCACGTGGTCTCGAGGGCGGCCTGACAGGCACACGATACCCGCATGCACGTCGACATCACCCACCACGTGGACGCCAGCGAGCCGGACGACGAAGACGGCTATTACTACGCCTACACCCTCTATCGCTTCAGCGACGGCCGCGATCGGCTGCTGGCGCGCAGCTACGACGACGATGCGGATCAGGCGCATTTCCTGAACATCGAAGTGGACGGGCACGTGCGCTTGATGATCGACGCGGACCTGCGGCATCCGCTGCTACTGGCCGCCGCGGCGTACCTGGCCGAGGCCGGCAAGCGTAGACTGCGCTGGCTGAGCGGCCGCGGCGACGGTTACGAGCCCCTGCCCGGCCAGCCCACCATCGGACCAGCGGAGGCTCCATGAAGCGCGTCACCGGGATTGGCGGCATCTTCTTCAAGGCACAGGATCCGGCCGCGCTGCAGGCCTGGTACCAGCGGCATCTCGGCATCGACGTGCAGGCCTGGGGCGGCACCGCCTTCGCCTGGAACGACGGCAGCGGCGCGCCGGTCACCGGCTCCACCGTCTGGTCGATCGGCGCGGCGGCGCAGGAGCCGCACTTCTCGCCCGGCACGGCACCCTTCATGATCAATTACCGGGTGCACGATCTGCACGCGCTGGTCGCGGCACTGCGCGAGGAAGGCTGCCACGTGCTGGACCGCATCGACGAGTCCGAATACGGCGCCTTCGCCTGGGTCATCGACCCGGAAGGCAACAAGGTGGAGCTCTGGCAGCCGCCCGCCGGGCAGTAGTGCCCGCTCCGGCCGGTCGACTGGCCGGCCGGTAGCACGGGACGCCCGACCGGTCAGCGTCGAACCAGCCGCGCCGACATCGCCGGTGCACGCCGACCGGTGGATTGGCGCCGCCGACCGGCGGCACACGATCTTCGCTCGCCCTGCACTGCGCTATCACTACTGTCCGCGCTCATTGTCCTGATCGGGATCCGCGCCACCGATGAATGCCTCCCTCCCGAGTTCCCCCTCGCCCCTGCGTCCCTTCGCGGCGCGGGTCCTGGTCGTCATGGCGCTGGGCGCGCTGGCGCTGCTGGCCTGGCAGTTGTCGGAGCTGCTGCTGATCGTGTTCGGTGCGGTGGTGGTGGGCGTGCTGCTGCACGGGCTGGCCACGCTGTTGCGCAAATGGTTGCCGCTACCGGAGTGGGCGGCGCTGGCGCTGGTGATCCTGGTGCTGGTCCTGGCGCTGTCGGCGATCGTGCTGCTGTTCGGTGCCGAGGTCGCCGCGCAGATCGACACCTTCCGCGCCACCTTGCCGGCGGCCTGGAACAAGTTCCACGCCTGGCTGCAGTCCGGTCCGCTGGGGCCGCAGATCGAGCGCATCCCCGACCAGTTGCGCGACGGCGCCTCGACCCTGGCCACGCACGCCGGCGCCATCGTGCTGTCGGCCGGCGGCGGCGTCACCGACGCGGTGCTGATGATGGTGGGCGGGCTGTACCTGGCCGCGCAGCCGCGGCTGTATCGCCAGGGCCTGCTGCACCTGCTGCCGCGCGACCGCCGCGGCGTCGCCGACGAAGCGCTGACCGCCAGCGGCCAGGCGCTGCGCGCGTGGCTGACCGGCCAGTTGCTGGCGATGGCGGTGATCGGCACCCTGACCGGCATCGGCCTGTGGCTGCTGGGCGTGCCGGTGGCGCTGGGCATCGGCCTGTTGACCGCGCTGCTGGACTTCATCCCGATCGTTGGCCCGATCGTGGCCGCGGTCCCGGCGATCCTGCTGGGCTTCACGGTCAGCCCGCAGGTGGCGCTGGGCGCGCTGCTGCTGTTCGTGGTGCTGCAGCAACTCGAAGGCCACGTGCTGCAGCCGCTGATCCAGGCGCGTGCGGTGGACCTGCCGCCGGCGCTGCTGCTGTTCTCGCTGTTCGGTATCGGCGTGCTGTTCGGGCCGATGGGCGTGGTGCTGGCGGCGCCGCTCACCGTGGTGCTCTACGTGCTGGTCAAGCGCCTGTACGTACAACACGCGCTGGGCGACGCCGAAGGCGCGGACGGCGCCGGAAAGCCCACCGCCTGATCTGCGGTGCGATCCACCCCGATCCCGCACGCCACGATGCCCACCGATCCGCAGGACCTGCAACGCGACCTGGCCGAGACCTTGCACTGTGCCGCCGCGTACAACGACAAGGGCTATGCCTGGCTGGGACACGATGCCCAGCAGATCGCCGACATGCAGCACCGGTTCCAGACCCAACTGACGGAACTGGCCGCGCGCCTGGGCGAGGCGCGGCTCGGCCCGACGCTGAGCGCCGCCATCGCCAGCGGCGCGGCCGCGCGCGACGGCTCGGGCGACTATGTGGTGCTGTGCGAGCAGGTATTTGGCAGTCCGCGGGTACGCCGCTGAAGGCGGCCTCGGGCACCGCCTGACGCAGCTTCATCCAGCCTCACGGGAGCGCGGCCTGCGATACGGTCGCTGAACGCCGGCCCGGCACCGGGACCGGCTGGCTTTGACTTGTCATTCACGCGGCCCACACTGGCGGGTGCCTTTCCCTCGCCCGATGACACCGTGAAGAAGCCGCCCCAGGATCCCGCGTCCACCACGCCTGCCAACACCGACACCACCCCCGAAAACCCGCAACGCCGGCGCCTGCTCGGCGGCCTGGCGCTGGCCGGCAGCGCCCTGGCGCTCGGCGGCCCCGCCGAGGCCCACGCCGAGAGCGCCAAACGCGCACCGGCGCGTGCGCTGTCGCCGACGGAACTGGATCGGCAACTGCGGCAGAAGATCGAGCACGTGGTGGTGATCTACGCCGAGAACCGCAGCTTCAACAATCTGTTCCCCGAGTTCCCCGGGCTGCAGCAGCCGCTGTCCAAGGTGACGCCGGCGCAGGCGCGGCAGGTGGACCGCGACGGCAGCGTGCTCGACATCCTGCCGCCGATCTGGGGCGGACTGGCGCCGGACGAACAGGTGGTGGCGCATCGCCGCTACAAGATCGGCGAGGACGCGATCGGGCCGCTGCCCAATGCGCCGTTCGCGCTGCGCACGCCCGATGGCCAGCTGCTGCCGCACGGCATCGTGACCCGCGACCTGGTGCACCGCTTCTACGAGAACCAGATGCAGATCAACGGCGGCCGCAACGACGGCTTCGCCGCGTGGAGCGACGCCGGCGGCCTGGTGATGGGCCACTACGCCGATGCGCCGGCCACGCTGCGGCTGTGGAGCCTGGCGCGCGACTACACGCTGTGCGACAACTTTTTCATGGGCGCGTTCGGCGGCTCGTTCCTCAACCATCAGTACCTGATCGCCGCGCAGGCGCCGTACTACCCCAAGGCCGACACCAGCCCGGGGCGGACGCAGATCAGCGTGCTGGCCAGCGACCGGCCCGACGAGATCCGCCTGGCGGTGCAGGACGATTCGCCGGGCACCGCGCTCAACGGCCGGCCGCGCTTCGTGCGCAACGGCGCGCTGACCCCGGATTTCTGGGCGATCAATACCCTGAGCCCGCCGTTCCAGCCCAGCACCAGCCAGGACCCGACGCGCCCGGACTACGCCGACCCCAACAGCCCCAACACGCTGCCGCCGCAGACCCACCGCCACATCGGCGACGCGCTCGACGCCAAGGGCGTGGACTGGGCCTGGTACGCCGGCGGCTGGGCGCTGGCGGTGCAGGGCAAGGGCGACACCGGCGACACCAGCGAGTTCCCGGGCAGTCCCAACTTCCAGATCCACCACCAGCCGTTCAACTACTTCGCCAACCTCGCCCCGGGCACGCCGGCGCGGGCGCGACGGCTGCGCGACGGCGGCCTGGGCGACACCGCCCCGGAGAACCGCTTCCTCGCCGACGTGCAGGCCGGCACGTTGCCGCCGGTGACGTTCTACAAGCCGCAGGGCAACCTCAACATGCACGCCGGCTATTCCGACGTGGCCGCCGGCGATCGCCACATCGCGATGGTGGTGGAGGCGCTGCGCAACAGCCCGCTGTGGGACAAGACCGTCGTGTTCATCACCTTCGACGAGAACGGCGGCTGGTGGGACCACGTGGCGCCGCCCAAGGCCGACCGCTGGGGCCCGGGCTCGCGCATCCCGGCGCTGGTGGTGTCGCCGCACGCCAGGCGCGGCCACGTCGACCACAGCGTCTACGACACCGGCTCGATCCTGCGCTTCATCACCCGCCGCTTCGGCCTGGAGCCGTTGCCGGGCCTGGTCGAGCGCGAACGTGCGATGCACGCGGCCAGCGGCGTGGTGCCGGGCGACCTCACCGCCGCGCTGGACCTGGGCTAGGCCGGCGCGGGTTGCGCAGGGCGGGGCGGACCGCCGCCGCCCTGCCCCGCGTCCGGGCAATGCGGCACTCAGGCGGCGTGTAACGTGCCGGCGCCGCGCTGGCGACGGAACAGCAGCAAGGTGCAGGCCAGGCCGATCAGCGCCGCCAGCGACAGCCACAACGCCGGGGCAGCACGGCTGTGGGTGGTGTGGATCAGCCAGGTGGACACCGCCGGGGTGAAGCCGCCCATCGTCGCAGTGGCCAGGCTGTAGGCCAGCGAGAAGCCGGTGGTGCGCACCTCGGCCGGCATCACCTCGGTCAGCGCCACCACCATCGCACCGTTGTAGGCACCGTACAGCAGCGACAGCCACTCGCCGACCAGCAGCAGCCGCACGAACGAGGGCGCGTCGACCAGCCACTGCAGCGCCGGCCACACCGTCAGCAGCATGGCCACGCTGGCGAACACCAGCAGCGGCTTGCGGCCGATGCGGTCGCTCAGCGCGCCCATCACCGGCAGCCACACGAAATTGGACAGGCCGATGCAGCCGGTCACCACCAGGCTGTCGAGCTCGCTCAGGTGCAGCTCGGCGCGGCCGTAGGTCGGCATGTAGGCGGTGATCAGGTAGAACGACACGGTGGTCATCATCACCATACCCACGCCGGCCAGGATCAATCCGACATTGGCGCGCAGCGAGCGCGCGATGCCGGCCAGGTCCGGGGCCTGACGCGCGGCGAACTCCGGGGTTTCCTGCAGCGAGCGGCGGATCAGGAAGATCAGCGGCACGATCAGGCTGCCGATGGCGAACGGCACGCGCCAGCCCCAGCTGTCCATCGTGCTGTCGGAGAGCAGCGCGTGCAGGGCCACGCCGAGCGCAGCGGCGAACACCACCGCCACCTGCTGGCTGGCCGACTGCCAGGCCACGTAGAAGCCGCGCCGGCCCGGCGTGGCGATCTCGGCCAGATACACCGACACACCGCCCAGCTCGGCGCCGGCGGAGAAGCCCTGCAGCAGGCGGCCGAGCAGCACCAGCAACGGCGCCAGCACGCCGATGGTGCCGTAACCGGGGACGAAGGCGATCAGCAGCACGCCGGCCGACATCAGCCCCAGGGTCAGGATCAGGCCCTTGCGACGCCCGTGCCGGTCGATGTAACCGCCGAGCACCAGCGCGCCGATCGGCCGCATCAGGAAGCCGGCGCCGAACGTGGCCAGCGACAGCATCAGCGAAGCGAACGCGCTATGCGACGGGAAGAACGCATGGCCGATGGCCGTGGCATAGAAGCCATAGACCATGAAGTCGTACATCTCGAGGAAGTTGCCGGTGACCACGCGGAACACGGCGGCGGCGCCGTGCGGCGCGGCCTCGGCTGGGGATGGTGCGGAAGCGGTCATCGGTCGGAGTCTGCTGGAGAAGAAACGGCACTGCCTTGCGATGTCGTGCGACAGCAAGGGCGGCGCGCGGCAACGGTACAACACGTCGCGTGCGCATGCCGCCATGACGCCGCACGCCGCTACGTGCGGGTTAATGCACAGCGGTACGACGCCCAGGCCGGAACTGCCGCTGATGCAACATCGGGTGCATCCCGATACGCGCCGGTGATGCACCAAGCGTCGATGTCGATGTCGATGTCGATACGATCTCTACGCCCGCTCTCGGCTCGCTGGCGCCATCGCCTCACGAAACAGGCCAGCACGCGCAGGTCGCAACGACGCCACCACGTCCGAACGGGTAGCCTGCACGCTGTCACGCACCAGGAAGCGCCACCGATGCGTCCCGTTCGACCGCTGCATCTCGGCGTGATCGCCGATACCCATGGCCTGCTGCGCCCCGAGGCGCTGGCGGCCTTGCGCGGCTGCGCCGCGATCGTGCATGCCGGCGACATCGGCAAACCGGACGTGCTCGACGCACTGCGGGAACTGGCACCGCTGCACGCGATCCGCGGCAACATCGACACCGCGCCATGGGCACAGGCGCTGCCCGAGACCCTGGACCTGGACATCGACGGCGTGCGCCTGCACGTGCGCCACGACCTGAAGACCCTGGCGCGCGTCGCCGACGGCGTGGATGTGGTGATCAGCGGCCACTCGCACAAGCCCTTGCTGGAGACCCGCGACGGCGTGCTCTACCTCAACCCGGGCAGTGCCGGGCCGCGTCGTTTCCGCCTGCCGATCGGCATCGGGCATCTGTACCTGACACCAGACGGCCCGCGCGGCGAGTTGCAGACCCTGGGCTAGCGCAGGCGGTTCCCGCGCCGTGGCGCAGCGACACGCGACGCGCGGCGGGCAGGCGACGAACGCGCGCGATCTTCGCTACAGTGGAGGCGGGGAGGCGTGCGGCCAGCGGAAGGCGTGGCGACGCCAGGATGCGGCAATGCGAAGGGGAGCGAGCATGCGCAAGGGATGGAACGTGTTCGGCAAGGTCGGCCTCGGCCGCATGACCAGGGACGAGTACCAGGCCAATCTCAACGGCCTGAACATGTTCTTCGGTGCCGTCCTGGGCCTGGTGCTCACCGGCACCGAGCGCCTCAACGCCTGGCAGTTCGGTGTGGTCCTGGGCGTCCTCGCCAGCCTGGTCATCTCGATCCTGTTCATTTCCAGCAGCCGGCACCGGGTGGCGTACGCGATCTACACCCTGCTGATGGTGCTGGCACTGCCGAAGGTGATCGACGTGATGCTCAAGGGCCAGGCCCTGCTGCCGGACAAGGTGCAGCCGACGCTGATCGTGTGGACCATGATGACCATCATGGTCGAGTTCTGGGGCCGCGAACGCGACCAAGGCGAAGCGACGGCCACCTCCGATCCATCCCGTTGAGCGCCGTCGCGCAAGCCTCGAGCGCATCGTCCGATCTTCCCGATCCGGATGCGTCTCTTACGAACCAACCATGTCGAACCGGCTGCTGGCCGATCGAATCGGATGCCATGTGCCATGAAAGCATGTAGACCCTGGGCCGTTGCGCTTGCGTTGTGTCTGCTGACGAGCGCCTGCGCCACCATCACCGCGCCGCTCTACTCGTATCGGCCACGCCCCGTCCTGGCCCACCCCAGCGATGCCAGCTTCGACTTTCAAGGCAGCTGGGAAGGCGTGCTCGACGGCTTCGACGCGCCGCACTACGTGGATAGCGCAGGCTTTCCCATGCGTTTTCGCTTCGTGGTTTCGCGCTGGCACGTGCGCGTCTACAACCTGGTCAGTGGCGCGTGGCGGGAAATGAAGCCGGGACAGTTCCGCATGCGCAATTCCGGCCCGCATGCGCTCATTTACAGCACCACCTCGGGACGCGATGAGGATGGCGTCTGGGTCGAGTCGTCGTCGTTCACGCTTGCGCGGACATCCAATGACGAGATGATCGTCTACTGGCAGCGCACGGTGAACAATCTCGACGTTCCCCCGACCGATCAGTGGCATCAATTCGCCTGGGGCTACAGCGGCACCATGCGGCGTGCGGCCGCCGGCGACTGACATCCGAAAGCACGACAACGCCGCCGGCATGGCCGCGGCGATCGTCGGAACAGGGACGCGGGCGCGCTGGCGCAGCCCGCCCCCGCGCGCCGTCTCTCACCAATCCGTCGGCGCGTAGTCCTTGAGGAACTGGCCCCACACGTGCTCGCCGGTGTTGAAGCCGTGGATGATCGGATCGACGATGCGCGCGGCGCCGTCGACGATGTCCAGCGGCGGATGGAAGCGCTCCTCCTGCACCTTGCGCGCGGCGATCTCGGCCGGATCCTCGTCGGTGACCCAGCCGGTATCCACGCTGTTCATGTGGATGCCGTCGTTCTGGTAATCGGCCGCCGAGGTGCGGGTCATCATGTTCAACGCGGCCTTGGCCATGTTGGTGTGCGGATGCCGGGTGGTCTTGAAGTTGCGGTAGAACTGCCCCTCCATCGCCGACACGTTGACGATGTGCTTGTCGCGCTCAGGCGTGCGCAGCATCAGCGGCTTGAGCCGCGCGTTGAGGACGAACGGCGCGACCGCGTTGACCAGTTGCGTCTCCAGCAGTTCCACCGAGGACACTTCGTCCAGCAGCAGGCGCCAGGAGTTGCGCCCGCGCAGGTCGACCTGCTGCAGGTCCTGGTCCAGGCGCCCCTCCGGGAACAGGTGCTGCTGGGCGAGCAGGTCGTCGGCCAGCAGCGGCACCTGCGACAGCTCCGCGGCGCGCAGCAGGCCGTCGGCACCGCTGCGTCCCTGGCCCGCCCCGGCCAGCTGCGTGCTGCCCCCAGCCGGCAGCAGATCGGGGCCGCGCAGGCCTTCGTACTGGCCCACCAGCCGGCGCACGTGCTCGGGCAGCTCGTGCAGCGCGGCGGTCTCGCCGGCCAGCATGTGCGCGTAGAACTGCGGCGGCCGGCGCACGGTCTGGCAGGCGTTGTTGACGATGAAATCCAGGCGGCTGCGAGTCGCCAGCAGTTCGCTGCAGAACGCCTCGACGCTGGGCGTGTGGCGCAGGTCCAGCCCGTACACCTGCAGGCGGTGGCCCCACTCGGCGAAATCCGGCTCCTCCGCGTAGCGCGCCGCCGAGTCGCGCGGGAAGCGCGTGGTCACGATCAGCTCCGCACCCGCACGCAGCAGCTTGAGCCCGGCCTGGTAGCCGATCTTGACCCGGCCGCCGGTGAGCAGCGCCACGCGCCCGCGCAGGTCCGCGGTCTCGGTGCGCTTGAAGTAGTTCAACTCGGCGCAGGGCGGGCACATCTGGTCGTAGAAGTGATGCAGCTCGGTGTACTTCTGCTTGCACACGTAGCAGTGGCGCAACTCGGGCGAATGCGCCGCCGGCGCCTCGGCCACGGCCTGCGCATGGGTCAGCGCTTCCGGCGTGTGCGGCGGGAAATAGTTGGGCGTGCTGAACACCGGTTTGCGCCGCAGCGCACGGATGCCGGTCTGCGCCAGCAGCTCCTCGGCCTTGCGCACCTTCTCCTGGTGGCGCTCGCGCGCCTGTTCCTTGAGCAGCTTGCGCCGCGCCTTGGGCTCGGGATTGAAGACCTGGGCGACCACCTGCAGCAGGCGCACCCGCTCGGCTTCCGGCAAGGTATCGAGCACGCGCCGGTCGGCGGCGATGGTCTCGAGCAGGTCCAGGGCAATGCGCAGGCGCTCGGCCAGGGGCAGGTGGTCGGGCGAAACGGGGGCAGTGGCGTTCAAGACAGATCCGGGATGGGCGACGGCTGGCCGCGGCAGAGCGCCGGCACGATGCCGACAGGGCAGCACGCGGCCCTGCGGCGCCACCGCCCGCCGGAGCGGGAACAGCGGCGGCACGGGCCGCGGCGGGCCGGAGGAACCGGCCACCCGGGCATTTTCGCCGATCCGCGGCCTGCGATCCACGCGCCGTGCGATTGCCGGTCCCGGCCTCCGCTCCGGAGGTGGAGCGAGGCGGGACCGCTCAGCGCGCCGGTGCGGTCGCGAACTCGCCGCGCTGCAGTTTGGCCACGTCGTTGCCTTGCGCATCCCTGGCCTGCAGGTCGGCACCCTTGGCGGCGAGGTCCTTCAGCACCTCGGTGCGCTGGAACAGCGCCGCATACATGGCCGCGGTCTGACCGGCGTTGTTGCGCTGGTCCGGCGCGCAATCGGCCTGCATCAGCCGCTTGGCGATGCTCAGCTCGCCCTTGAAGATCGCGCCCATCAGCGCGGTGTTGCCGCGCTTGTCCTGCGCGCAGGGATCGGCACCGGCGCGCAGCAACTGCTCCACCGCCGCCTGCTGGCCGTGGTAGGCGGCCAGGATCAGCGCGGTGTAACCCTTGTCGTCGCGGGTATCGAGGTCGTAATGGGCGCGGATGAACTCGGCCAGCATGTCCTGGCGGCCCTGCCGCGCGGCATCGAAGAAGTAGCTGCGCAATTGCGCCTGCACCGCGGCCGGATCGGGCGCCGCCGGCGCGGCCGGTGCAGCGACCGCCGTGGCGCTGACCGCGAGGCCAAGAAGGAAGAGGACAACACGACGCATGGGGAGTCTCCGCAAGAAAGTGCGCGGCGCGGCGATGCCGCCGCCGGGCCGCGCGTGGGACGGATCAATCCTGCAGCTGCGCAGCCAATTGCTTGACCCGCGCCAGGTCGCCCTTGGCCACCCGCGCCACGCCGCTGCCGTAGGCCGGGTCGGCCTTGTACAGGAACGACAGCATGATGTGCTTGCTCGCGTCGTCGGTGCCGGCCAGCGATTCGCCGAAGCTCTGGATCAGGTCCTGCTGTTCCTTCTTGCTGTAGCTGCGGAACAGTTCGCCGGCCTGCTTGAAGTTCTGCTCGCGCGTGATCCTGGCCTGCTGGGTGGTGCCGGACAGCGGCAACTGGCTGTAGCGCGCGTTCGGATCCTGCGGCCTCGGGCTGAGACGGCTCGGCTCGTAGTTCACGCCGCTGCTGGTGCTGCCGGCATTCATCGCGCCGTCCTGGTTGCCGTTGTTGACCGCCACGCGCGGCCGGTTCACCGGCAGGCTCAGGCCATTGGTGCCGACGCGGTACAGCTGCGTGTCGGCGTAGGAGAAGATCCGCCCCTGCAGCAGGCGGTCTTCCGACGGCTCGATGCCCGGCACCAGATTGGCCGGCGCCATCGCCACCTGCTCGGTCTCCTGGAAGAAGTTGTCCACGTTCCTGTTCAGCACCATCTGCCCGATCTTGCGCTCGGGCACGCCCGGCCAGATCTTGGTGGCATCCAGCGGATCGAAGTCGAACTTGGCCAGGTCCTCGGGCGCGAGCACCTGGATGTACAGGTCCCACTTCGGATAGTCGCCGCGCTTGATCGCGCCGACCAGGTCGTTGGTCAGGTGGCTGTAGTCCTTGCCCTGCACCGTCACCACCTGCTGCGGATCCAGGTTCTTGAGGCCCTGCAGGCTCTTCCAGTGGAACTTGACGTAGTGCACCTGGCCCTGCGCGTTGACCAGCTTGTAGGCATGCACGCCGTTGCCGTCCATGAAGCGGTAGCCGGCCGGCGTGCCTTCGTTGGAGTACAGCAGGGTCAGGGTGCGGGTCGCCTCGGGCACGTGCGAGAAGAAGTCGAAGCGGCGCGCATCGTCGTCGAGGTTGGTGCGCGGGTCCGGCTTGAACGCATGCACCATGTCCGGGAACTTGATCGCATCGCGGATGAAGAAGGTCGGGAAGTTGTTGCCCACCAGGTCCCAGTTGCCTTCGCTGGTGTAGAACTTGGTGGCGAAACCGTGCGGATCGCGCAGCGTCTCCGGCGAATGGTTGCCGTGCACCACCGAGGAGAAGCGCACGAACACCGGCGTGGTCGTGCCCGGCGCGAACACCTTGGCCTTACTCAAGTCGGAGATGTCGGCGGTGGCGGTGAACTCGCCATGCACGCCGGTGCCGCGCGCGTGCACCACGCGCTCGGGGATGCGCTCGCGGTCGAAGCGCTGCAGCTTCTGGATCAGTTGCACGTCCTGCAGCAACGTCGGGCCGTTGGGGCCGGCGGTCTGCGAGTTCTGGTTGTCGCCCACCGGCGCGCCATTGTCGCGGGTGAGCGTGGACTGCGCGGCGCTGGCCGACAGGATCAGGGAAGGCGACAACAGGACAAGCAACAACAGGGATCCAGGGCGCATGGCGTCGGCTCGTGTGAAGGGAGCTGCAGCATGGCGGGAGTGCGACGCGCAGAACATTCGTTCCTTGCAATCGGTGCCATCGACGCGGCCAATCGCGTCCGCGCACTGTGATCGCGACCATTGGTAGAGCGCGCAATCCGTTGCAGCGGCAGCGTCGTCGCTGCGTCACTCGACGACAATGCAGCCGCAGATCGACCGCAAAATGTAGACGCGCGCGCGTGCCAGCGGCAGCGGCGATGCCTGGCGATGCGGCCGCAAGCGCACCGCGGCGCGATGCACCGCGCGTATCGCCGCGATGGCGGACGCTAGCGCTTCGCGCTCAGCGCGCGGCTGCGGTCGGCGAACAGTGTCTGATCGGCGCGGCTGTAGGCCTCGCGCTGCACGGCCGCATCGATGCCGCGCTGGAAGTCGGAGCGGAACGCCGACTCGGTGATGCGCTGGGCTATCAGGAACACCGCGTGCGCCGTGTCGGCGCCGACCGCCTGCGCATCGGGAAAGCCCTGGCGCCGGATCAGATCGGTCAGGCGCTCCTGGCTTTCCTTCTGCGCCGTTCGCACCTCGCGCGCATACGCGCGCAACGAGACGGTATCGTGCTGCAGCCGCTGCGGCGAATAGTCGCGCTTGAGATCGGCGCGGGCCTGTGCGTCGTCGCTGATCAACTGCAGCAGTTGCGTGCGATAGGCCGGATTGGCCGGCGCTGCCGCTGCTGCGTCTTCTGTCGGTGCGCCCGTCGGCTGCGCCACGGCGATGCCGGTCAGCACGCACAACGCCGCTCCGAACGCCCACTGTCTGGCGATTCGCATCATGATTCCCCCTGTCGCCCGCGATACTAGACCAGCGCGCACGACCTGTCCGCGCCGCGGCGGCGACCGCACGCCGTTGCCCTCAGTGCGATGCCAGCTCGGCAAACGGCGTCACATCGACAACCCAACGGGCGTCACATCGGCTAGCCGATCACCCGCTTGAACGGCGGCAGCGCGTCGATGATGCGCTTGCCGTAGCGCTTGGTCAGTAGCCGCGAATCGAGAATGATCACGCGGCCGTGGTCGTCGGCGGTGCGGATCAGGCGGCCGGCGAACTGGGTCAGGGTGCGCAGCGCGTGCGGCACCGCGATCAGGTTGAAGGCGTTGAGGCCGCGGCTCTCGAACCATTCGCCAAGCGTGGCGGTCTGCGGATCGGTCGGCACCGCGAACGGCACCTGGGTGATGACCACGGTGGTGCAGGCCTCGCCCGGCAGGTCCAGGCCCTCGCCGAAGGAATTGAGGCCGAACAGCACCGAGCCTTCGCCGGCGCCGATGCGGCGCATGTGCTCGCCGATCATCTGCGACTTGGAACCGTCGCCCTGCACCAGCACGCGGTTGCGCTGCGCGAGCGGCAGCAGGTCGGCCACCTTGAGCATCTTCCAGCGCGAGGTGAACAGCACGATCGAGCCCTTGCCCCAGTCCAGTTCGCGCACCAGGTAGCGTGCCACTTCGCGCGGATGGCCCTCGCGGTCGTCCGGCGCCACCGGGAACGCCGGCACGATCAGCTCGGCCTGGTTGGGCAGATCGAACGGCGAGGACAGCGACACCATCTCCGCATGCGCGGGCAGGCCGTTGTCGATCGCCAGCGCCTGGAAGTCGCCGCCGCCGGTGAGCGTGGCCGAGGTCAGCACGGCCGCATCCACTTCGCTCCACAGCAGCGAGCGCAGCACCTGCGCGGCCGACACCGGCGAGCAATGGCAGATCAGATCGGCATCGCGCGAGGCGGTGATCCAGCGCGCCATCGGCGGCTGCCCGTCCTGGTCCTCGCGGCGCCAGCCCAGCCACAGCGCGTACTGCTGCTCGACCATCTCCAGGGCCATGCCCAGGTTGCGCTGCAGGCGTTCCTTGGCCGCGTCCTCCTGCTTGGACTTGGCCGCCATCTGGTGTGCGGCCTGCACCCAGTTCAGCAGCGCCCCGGTGTCCTGCGCCTGCGCATCGATCAGCGGCTTCCAGTCCTCGGGCAGGCGGCCGTTGGGCGCGCGCCACATCGGTTCGTCCTGGCCCGGCTCCGGCACCCACACCCGTTCGATCTCGGCGCGGAACGCCTTCAGGCCCTTGGCCACCTGCGCGGCCAGTTCGACCGCCTCGTTGGGCAACTGGTTGCCGATGCGGTCCTTGTCGGCGAGCCGGTAGGCGGCGCCGACCAGCGCCTGCAGGCGGCCGGTGCGCCGCGCCATCTCGTCCAGCGGCAGGTTCGCCGCGCCCTGGTCGATGGCGACGCCGGCGATGTGGTGGCCCTCGTCGAGCACCAGCAGCATGTCCGACGGCGGCGCGATCAGCGGCTGGCCGTTGTCGCTGTCGCCCAGCGACAGCGCCGACAGCAGCAAGGCGTGGTTGGTGACCACGATCTGCGCATCGCGCACCTCGCTGCGCGCCTTCAGCACCGGACACTGCACCGCGAACGAACAGCGGCGCCCGGCGCAGCCGGCCGCATTGGTAGTGATGCGCGCACGCAGCGACGGCGGCACCGGCTCCGGCGCGGCATCCAGGTCGCCGTTCCAGGTCCTGTCGGCGTAGGCCTTGGCCAACGCCCGCGCCTGCTCGGCCTCGGCCGGGCTCAACGGGCGGTCGTACAGCGGCGCCTCGTCCTCGAACATGCTGTCCTGCGCGGCCTCGCCATGCAGCTCGGCGACGTTGCGCGTGCACAGGTAGCGGGTGCGGCCCTTGGCCAGCGCCACCGTGGCCTCCAGCCCGGTGGCCTTGAGAAAGGCCGGGATATCGCGCTCGACCAGCTGCGACTGCAGCGCCACCGTGCCGGTGCTGATCACCAGCTTCTTCTTGCTGGCCAGGGCGATCGGCACGCCGGCGGTCAGATAGCCCAGGCTCTTGCCGACGCCGGTGGGCGCCTCGGCCACGCCGACGCCGCCGGAGGTGCCGAGCGCGCGCGAGACCACGCCGATCATCTGGCTCTGCGCGCGGCGCACGCGGAAGCCCGGCGTATTGGCCTGCAGCTTGGCGTAGGCATCGCGGATGGCCAGCTTGACCGGTTCGGTGAGCTGACGCGGGGACGGGCCGGACGCGGGCGGCGTCGACGGCGAAGCGGAATCGGTCATCCCGGCATTTTCTCACGTCCCGTCGCAGGGACTGAAACGCTGGAACTGAACGGTGCTGCGCGCCGCGTTATGGCGGCGGCGGCGCGGCCTTGCGCGGCAGCGCCAGCCACAGCGCGCGCAGCAGCAGGGACAGGCCAGCCACGTACAGCGCATCGTCCAGCAGATGCACCAGCGCATAGGCGTCCGGATGGGTGCCGCGGAACTGGGGCGTCATCAGTTCCACCCAGCCCAGCACCGCGTTCAACAGGCGCGGCAGGATCGCGCCCATCAGCAGCACCGTCAGCCCGAGCCGCGCCAGCGTGCGTGCGCGGCCCGGCGCCAGCCGCGGGAGCAGCAGCAACGCGATCAGCGGCAGCAACAGCCGCGCCAGCAGGCCGAGCCCGCCGGTCAGCACGCTCATGTCCAGCACCGGGTGCACGCTTATCGCCAACATCCTCGCCTCCCTGGACGACGCACGCCCTTGTTCTTCAGTTCGATGGCGCCCGCCGCGCCGGCAGGGCGAACCACAACGCCAGCACCAGCAACAGCGCGCTCACTGCCGTCAGCAGCGCGACGATCGCCTCCGACGTGACCATCCACAGGTTGGATTCGGTCGCGTTCGCCGCGCGCGACATCAGCCACGCCGGCAACAACGACATGCCCGTCGTCAGTACCACGACCAGCACCAGCACGCCCAACCCCCACAAGCCGAGGGTACGCGGCCGGCCAGGGCCGCGCGTGGCCAGCAACCCCAGCCCGACCGCAGACATCGCCAGGATCGGGAACTGGAACAGCGCGGTGAGCAAGAGATAGTTCACGGCGACAGAGTCCACGCAGGGTCTCCTCTTGATGGGCAGCGAACGGGGCGATCGGCGCCAACCAGGACCACGCCATAGGCGCGACCCGGGCGTCCCTGTGGTTCTCGCAGCACGATCTCCCTGGACGCGGGTCGCCGCGACGCCATCAGTGCGGGTTTGCGACGCGCGGCGGCATGGCGAAGCGCAACGCCAGCACCAGCAGCAGCATGCCCACCGCGAAGATCAAGGCGACCGCGCCGTTGACGATGCCCAACAAGCTCGAGATCGACGAGTAACTATGGCCTTGGGAAATCAACCACATCGGCACGAACCACAACGCCAGCCCCAGGCCCAGTGCCAGCAGCAGGATCGCCAGCCCGCAGATTCCCAAGGTGCGCGCACGGCCAGGACGGCGCGTGAACAGCAGCGCCAGTCCGACCACATAGACCAGCGCGAGCGGCAACTGCGTGAGCAGTCGCGTCAGCACCTGCAGCATCAATGATTCGTCCATGCGTTTATTCCCGGATAGAGGGTGGAGGCGAAGTGTTTCAGTCGGCGCTGACCAGCACGGCATCGCGCTCGCGCAGCGCGGCGTACACCGGGTCGGTGTCCGGGCGCACGCCGTGCCAGGCCTCGAAGCTCTCGGCGGCCTGTTCCACCAGCATGCCCAGGCCATCCACGGTGTCGCGGCAGTGCGCCGCGCGGGCCCAGGCCAGGAACGCGATCGCCACCTCGCCGTAGTTCAGGTCCACCGCCAGGGTCATGCTGTTGATCAGCGACAGCGGCAGGGTGAAGCTGGCGGCCGGGTCGCGGCCGATGGTGGTGGCATTGACGATCAGCTCGAAATCGCCCAACTCGCGCAGGTCCTCCCAGTAGCGCGAGATCGCGCGCGCCGGCTCGCCCAGCGCATCGACCAGCGCGTCGGCGCGTTCCGGCGCGCGGTTGACCACCACCAGTTGCTGTACGCCGGCCTCCAGCAGCGCCGGCGCCACGCCGCGCGCGGCGCCGCCGGCGCCCAGCAGCAGCGCACGGCGGCCGCGCAGGTCCAGGCCGTTGCGGCCGGTCAGGTCGCGCACCAGGCCGGCGCCGTCGGTGTTGTCGCCATGCCACTGGCCGTCGCGGAAGCTGAGGGTGTTGACCGCACCGGCCGACTGCGCGCGTGCGCTGTGCACCACGCTGTGGGCGAACGCGGCTTCCTTCAGCGGCAGGGTCACGTTGGCGCCGACACCGCCGGCGGCGGCGAAGGCGGCCAGCGCCGCGGCGAACCCGTCGGCCTGGACGTCGATCGCCTCGTACTGCAGGGCGATGCCGGTCTGCTTGGCGAAGGCGGCATGGATGTGCGGCGACAGCGAATGGGCGACGGGATGGCCGAACACGGCAAAACGGGAGTTGGGCATGGAGCGCTCGTTGGTTGTTTTAGACTGGCGGCGACATTCCATGGAATCCCTCATGCGGACCCCTGCCCTGCCGCTCGCGCTGGCCGCGAGTTTACTCTGCGCGCCGTGTGCGTTCGCGCTTTCCGAATTCGGCATCGAGGGCATGGGCGTGGTATCGACCGCCGCCGACGAGACCCGCGCCAGCGTCGCGCCCGACGGCCAGCGCATCGTCTGGGCCAGTCCCGACCGCGCCGGCGGGCCCGGCGGCGGCGACCTGTGGCAGGCCGTGCTGCGCGACGGCCGCTGGCGCGACCCGCAACCGCTGCCGGCGCCCGTGAACTCGCCGAGCCTGGACAGCGACCCGTTCTTCAGCGCCGATGGGCGCTGGCTGTACTTCGCCTCGGATCGCCCCGGCGGCCACGGCGGCACCGACCTGTACCGCGCGCCGGTGCTGGCCGACGGCGGCTATGGCGCGCCGCAGAACCTGGGCGCGGCAGTGAATTCGCCGGGCAACGAGCGTGCGCCGACCCTGTCGCTGGACGGCACGCGGCTGCTGTTCGCCAGCGACGGCCATGGCGGCGCCGGCGGCCTGGACCTGTTCGTGGCGCGCCAGGAGGGCCAGGCGTTCGCAGCACCGCAGGCGTTGGCCGGGGTCAACAGCGCCGACGACGAGACCGATGCGGCGTGGCTGGGCGACGGCCGTGCGCTGCTGTTCGCGCGTGCCCATGGCGGTACGAGCAGCCAGGTGCTGCTGGCGCAATGCGCCGGTGGCCGCTACGCGGATCCGCAGCCGCTGGCGCTGTCGTTCAACGGCAGCGACGGCCACACCGCCGGCGCCGTGCTGGATGCGTCCAAGCCCAGCGAACTGCTGCTGTCCGGCAGCGCCCGCGCGCCCAGGGCCGGCAAGCGCGACCTGTACCGGATCAAGGCACCGGCCGCCACCGGTAGCGGCGACTGCAGGTAAGCGGATTGCGCGGCGACGCGAGGCAGATGCCGGTCTGCTGCCGCGCCGACACACAACAAGCGGGACCAGAAGGCCGTTGTGGGAGGGACTTCAGTCCCGACGCATGGCACTCGGACGCATCGCCCGGTTGCTGCACGCGCGCATTCCGCTCGGATCAGTGGCTCGCTGAAATTGCTGCCACCGTCCT
This sequence comes from Xanthomonas sontii, assembly GCF_040529055.1. Classification (NCBI taxonomy): domain Bacteria; kingdom Pseudomonadati; phylum Pseudomonadota; class Gammaproteobacteria; order Lysobacterales; family Lysobacteraceae; genus Xanthomonas; species Xanthomonas sontii. The sequence goes on along the minus strand of NZ_CP132342.1, from coordinate 1,174,886 downwards.
CTGCCCAGCATCATGATGCGCAGCGACGATCAGGGCTGGCACGCAAGAGCCTGGATCGCACTGCGATCGGCGCATCGCCTCAATACACATCGCGCCGATAGCGCCCATCCGCGCTGAGCGCATCCAGCGTGTCCTCGCCCAGGATCTCGCGCAACGCCGTATCCACGCCGCGCGCCATGCCCGCGAGGCTGCCGCAGACGTACACGGTAGCGCCACGCGCCACCCAGTCGCGGACCGCGTCGGCAGACTCGCGCAACCCGTCCTGCACGTAGCGTTTGTGCGCCTGGTCGCGCGAGAACAGCAGGTCCAGGCGCTGCAGATGGCCGGCGGCCTGCCACGCCTGCAGCTCGTCGCCGAACAGCGCATCGTGCGCGGCATTGCGTTCGCCGAACAACAGCCAGTGCCCCTGCACACCGGCCAGCGCGGCCTCGCGCAGCAGGCTGCGCAGGCCGGCGATACCGGTGCCGTTGCCGATCAGCAGCATGGGCGCATCGCCATGCCGGCGGAACCCGGGGTTGGCCCGCACCTGCGCGCGCAGCACCGCGCCCACCGGCGCATGCTGGCACAGCCAGCCGGCGCCCACGCCGGGGCGGCCGTCGTCGCGCAGGGTCAGGCGCACCACCAGTTGCAGCAGCCCGTCGGCCGGCACCGAAGCGATCGAGTATTCGCGCAGCGGCAGGGTCGGCAGCGCGTCCACCCAGGCCTGCAGGTCGTCGCCCGGCGCCGGCGGCGTCAGCGCGCGTGACGCCAGCGCCTGCCACAGCGGCTGCCGCAGGCCATCGGCCTGTACCGTCTGTTCCGCGTCCAGCGCCTGTGCGGCGAGCCAGGTGCGGATCGCGTCGGCCGCATGGCAGGGCTGCACTTCCAGGATGTCGCCGGCATGCCAGTGCGCCTGCGGCGGTGGCACGAGGTCGATACGCCACACCGGCGCGCCGGCGCTGCCGGGATTGAGCAGGACGCGACCGGCCAGGCCCCAGTCCAGCGGCTCCGGTGCCTGCAGCACCGGCGCCGACGCCGCCACGCCGGTGAGCGCGGACAGTTGCCATTGCCACTGCGCCAGTGCCTGCGGATCGGCGTTGTCCACTTCCAGTGGCGGGAACAGCGCCTGTGCGCCCTGCGCGTCCAGCCAGTGCTGCACCTCCCGCGAGAAGCCGCAGAACTGCGGGTACTGGCGATCGCCCAGGCCGAGCATGGCGTAGCGCAGCTCCGGCAGGGCCTGCGCCTGGCGCAGCACGCGGCGCACGAAGCCACGCGCCGCGTCCGGCGGTTCGCCGTCGCCGAAGGTGCTGACCACGAACAGCGCGCGCTGGCTGCCGCGCAGCTGGGCCAGGTCCAGCTGCGCCAGCGAACGCACCTCCACCGCCAGCCCGGCCGCCTGCAATTGCGCGGCGGTCTGCCAGGCCAGGCGCTCGGCCAGGCCGCTCTGGCTGGCGAAGCCCACCAGCCAGGCGCCGGCGGCATCGCCGACCAGCCCCGGCAGCGCGCGGCGCGCGGCGCGCAATGCGCGCTTCTTGCGCCGGCGGTCCAGGTACAGCATCCAGCCGGTAACGAAGAACAGCGACATGCACAGGCTCGCCAGCAGCATCGCCACGCGCCCGGGCAGGCCGAAGAAGCTGCCGCTGTGCAGCGCGAACATGCTGGTCAGCAGGCGCCGGCCCAGCGGTTGCTGTCGATACTCCAGGTGGCGCAGGACGCGGCCACTGGCCGGATCGAGCTCCACGCTGTCGTAGGCGCGGTCGTGCGCCGGATCGGGCGGCAGGTAGCGGGCCACGATCGGCTGGCCGCTGCGGCCGGGCAGGCGCAGGTCCAGGTAGGCGCGCTGCGCGGCCGGCACGGTGGCGAGGGCCGCCTGCAGCCGCGCGTAGTCCACCGCCGGTGGCTTCCCGCCACGGCCGCCCTCCTTCTCCTTGGGTGCGGCATCGCCGCCAAGCATCGCCACCAGCCCCTGCCGGTACCAGTCGTAGGACCAGTACAGCCCGGTCGCGGCGATCAGCAGGTACACCAGCAGACACCAGGTGCCGATCACCGAGTGCAGGCTCCACAGGAAGCTGCGTCCCTGCCGGTTCCACTCCACCGCCCACCAGGCGCGCCAGCTCCACCAGCGCCGCGGCCAGCGCAGGTACAGGCCGGACAGGCAGAAGAAGATCAGCACGAAGGCGCAAACCCCGGTGACCGCCTTGCCGCGCTCGCCGGCGGCCAGGCGCCGGTGCAGGTCTTCGACGAAGGAGAAGAACCCATCCAGGCGCGGCGCCGGCAGCACCGCGCCGGTGTAGGGGTCGAAGTACAGGCGGCCGCCGTCGCGGCCGGGCAGGCGCACCGCGGACGGCCGCGTGCCGGTCGGATCGATCAACACGCGGTTGCTGCGGTGCGCCCCTTCCAGGTCCAGGCGCCGCGCCAGCTCGGCCAGCGGCAGCGGCTGCTCGCCGGCGGCATGACGCGCGGCGATGGCGGCCAGCGGCGGATTGGCCAGGCGCACGATCTCGTCCTCGAAGGCGAGCGTGGCCCCGCTCAGGCCCATCACCGACAGCACCAGCCCGGCGCTGATGCCGAGCAGCCAGTGCAGCTGGAACAACAAGGACTTGATCACGTCGGCGCGGTGCGGGACAGGGCGGTCGCGCATTGTAAATGAGAACGCTTATCGCATGCGATTGATCCGTCGCCGCGCGACGTCTACCGCCAAACGTGACCCACGGCGCAGTTGCCATTTGCGGCACATCCAGCGGTCACCCGACAGACATCGAATCTCGCCAGTTTCTTCACCTCTCCTGACCAGCCGAGGTTGCTGCAATGTCCGTCTCCCTGCGCGGTTGTCTTGCCCTGCTTGCGCTGTTCGCCGCCCAGGCGGCAAGCGCCGCCACCAGCTGTCCCACGCTCTACGCCGGCGGCAAGGCGCCGACGCTCGACGCGTCGATCACCAGCCGCACCACCGAGGTCTGCCATACCGAATACGTGCTGATGGCCTCCGGCGTGACCAAGGGTCCGCTGTACTCGGCCGAGCACATCACCGACCAGCAGGTCGCCGGCGCCGAATCGATCGGCCGCGTCGGCTCCTTCCACGACGAGACCGGCATCCCGGCCGCCGACCGCTCGCACACCTCGGACTACACCAACTCCGGCTTCGACCGCGGCCACATGACCCCGGCCGGCGACGCCTCGACCACCAACTCGGAGAAGGAAACCTTCTCGATGGCCAACGTGGTCCCGCAGGACCACAAGCTCAACACCGGCGAGTGGGCGCGGATCGAAGAGCAGGTGCGTCAGCTGGCCAAGCAGCGCGGCGAGGTCTATGTGGTCACCGGCCCGGCCTTCGATAGCGGCACGCGCAGCAGCATCGGCGCCGACCACGTGCAGATCCCGGACTACGTGTGGAAGGCGGTGTACGAACCGGGCAACGGCGCGGCCGCCTACATGTGCGTCAACGACAGCACCATCAACTGCGACGTGGTGTCGATCAACGACGTCATCACCATGTCCGGCGTGGATCCGTTCCCGGCGATCAGCGCCAGCATGAAGGCCAACCCGATCGCGCTGACGTTGCCGTAAGCGGGGATTCGGGAGTGGGGAGTCGGGATTGGTAAAAGCGTCCTGATTCCCTGCCCGGGTTGGGGCGGCCGGCGGCGCGTGTGCGCCAGCCGGCCGCCACCGCAAGCGCACGCCCCTCAGGCGGTGTGCGCGGTCATCGCCTCGACCAGGGCCGAGAACACGGCACTGCAAGCGGCGCTGCCGCGTACGTCCTGGTGCATCACGATCCAGCTTTCCAGGCCGACGCGCACCTGCTGCGGCAGCACCGGCAGCAGCGTCGGCGTGCGCCGCGCCAGCGCGACCTGGCAGAAACCGATGCCGCAGCCGGCGCGCAGCAAGGCCAGTTGCGCCAGGTCGCTGTCGGCGCGCAACGCGAACGCCTCGCGCCGCCACGGCGGCAGCGCACTGCGGGCGGCGCGCAGGAACGGCGTTTCCGTATCGAATCCGATCAGCGCGTGCTGCGGCAGTTCCTCCAGCGCCTGCGGCAGACCATGCCGGTCCACGTAGTCCTGGTGCGCGAACAGCGCCACCGCCACCTCGCCGACGCGGCGCGCGACCAGCACGTCTTGGGTGGGCCGGGTCATGCGTACCGCCACGTCGGCCTCGCGGTGCAGCAGGTCCTGCACCCGATTGCTCAACACCAGTTCCAGCCGCAGGTGCGGATGCGCGCGGCGCAAGGCCGCCAGCACCGGCGGCAGCACTTCCGCGCCGATCACCTCGCTGGCGGCGATGCGCACCGCGCCGCGCACCGCATCGCCGTGGCGGCCCGCCGCGCGCTGCAGCGACGCGGCCAGGCTGCCCATCGCCTGCGCATGCCCGCGCAAGGCCAGGGCGGCATCGGTGGGCAGCAGGCCGGTCTGCGAGCGGACGAACAGCGGCACCGCCAGCGCCTGTTCCAGCGCCGCCACGTGACGGCCGACCGTGGGCTGGGTCAGCCCCAGCGCGCGTGCCGCCGCCGACAACGAACCCTCCTCCAGCACCGCCAGGAAGGAGCGGTAGAGTTCCCAGCCGATCGTATTGTCCATACAGAAATGTATAGCTGGTCGGCGCTCTTCGCCAATTTTCTTCTGTGGCACCGGCACCGAGACTGAGCTCCGACCCCGACGGAGCGCTGCCATGTCCTCTTCTTCTTCCACGGCCCTGGTGCTGGGCGCCAGCGGCGGCATCGGCGGCGAACTGGCGCGGCAGATGCGCGACGCCGGCTGGCAGGTGCGCGCCCTGCAGCGCGGCCTCGCCCACCCCAGCGTGGAGCGCGACGGCATCCACTGGCACCGCGGCGATGCGCTGCGACAGGCCGACGTGCGGCAGGCGGCCAAGGGCTGCGCGGTGATCGTGCATGCGGTGAACCCGCCCGGTTACCGGCGCTGGTCGGAGCTGGTGCTGCCGATGATCGACAACACCGTGGCCGCAGCGATCGCCGAGCGCGCCACCGTGGTCCTGCCGGGCACGGTCTACAACTACGGCCCGGACGCCTACCCGGCGCCGGACGAAGAAGCGCCACAGGCCCCGGTCAGCCGCAAGGGCGCGATCCGGGTGGAGCTGGAGCGGCGCCTGCAGGCCGCGACCGCACGAGGCGCACGCGCCATCGTGGTGCGCGCCGGCGACTTCTTCGGCCCGCGCGTGGGCAACAGCTGGTTCGCGCAGGGGCTGGTGCGACGGGGACGGCCGGTCACGACGGTGACCCTGCCGGGCGATCCAGGTGTCGGCCACCAATGGGCCTACGTGCCGGACGTGGCGCGGACCATGCTGGCGCTGCTGCAACAGCGCACGCGCCTGCCGGCGTTCGCCCGCCTGCACATGGACGGGCACTGGGACGCCGACGGCACGCAGATGGCCGCGGCGATCGCGCGGGTGGCGCAGCGCCATGGCCTGGCGCCGCCGCGCACGCGCCGCTTCCCGTGGCCGCTGCTGACCCTGGCCCAGCCGTTCTGGCCGCTGGCGCGCGAACTGCACGAGATGCGCCCGCTGTGGCGGCACCCGCTGCGCATGCGCAATGCGCGGCTGCTGGAACTGCTCGGCGAAGAACCGCATACGCCGCTGGACGTGGCGGTGGAGGCGACGCTGCAGGGGCTGGGCTGTCTGCCGGCGACGACACCATCGGCATGACGCCGATGTGTGCGTAGGCGTGGCTGACGCCGCGCCTACGAAGATCCACGCAAATGGAGCGCAAGATCGCCGCCTGTACAGGAGCGACTTCAGGGCACCTCGAATGACGCATCATTGCCGCGGCTCGGCATGATGTCCTGTCTCGATGGCAGGAGCGGCTCGAACCGCTCCTCCCAATGGCCTTCGCCGTTGTTGGAGGTGCCCTTCAGTCGCGACAGGGCCTTCCCGAGAACGGCGTCGCAACGGAGGCGCCTCCAACAAGCGGACGCCGGCTCAGCGCGCCTCGCGCAGCCAGCGCGCCACCTGCGGCGCGAAGTAGGTCAGCACGCCGTCGGCGCCGGCGCGCTTGAACGCCATCAGCGACTCCAGCACGCAGGCGCGCTCGTCCAGCCAGCCGTTGCCGATCGCCGCCTTGAGCATCGCGTACTCGCCGCTGACCTGGTAGGCGAAGGTCGGCACGCGGAATTCGTCCTTCACCCGTCGCACCACGTCCAGGTAGGGCATGCCGGGCTTGACCATCACCATGTCCGCACCTTCTTCCAGGTCCAGCGCGATCTCGCGCAGGGCCTCGTCGCCGTTGGCCGGGTCCATCTGGTAGGTGGTCTTGTCGGCCTTGCCGAGGTTGCCGGCGCTGCCCACCGCCTCGCGGAACGGCCCGTAGAAGGCCGAGGCGTACTTGGCCGAGTAGGCCATGATGCGCACGTGCAGATGTTCGTCGGCATCCAGCGCGCGGCGGATCGCGCCGATGCGTCCGTCCATCATGTCCGACGGCGAGACGATGTCCACGCCGGCCTGCGCATGCGACAGCGATTGCCGCACCAGCGCCTCGACGGTGATGTCGTTGAGCACGTAGCCGCGGTCGTCGATGATGCCGTCCTGGCCGTGGCTGGTGTACGGATCCAGCGCCACGTCGGTCATCACCCCCAGCTCCGGGAAGCGCGTCTTCAGCGCGCGCACCGCGCGTTGCGCCAGGCCGTCCGGGTTCCAGGCCTCGGCCGCGTCCAGCGACTTGCCGGCCGGGTCGATCACCGGGAACAGGTCGATCACCGGGATGCCCAGTTCCAGCGCGGCCTCGGCCTCTTTCAGCAGTTCTTCGATCGACAGCCGCTCCACGCCCGGCATGGACACGATCGGGGTGCGCCCGGGCACGTCGTGCACGAACACCGGCCAGATCAGGTCGTCGACGGTGAGGGTGTGTTCGCGCATCAGGCGGCGCGAAAAGGCATCGCGGCGCATGCGCCGGGGGCGATAGTGGGGATGGGCCACGTGCAGGCTCCTGGGTGGGCGGATGTTGGGGGCCGCGCCAGTCGCGCGGCCAGTGCCGCCAGGCACCGCAGGCCGCGCCGCCGGCACCGGCGTGAACGCAGGGCGGCCCGCGCGCGGGCCGCCGTCGGCTGCGCATGTTACTCCCGCCGACGCGGTGCGCAGCCCGACATGCTGCAACACAGCATGCCGGTCGCCCGGCACGCAGGTCAGATCACCCCGCCGCCCAGGCTCAACCGGATCACCCCGACCACGATCACCAGCGCATTGAGCATCAGGCCGGTCTTGGCGCGGCCGCGGTTGGGCGCCGCGGTGAACAGCAGCCCGATCGCGGCGATCAGCGCGCCGACCGCAGCGAACGGGATCAGGAACCAGTTGCCCCAGCCGAGCAGCGGGATGAAGGCCAGGATCATCCACAGCAACGCCACGATGCCCCACAGCAGACTGATCAGGCCCATGCCGGCCTCCGTGCGAATGTGAGCCTGCACCATAGCGCGCGGCGAACGCCAGGCAACCCAACTCTTGGCACGGGGATCACGGCGGCCCTGCGAGGGTGCGACAGCGGCGGGTTCGGCACGATTCACCCGGCCCGCCTATGATCGCGTGAGATCCGAACACGGGGGTAAGGCCATGAACATCCGACCGCTGTTGCCGCTGGCGCTGCTGCTGGCCCTGGCCGGCTGCGCCAGTTCCTCGAAAGTGATGGTCGGCGCGGCGCGCCCGCCGATCGATCCGGCACTGGTGCAGATCTACTCCGCGCCGCCGCCGGGGGCGGTGGATATCGCCCAGCTCGAAGCCTCCAGCGCGGCCGGCTTCGGCACCCAGGGCCAGACCGACGCGGCGGTGGACCGGCTCAAGCGCGACGCGGCCAAGCTCGGCGCCAACGGCGTGGTACTGATGGGCGTGGGGTCGCAGCGCTCCGGCGGCGGCCTGTCGGTCGGCGCGGGCAGCTACGGCGGCCACGTCGGCGGCGGCCTGGGCATCGGCATCCCCACCACGCAGAAGCGTGCCGCCGGCATGGCGATCTGGGTGCCGCCGGGGGCGCAGGCGCCCGCGCAGGCGGCCCCCGGGGATCGTTGAGGGCACGGCAACGAGCGCAACGCGCAGCGGCAATGCCCGCTCCGGATCGCCATGCCTGTCATGAAGCGCTGCAACATTCCTGCGCTATGGTCCACCGTCGGCAGGCCGGCGATCCCGGCCTGCCGCGAAGCTGCTGCATTCCGCTCGCACGGGTAGGGAATCGGCGAGTTGGATCGTCTTCAAACAGCACAAGACCGCTGAGTCGTGTCCGTCCAGAAGGAGAGCCCATGAAGCGCTTGATATGGATTTTCGCTGCTTGTTTGCTGTCGTTTCACGCCACCGCCGCACCGGTCTACCAGAAGCTCGTGTGCCGCGACAATGATCCGTTCGTGTTCTGTACCCAAGGTTGCAAGGGTGTCGACAAGAACTGGAGCCCGGTCGATCCGATCAGCGGCACATGGCAAGCGGACCCTGGATACTGCTGGAAGGCGAGTCCGGTCCGCTGCTGCAAGCATGGCTGGCATTGCGGCGCATGGACGCCTACCGCGATCGCCGCGGTGAAGCAATACGAGGAAATCTGTCCGGCAGCCGCCAAACAAGGCAACTGGACGGATCCTAGCCGGCGCCCGGAAAGCGTGCCGTACGAGCACTGAGGGCCGTGCCGCTGCGCTTTCGCGCAGCGATGCGATGGCCGCCCTCACTTGCGCTGCGACGGTACGAAATCCTCGTCCACCGCCGCGGCCAGTTGGTCCGGGGGCAGCAGCCCCTGGTCCAGCAGGAAGTTGTTGAACTTCAGGCGGTCGAACCTGGCGCCCAGCGCCAGTTCGGTGCGCATGCGCAGTTCCAGGATGCGGCTGTAGCCGTAGAAGTAGCTGCCGGCCTGGCCGGGCGCGCGCACCATGTAGCGGTCCAGTTCCTGCCGGGCCATCGCCGGCGACAGGCCGACGTCGTTCTCCAGCACCAGCCGCGCCCGCTCGCGGTCGATCAGGCCGAGATTGAGCATCGGGTCGAGCATGGCACGCGCTGCGCGCAGCAGGCGGAACTGCAAGGCGATCAACTGTCCGTCCAGCGGCTCGTACGGCACCATCTCGGCCTCGGCGTACAGCGCCCAGCCTTCGACGTTGACCGAGTTGAACGCGAACAGGCTGCGCGCCAGCGACACGCCGCGCTCGACCATGGCGGTGAACTGCAGTTCGTGGCCGGGCCGGCCCTCGTGCGCGCTCAGCGTCCATGCCGCGGCGCCGAAGTTGAAGTCGTCGTAGTGCTCGCCCTTGCCGGCACTGTCCGGATTGCCCAGCGGCAGCACGAAGGTGCCCTGCTCGCCGGTGTTGCCGACCAGCGGCGCCGGGCGGAAATGCGGCGCCGGTTGCGCGGCGCTTTCCGCCGGCGAGCCCAGGCGCATCTGCATCGGCCGTTGCGGCACGTCGACGATGCGCTGCTGGCGGATGATCGGATCGATGCGGTCGATGACGCTGCGGTAGTGGGCTTCGAGCTTGTCGTCGGCAATGGTGTCGCGCTTGAGCGCGCGCAGCACCGTGCGGTAGTCGCGGGCATCGTCGCCGCGCAGGCCCTTGGCCGCGGCCACCAGCGGCGCCAGCTGCTGCATCGCCGCGCGGGTTTCCATGAATTCCAGCTGCGCGCGCTGCATCAGCAGCTGGGGAGCGATGTCGATACCGACCTGCTTGAGCTGGAACGCATACAGCTCGGGCGGCAGGCGCGCATCCTCGCGCGCCTGCGGCAGCACCACCGTGCGCGTCCACGTGGCGTAGTCCTGGAACTGCTTGTCCAGCGCCGCCAGCGCCGCATCCGCGCCGGTGATCTTGTACTCGGCGAACAGCGCGCGAATGCCCTTGGCGTAGGTATCGACGTTGCTCAAGGCCTGCTCGACCTCGCGCCTGGTCGGCTGCAGGAGATTGCCGTCGGCGCGCTTTTCTTCGTAGCGTTGCCGCGCCAGCAGCAGGATCGAGGTGCTGCCCGGCGCCAGGCCCACGTAACGCTGCAACCGCAGCAGCGCCTTGGCGCGGCGCGCCGCCGGCACCTGCTCGGACAACAGGTTGTTGATGCCGCCGAACACGTGCTGCGGCGCGTCGGTCCATGGCAGCAAGAAACGCTCGTTGAGCGTGCTGCCCTCGATGGACTGGTCGGCGGCCTGGATCAGGATCGCCAGATCCTGGCGCACGTTCGGATCGCGCTCCACCTGCAGTTTTTCCTGCAGCGTGCGGCGCGCGGCAGCGGTCGCCTCGCGGAAACGCCGCGCGTTGTCGGGCCCGAAATCGGAGACCTGGTCGTCGAATCCCGGCACGCCGAAGAAGCTCACTTCCTCGGCCTGGAACGGCGCCTGCGCCTGCAGCAGGATCTGCGCGAACGCATTGCTACGCTCCACCCAGGCCGGCGCGCGCGTGCCGGATGCGGCCGCCGGTGCGGCCGCCGCGTCCATCGCCGAAAACGGTAAGGGCGTCGCCAGTGCCAGGGTCAGGGCGATGGCGAGGACACGTGGCTTCATGGCACAGCTCCGACAGAATGATGTCAGGACCGTACGCGGCGCGTGCCGGCTCGGCCATCTGCCGGAGGTCATGGCCGCCGCCACGCCGCGGTGCAGCATGCGGGTGAAGACTACGCCGCCGCGGTCGCGCAGATGCTGTGCCGGCAGCAGAGGCGCGCGATTGCAGGACATGGCGGTGCGATCGCCCATCCCCATGGCGCCACCCACGCACCATGGGACGCGGTGAGCGGCAGAAGGTTCGCCACCTCGCTACTTCGTCGCGTCGGCCTCTGCCGGCGTGGCACTGTCGTCGACATCTGTGGCGGGCACCGGCGGCGCCTCGACCGCCATCCCGTCCGCCTCTTCGTCCTCGTCCTCGGCGTCCTGCCCGAGCGCATCGAGCAGCGGGATCGCTTCACCCGCATCCGGCAACACCTGCAAGGTGGTGTAGTGCCACTCGCCCGCATGGCGCTCGGCTTCGATGTACAGGGTGCCGTTGGCGCGGCTGCCGTGCAGCGACACGCTCAGCTCGGCATTGCCACTGCCGCCGCCGCTGCTGTTGAAGCTGCCGCTGGGCATGATGCCGTCCTTGATCGGCGCGCCCAGCGCAGCCGCCACGCGCGGGTCGTGTTGCGCGGCCATCACACCGACCCGGTACGGCTCGGACGACTTGGTGACGCGCGCGATGCCGAGCACGAACACCGCGATCGACGCCAGCAGCAGGGCGCCGAGCACCAGCACGATCAGCGGCACCGCCCACTTCCAATGCCGCGCCCACCAGCCGCGCTTGGCCGGTGGCAGCGCCGTGGCGGAGGTGGGACCGGGCGTGCCGGGCAGCGGTGGCGGACTCGACATGACGTCACTCCTTGTCGTGCGGAAGCGGGAAGGTGGAAGCGGAACGGCGCACTCAGGGCTTGAGGCAGCGCGCCAGGAAGGCTTCGGTGGTGCGATAGCGGTGCAGCGCGTTGCTGCCGGACAGGCCGTGCTTGGCGCCCGGATAGGTCATCAGCTCGAACAGCTTGCCGCGCTTCTGCAGTTCGCTCATCAGCGAGGTGGAATTGGTGAACAGCACGTTGTCGTCGGCCATGCCGTGCAGCAGCAGCAGTTGCGAGGTCAGCCCGTCCAGGTGCGCGGCCACGCGGCTGTCGCGGTAGCCATCGGGATTGGCCTTGGGCAGGTTCATGTAGCGCTCGGTGTAGTGGCTGTCGTACAGACCCCAGTCGGTCACCGGCGCGCCGGCGGCGCCGCAGGCATAGGCCTCGCTGTGCTTGGCCAGCAGCATCAGGGTCATGTAGCCGCCGTTGGACCAGCCGTACACGCCGATACGCGCCGCATCCACCCACGGCTGCGCCTTCAGCCAGGCCACGCCGCGCAACTGGTCGTCCACTTCCACGGTGCCCTGGTGCTGGTACAGCGCACCACCGAAATCGCGGCCGCGGCGCGGCGTGCCGCGGTTGTCCAGCGAGAACACCACATAGCCGTGCTGCGCCAGGTACTGGTCGAACAGCGCATCGCCGCGGCCGGGCCAGCCGTCGACCACGGTCTGCGCGGCCGGACCGCCGTACACATAGACCACCACCGGGTAGCGCTTGCCCGGGTCGAACCCGTCCGGCTTCATCAGCCGGTAGTGCAGCTGGGTCTTGCCGTCGGCAGCGGTCATGGTGCCGAACTCGACCGGACGCTGCGCGGCGCGGTAGGCGGCGTAGGGATGCTGCGGATCGGCCAGGTCGTTGACCAGCAGGGTGGCGATCTTTTCGCCGTTGGCGCGGAACAGTTCGATCTGCGGCGGCGTGGTGGTGTTGGACCAACTATCGACATACACGCTGGCGTTCTTGGCGAAGCTGGCGGCATGCGTGCCATTGGGCTTGGACAGCTGCGCGATGGCACCGCCGGCCAGCGGCACCGCGTAAATCTGCGTCTGCGTCGGCGACGCCTTGGTCGCGGAGAAATAGACCTTGCCGGCCGCCTCGTCCACCGCGAGCAGTTCGTCCACCACCCACTCGCCCTGGGTCAGCGGGCGCAGCGTGCGGCCGTCTTCCGAAGCCAGGTACAGGTGTTCGTAGCCGCTGCGCTCCGAACCCCAGACGAAACGTCCGTCCTTGAGGAAGTGCAGGTCGTAGGTGAGCGGCACCCAGGTCGGGCTGGTCTCGGTGATCAGCACACGCTGCTTGCCGGTGGCCAGGGTCGCCTCGATCAGCTCCAGGCGCTTCTGGTCGCGCGACTGGCGCTGGAAGGTCAGCCGTTGCGGATCGCGCCAGTCCACGCGCGCCAGGTAGATGTCCGGGTTCTTGCCCAGGTCGATCCACTGCGGTTGCGCGCCGGCGCGCGGCGCGATCGTGCCGAGTTGCACCTTCACGTTGGGCTGGCCGGCCTGCGGATAGCGCTGCTCCACCACCTCGGTGTGGTCTGCGTACACCTCAGGGCGCTTCTGCACCGGCACCTCGGTTTCGTCGATGCGCGCGAAGGCGATCGCCGAGTCGTCCGGCGCCCACCAGTAGCCGGTGTGGCGATCCATTTCCTCGTCGGCGACGAACTCGGCCACACCGTTGCCGATGGTCTCGCTGCCGTCGCGGGTGAGCTGGTGCTGCTGGCCGCTGGCCAGGTCGATCACCCACAGATTGCGCCCGCGCACGAAGCTGACGTAGCCGCCCTTGGGCGAGATCTTGGGATCGGTGACGAAACCTTCGCCGTGGGTGAGCTTGCGCACCGCGGCGCTGCCGGTCTTGCTCAGGTCGTACAGGTACAGCTCGCCGCCGAGCGGGAACAGCAGCGCATGCGCGTCCGGCGCCCACTGGTACTCGACGATGCCGGTGTAGGCGGCGATGCGCTGGCGCTCGCGGCGCGCCTTCTCCTCGTCGCTCAGGGTCTCGGTGCCGGGCAGCACCAGCTTGGAATCCACCAGCATGCGGGTCTGCCCGCTGGCGATGTCGTACTCCCACAGATCCAGCTGGTTGCGGTCGCTGTCCTTGCCGCGCAGGAAGGTCACCCGCGAGCCGTCCGGCGCCACCTTGGGCTTCATCAGGGTCGGCCCGGACAGCGGCTTGCTGCCGGTGATGGCCTCCAGGGTCAGTTTCTCGGCGTGGGCGGGAACGATGGGGGTGGCGAGCATGAGGGCGAGAGCGGCGAACAGAGAGCGCATGAAGGTTCCTGATGGAGCACCGAGCGCACGGATGATGCGCGTGCGCCCGGGATTTGAGAAGCGCGCCGGCTCAGCGCTGCCCGAACAGGTGCTTGCGCTCGGCGTCGCTGAGCGGCTTGCCCGCGTTCGGGTTCACCTGCTCCTTCAAGGCGTAGGCGCGCTGGGTGGCCGGGCGCGCGGCGATGGCCTCGTGCCAGCGCTTGAGGTGCGGGAAGGCGGCGTAATCGGGGATCAGGCCGTTGTACACCTCGATCCACGGGTAGCTGGCCATGTCGGCGATGCCGTAGTCGTCGCCGGCCAGGTAGGCGCTGTGCGCCAGACGCTTGTCCAGCACCCCGTGCAGGCGCCGCACCTCGTTGCCGTAGCGTTCGATCGCATAGCCGATCTTCTCCGGCGCGTAGACGTTGAAATGCCCCATCTGCCCGGTCATCGGGCCGAGCCCGGCCATCTGCCAGAACAGCCATTCCAGCGCGAGCACGCGCCCGCGCGGATCGGCCGGGAGGAAGCGGCCGGTCTTCTCGGCCAGATACAGCAGGATCGCGCCGGATTCGAACACGCTCTGCGGCGCGCCGCCGTCGGCCGGGGCATGGTCGACGATGGCCGGCATCTTGTTGTTCGGCGAGATCGCCAGGAAGTCGGGCGCGAACTGCTCGCCGGCGCCGATGTTGACCGGCTTGAGCGTGTAGGCCAGCCCGGCTTCCTCGAGGAACAGGGTGACCTTGTGGCCGTTGGGGGTGGGCCAGTAGTACAGATCGATCATGGCGGCGTTCCTGGACAGGGGATCCCGAGTGTAGCGGCGGCCCCCGGCTTGGCAGCGTCATTGCCGGCCGGGTACCCTGGCCGCTCCCGCAACGCAGCATTCCAGACCACGCCATGACTCCAGAGCGGCCCCGCCTGCATCCCCTGTCCAACCTGATCTTCGCCTCGCGCTGGCTGCAGTTGCCGCTGTACCTGGGACTGATCGTGGCCCAGGGCGTCTACGTGTTCCTGTTCGGCAAGGAGCTGTGGCACCTGATCCACGAGGCGCCGAGCCTGGGCGAGCAGCAGATCATGCTGATCGTGCTCGGCCTGATCGACGTGGTGATGATCTCCAACCTGCTGGTGATGGTGATCGTCGGCGGCTACGAGACCTTCGTGTCGCGGCTGGGCCTGGAGGGCCATCCGGACCAGCCGGAGTGGCTGAGCCACGTCAACGCCAGCGTGCTCAAGGTCAAGCTGGCGCTGTCGATCATCGGCATCTCCTCGATCCACCTGCTCAAGACCTTCATCGCGGTCGGCGCGCTCGGCGGCATGCCGATGTGCTCGCCGGAACAGCTGGCCAGCGCCGTGGGGACGGTGGACCTGAAGAGCTGCGCGACGCTGACCGCCACCGGCGTGCTGTGGCAGACCATCATCCATGGCATCTTCATCCTGTCGGCGATCGGCATCGCCTGGACCGACCGGATCATGTCCGCGTCCGCGCCGGCGCGGCCGGCGCATTGACCGGCGCGCGCCGCGTCACGCTTTTCGCCGCATGGCAGCGGCTGCCACGCACGCGGCGGCCGCGGATGCTAGATTGACCGATGGGGTGCGCTGGCGGCATGGGGGCCGCAGCACCGCGAACGCACCGCCGTCGCATCGTTGATTGCCAACACCGGGGATTCAGGGGGACGCATGTCGCAACTCACCACACTCGCCAAGGCGCGCCGGGTCGCGCCGATCCTGTTGCTGGCCGCGCTGGCGGCCTGCTCCAAGCAGGAAGAGGCCGCACCACCCAGCGCTGCACCGGCCACCGCCGCGGCCAACGCACCGGCACCGCCGGCGGTCTCGGCCAAGGTGCAGTCGATGGGCACCGAACAATTGCACGACTCGGCCAGCCAGGCGCTGCGCGAGAACCGCATGTATGCACCGGCCGGCAACAACGCGGTCGAGTACTACCTGGCGTTGCGCGACAAGCAGCCGGACGACGCCGGGGTCAAGAGCGCGCTGACCGACCTGATGCCGTACACGCTGATCGCCGCCGAACAGAGCATCAACCGCGAGGACTTCCCGGAAGCCCAGCGCCTGATCGGCCTGATCGAGAAGATGGATCCGCAGGCGCCGGCGCTGCCGCGGCTCAAGCAGGGCGTGAGCAAGGGCATGGAGGCCGTGGCCCAGCGCAGCCAGGACGAGACCGACAAGGCCAAGAAGGACGCCGAGCAGAAGGCCAAGCTGGCGGCCGAGCAGCAGAAGCAGGCGCAACAGCAGGCCAGCGAGGCGCAGGCGGCGCAGCAGATCGCCGCACAGCAGGAGGCCGCGCGCCGCGAGAGCGCACGCCAGGAGGCCGAACGCCAGGCCGCCGCGCGCCCCGCCACGCCCGCCGCCACCACGCAACCGACGCCGGCACCGGGGGCGGCCCCCGCGGCCGCGCCGGCCACTGCCGCTACCGCACAAACGCTGCGCCCGATCAGCACCCCGGCGCCGCGCTATCCGCCCGAAGCACTGCGCTCGGGTACCGCAGGCGAAGTGCTGGTGGAGATCACCGTCGGCACCGACGGCGCGGTCACCAATGCGCGCGTGCTGCGCTCCACGCCGCCGCGGGTGTTCGACCGCGAGGCGTTGAACGCCACCAAGCGCTGGCGCTTCGAACCGGTCGGCGCGCCGGTGACCACCCGCCGCACGCTGGCGTTCAATCCCGGCGGCTGAGCCCATCAATGACACCTGCGTGCCCCGCAGTGGCCGGGCGCGCAGCGAACGCTCAGGCGCAACACCGCGCCGACCGCAACACGTCGACCAGCGCGATCAGGACGTCGGTGTCATGCCAGCACTGCGCGCGGAGACGCCGAAGCGCCCCTTGCGCCAAGCCATCCAGGTCGCGATCGCCCCCACCACCGTGCACACCAGCAAGCCCGGCAGCGAGGCCTCCGGGCCGAACGCGCCACCGCTCAACCATTCCGGCACCCCGGCCTGCGCCGTGCTGCGCGCGATCGCCGGCCCCATGTCGGTCCCCGATACCGCCGCGCCGAACAGATAGCCCTGGGTGAAGTTCCAGGCCGCATGCACGCCGATGGAGACCCAGAGCCGGCCGCTGAGCACGTAGAACGCGCCCAGCATGACGCCCGCCTCCACCGCGATGCACAACGCGGCGAACACGCTCGCGTTCGGATTGCCGAGGTGGGCCAGGCCGAACAGCAGCGCCGACAGTGCGAACGCCAACCATGGCCCGAACGCGCGCCACAGCAGCCGCAACAGGATCGCGCGCAACATCAGCTCTTCCACCACGCCGGCCTGCAACGCCTTTCCGAGCGGCGCCCACACCGGCGCCGCCCCGGTCCAGCGGATCGTGTAGACGCCGAACGCCGCCATGATCGCCATCACCGCCGCGAACATGGCCGCCCCCAACAGCAGCCCCACGCCCAACTGCAAGGGCGCGGCGCGCCAGGCGAGTTCCGCCGGCCAGCGCCGCTCGCCCAGGCGCACCGCGATTGCGTAGAACACGGCGGCCGTCAACGCCGTCGCATACGGCGCGAACCGATCCGCGCCCGGCGGAAGCAGCCTGGCGCACAGCAGCGGTACTGCCGTCGCCACGACGATCATCAGCGCCAGCAGCGCGATCGCCCAGAGCAGCGCCCGCAGCCAGCGCACCCTTCCCGGCTGCAGGATGCGCGCCTCGCCCAGCACCAGCAGGCGCCCGGCGCCGGCCGCCATCATTGCTGGGGCATCGTGTGGATCTAGAGACATGCAAAGGCTCGCTGCGGAGGAAGCATCGGCAGGACGGACAACGCCGCTGCGCGCAGCGAGTGTGCATCACGATCGCGTTTCCTGCGCGGCTCCGCGACGACGGGCGTGCAGCGCGCGGACCCGGCCCGCGCGCTGCCTCCTGCTCAGCTGGAGATCGCCAACTGCTCCTGCCGGTAGCGGCGCACCGCCGCCAGCCACAGCACCGCGGCCAGGCCGAAACCGGTGAGCAGGTACACCGCCCAGATCTGCGGATCGATCGTCTCGCGGCGGATGATCTTCATCAGCATCTGGTTCTGCGCCAGGAACGGCACCGCGAACTGCCACAGCGTGGTCTTCAGCGGATACACCATCAACGCATAGCCCGGCAGCATCGGCAGCAGCATCAGCCAGGTCATGTGGCTCTGCGCTTCCTTCATGCTCTTGGCCGCGGCCGCCAGATAGGTCAGCAGCGAGGTGCCGATGAACAGCATCGGCAGCAGCACGAACAGCATCTGTAACATCGCCACGAAGCTGACGTTGAGCTGGCGGCCGATACCGCTGGCCACCTGCGCGCTGAGCTTGAACGCGAGCAGGGTCAGCAGCAGCGACACCAGGCCGACCACGCAGGCCGCGGCGATCTTGCCGCTGACGATGGCGCTGCGCGAGGCCGGCGTGGCCAGCAGCGGCTCCAGCGATTGCCGCTCGCGTTCGCCGGCGGTGGCGTCGAGGATCAGGTACGCACCGCCGATGAACGAGGTGATGGTCAGCAGCACCGGCAGCAGCATCGCCAGCAACGCGCCACGCTTGGCCTCGGGCGTAGCCAGGTCCTGCAGTGCCACGTCCAGCGGCCGCGACACCTGCGAGTCGATGCCGCGCGCCAGCAGGCGCAAGGCGCCGACCTGCTGACCGTACATGCTCAACGCGGCCTGCACCCGCTGGGTCGGGATGTCGGCGTCGCGGCGGGTGCTGTCCTTGATGATCTCCACCAACGCCGGGCGTCCTTCGTGCCAGGCGTTGGCGTAGTCCTCGTCGATCTTCAGCGCCAGGTCCACGTCCTGGCTGCGGATCGCCCCGGTCAGGTCCTTCGGCGGCGCGACCGCGTTCAAGCCCTGCGCGGCGAGGAAGGCGACCAGGTTCGGCGCGCGTTCGCGGCCGATCACCGGAATGTCCAGCGGCTTGTCGATCTGGGTGCGCACGCGGCTCTCGGCCAGCGCGCCCATGCCCAGGATCAGCGCCGGATACAGCAGCGGCCCGAGCAGCAAGGCCAGCGCCAGGGTGCGGCGATCGCGCGAGAGGTCGCGCAATTCCTTGCGCATCACGGTGAATACGGTACGGAGCAGGCTCATGCGTGCAGTCCCTCGTCGCTGCCGATCGCCTTGACGAAGGCGTCTTCCAGATTGGGTTCGCCGGTCAGGGCGCGCAGTTCATCGGCGGTACCGGCGGCCACCACCGTGCCCTTGGCGATGATGACGATGCGATCGCACAGCGCCGCCACCTCCTGCATGATGTGGCTGGAGAAGATCACGCAACGCCCTTCCTCGCGCAGCTCGCGCAGGAAGCCGCGCAATGCGCGCGTGGTCATCACGTCCAGGCCGTTGGTGGGTTCGTCCAGGATCACGTTGCGCGGATCGTGGACCAGCGCGCGGGCGATCGCGGTCTTGGTGCGCTGGCCCTGGCTGAAACCTTCGGTCTGGCGGTCGAGGATGTCGTCCATGTCCAGCGCCTTCGACAGCAACCGGGTGCGCTCGGCGATGCGTGCCGCCGACAGCCCGTGCAGCTCGCCGAAGTAGGCGATGTTCTCGCGCGCGGTCAACCGCTTGTACACGCCACGCGCATCCGGCAGCACGCCCAGCGCGCGCCGCACCGCCATCGGATCCTGGCCCACGTCCACGCCGTCCACGCGCACCTGGCCCTGGTCCGGCGCCATCAGCGTGTACAGCATGCGCAAGGTGGTGGTCTTGCCGGCGCCATTGGGACCGAGCAGGCCGGTGATCTGGCCGTCGGCGGCCTGGAAGCTGACCCCTTGCACCGCCTGCACGGCGCCGGCGCGGGTCTTGAATGCCTTGTGCAGATTGTCGGCGACGATCATGCGTGCCCCTCCCTGTCGAACGCTGCGCAGCTCATGGTTCCCATCCGTTGAATGAAGTGAAGGCCGGCACGCCGCTCATCGCGTCCAGGCAGGTGGCATCGAGGTGCTTGGCATCGGCGGTCTCGAAGAACTGGCCGAGCAGCTTGGGCATGCAGCCCAGGGTCATGGTGCCGTGGCCCTGGCCACGCACCACCAGGTGACGGCCGTTGGGCAGGCCCTTCAGCACGCGCTCGGCGTAGCGCGGCGGCGTCACCGGATCCAGCTGGCCGGAGGTCAGCAGCACCGGCAAGGTCGAGGTGAACGGCGCGGTGAAGTCGGCCGGCCGGGTGCCGGTGGGCCACACCGGGCAGGGCGCGAAGAACATCTGCGCCACTTCCGGACCGAGCAGCGTGTCGTGCGTCTGCGGGGCGCGATAGCGGTCGGCGTCCTCGGCGCAGATCACCGACCACTGCATGCCGCGATTCATCTGCCCGTCCAGTTGCCCGCCCATCATCTTTGCCAGCGACATCAGCGGCCCGTAGCGGCCGTTGGCCGCTTCGTCCAGCACCAGCGGCAGCAGCGACGCGGTCTGCGGCGCATAGGAGAACGAGAACGCCAGGCTGGTGACGGTGTCGGCGGTGACCCGGTCGTGGCGGCTCTGGCCGCTGGCCGGATCGCGGTAGTCCACCTCCACCGGCGCCTGCCGCAGCCGCTCCACCACCGCGCGCAACTGCGTGCGGGTATCGGTGGGAAAGCGCTTGGCGCAAGCCGGATCGGCCTTGCACTGCTCGGCCTGCAGGGCGATCGCATCCTCGAAGGTGGTGGCGAACTCGCCACCGACCACCAGGTCGTTCGGCGCCACGCCATCAATGACCACGCTGCGCACGTGCGGCGCGTAGCGGCGCGCGTACTGCTGGGCGACGCGGGTGCCGTAGGAGCCGCCGATCAGATTGATCTTGTCCACGCCCAGCGCGGCGCGCACCGCATCCAGATCGCCGATCGCCTGGGTGGTGGTGTAGTAGCGCGGATCGGCGCGGCCCTGCAGCGACTGCGCGCAGCGCCGCGCGTAGTCGACCAGTTCGTTCGCGGTGGGCGCCCGCGCCGGATCGGCCAGCGGCATCTCCTTGCCGTCCGGTCCCAGGCAGCTCAGCGGATTGGACTGGCCGGTGCCGCGCTGGTCGATCAGGAACACGTCGCGGCGCTTGCGGGTCTCGCGCAGCGCCATGTCGACGATGCTGGCGACCTGGGTAGCGGCCTGGCCGGGACCGCCGGCGAGGAAGAACACCGGATCCGGGTCGCTGCCGCCCTCGCCGGTGATCGGCAGCCAGGCGATGTTGAGTTCGATCTTGCGGCCGTTCGGCGCCGCCGGATTCTCCGCCACCGCCATCCGCGTGCACTGCGCCGGCACGTTGTTGGAGGCCACCGGATTGGTCAGCGTGCACGGGTGGAAGCGCAGCGCGCCGTAGCTGCGTTCGGACGTCTGCGGCGTCGGTGCCTGGGCCGCCTGGCAGGCGGCGAGCAACAGGGTGGCCGCCGCGATGGCGAACGGCCGGGAGGGGTGTCGCATGGTTCGCATCCTTGAGTTCATGGCTTGCAGAATGCCATGCCGGAACATGGCGTCGTCGGTGCCCGGTGGGGCATGGAACGGAGTGCGCGCTTACTCGGCCTCATCGAACAGGAACACCTGCTCGATGCTGTGCGCGAACAGCCGCGCGATACGGAACGCCAGCGGCAGGCTCGGATCGTACTTGCCGGTCTCCAGCGCATTGATGGTCTGTCGCGACACGCCCAGCCGCTCGCCCAGTTCGCCCTGCGACCAGCCGTGCGCCTCGCGCAGTTCGCGGATGCGGCTGTTCATTGGTAGCGGCGCGCGTTCGCGACCTTGACCACCCCATAGGTCATGCACAGCGCAGGAAACACCCACAGCATCGCGCTCGAGGCCGGCACCGCGATGACCTGCGCCGCCTGCAGGAAGCCGGCGGCCATGTAGACGCCACAGGTCAGGCCGGCGGCGATGGCGATGGATTCCAGCTCGATGCGCCGCTGCAGTTCGTCGGAGTCGCGCACGAAACGCGCCACCGCGCGGATCACCAGCGCCAACGTCAATGCCGGCAACAGCGCGACCACCACGCGCAGCCAGTGCGCGTCGACACTGTCGAGCAGGCGCTTCCAGAACAGCATCACCACCACGTAGGCGCCCATCGGCGGAAAGAACTCGCGGTAGTAGCGCCGTGCCAACGCCCGCGGCGCGCTGTCGGCCAGGCTGCCCCGCGACCACCACAGCAGCAGCGCCATGAACAGGCCGCCGATGCCGACGCCCATGCATACCCCACGCAGATAGTCGCTGCCGCCGAGCGGCAGCCAGGCCCCCGCCGCCAGCAGCGCCAGACTCACGCACAGCACCACGATCGCGTTGCGCCTGCAGTTGCCCATCATCTGTCCCCGATACTCAGCCGATCCCCGATCCGGCACCCTCGCGGCTGCCGCGTATGCCGTGCCGACCTTTCTCCTGTCAAGCACGCTTGACAGGAGAATGCGCGCGCCAAGGTCGGCTGTCAAGCGTCCTTTACAGACAGAACGAAATCACCGGCAAGCCAGCGCAACGAGCCCCTCTCCCACCGGGAGAGGGGTTGGGGTGAGGGGACGGGCGCGAAGCGCGCTCGACGCTTCGGAAACACGCAGCTTCGCCCTGGATGGACCTGCAGGTGAAGCGGTCGCGGCTGAAGCCGCGCCTACGCGGGATGTCCGGCGCCGACAGCGGCCGTTACTTGCTGCTGACGTACTTCTCGCGGCGGATGTGCTGCACCGGCAGGCCAGCCTCCTTCAGCGCATCGAAGCAGGCGTCGACCATATTCGGATTGCCGCACAGGTAGGCGATGTCGCCTTCGGCCTGCGGCGCGAACTCTCCCAGGAACTGCTGCACGTAGCCATGCCGCACGTCCGCATGCGGCGCCTCCGGCAGCTCGCGCGAGAAACACGGCACGAAGCGGAAACCGGGATGCGCATCGGCGAAGGCGCGGAATTCGTCGCCGTACAGCAGTTCGGCCGGGGTGCGCGCGCCCAGCAGCAGCACCACTTCCACGCCGCGCTCGGCCATCGCCGCTTCCAGCAGCGGCAGCATCGAGCGGTACGGCGTGACGCCGGTGCCGGTGGCGATCAGCAGATAGCGACGGTTGCTGTCGCCCGGCTGCAGGCAGAAACGTCCGTACGGGCCGCTGGCGCAGACCTGCCCGCCGATCTCCAGGCCTTCGAACAGCGCGGTGGCCGCGCCGCCGGCGACGAAGCTGACCGCGATCTCCACGGTGGCATCGGCCGGTTGTGCCGGATCGTGACGCGTGGCCAGCGAGTAGCTGCGCTTGGTCGCGGTGCCATCGGCATAGTGGAAGTGCACCTGCACGAACTGGCCGGGCACGAACGGCAGGGATTGGCCGTCATCGCGGACGAAGCGGTAGTGGCCGACGGCCGGGGCCAGCATGTGGCGGTCGACCAGTTTCAGCGGGAATTGGGCAGGCACGGAGATGCAACAGTCTGTGGCCGGGGGCGACCCCACGAGGTCTTCTATAATAACGGCTGCACTTCTCCTGCGCCGTCGATGCGGCGCGAAGGCCCGCCTTGACTCCCGCACCTGCCCTTTCTCCCCAGACGCCGGCGCCCGCCCTGCGCGTGCGCGACCTGCGCAAGACCTACGACAACGGCGTGCAGGCCCTGCACGGCGTGTCGCTGGACGTCCTGCCCGGCGACTTCTTCGCCCTGCTCGGCCCCAATGGCGCCGGCAAGTCGACTTTGATCGGCATCATCAGCTCGCTGGTCAACCTCAGCGCCGGCCAGGTCGAGGTGTTCGGCACCGACCTGAGCAGCCAGCGCAGCGCGGCGATGCGCCTGATCGGCCTGGTGCCGCAGGAAATCAACTTCAACCTGTTCGAGCAGCCCTTCGACATCCTGGTCAACTACGCCGGCTTCTACGGCATGCCGCGCGCCGAGGCCGAGCGCCTGGCCGAAGTGGAACTCAAGCGCGCGCACCTGTGGGAAAAGGCCCAGGTGATGAGCCGCACCCTGTCCGGCGGCATGAAGCGGCGGCTGATGATCGCCCGCGCGATGATGACCCGGCCGCGCCTGCTGATCCTGGACGAACCCACCGCCGGCGTGGACATCGAGATCCGCCGCGACATGTGGCGCGTGCTGCGCGAGATCAACGCCGCCGGCACCACCATCATCCTCACCACGCACTATCTGGAGGAAGCCGAGAGCCTGTGCCGCAACCTGGCGATCATCGACCGCGGCCGCATCGTCGAGCAGGGCCCGATGCGCGCTCTGCTGGCCAAGCTGGACGTGGAAGGCTTCCTGCTGGACATCGACGGTGAGTTGCCGGCGCAGTTGCCGGCGATCGAGGGCACCACCCTGCTCGCCCAGGACGCGCACACCCTGGACCTGGACATGCCGCGGGCGATGGACCTCAACCGCGTGTTCGCCGCACTGGGCGACGCCGGCATCCGCGTGCGCTCCATGCGCACCAAGAGCAATCGCCTGGAGGAACTGTTCGTGCGCCTCACCGGCGAGCACCGCGACGCTGCAACGGCCACCGCCGGCGCGACGCCGTCCGCCACTCCCTGATGCCCCCACGGCGACGACCATGACCACCCAGACCGATTCCACCCTTCCCGTTTCCGACGCCACGCCCGCCCAGCGCAACTGGGTCGCGCTGGGCACCATCGTGCGCCGCGAGGTCAAGCGCATCCTGCGCATCTGGGGCCAGACCCTGGTGCCGCCGGCGATCACCATGACCCTGTACTTCCTGATCTTCGGCGGGCTCATCGGCTCGCGCGTGGGCGACATGGGCGGCTACAGCTACATGCAGTTCATCGTTCCCGGCCTGGTGATGATGAGCGTGATCCAGAACAGCTACGGCAACATCAGCTCCAGCTTCTTCGGCGCCAAGTTCGGCCGCCACGTCGAAGAACTGCTGGTCAGCCCCATGCCCAACTGGGTGATCCTGTGGGGCTACGTCGCCGGAGCGGTGCTGCGCGGACTGATGGTCGGCGTGATCGTGCTGATCATCGCCATGTTCTTCACCCCGGTGCGCATCCCGCACCCGCTGGTGACCCTGACCACGGTGCTGCTGGGCGCGACCATCTTCTCCCTGGCCGGCTTCATCAACGCGGTCTACGCGAAGAAGTTCGACGACGTGGCGATCGTGCCGACCTTCATCCTCACCCCGCTGACCTACCTGGGCGGCGTGTTCTACTCGGTCAAGCTGCTGCCCGGCTGGGCCGAGGCCGCCACCCACGCCAACCCGATCTTCTACATGGTCAACGCCTTCCGCTACGGCCTGCTCGGCAGCAGCGACGTGCCGGTGTGGGTGGCCTACAGCCTGATGCTGGGCTTCGTCGCGGTGCTGGCGGCGCTGGCGCTGTGGCTGCTGCGGCGCGGGGTGGGGTTGCGGAGCTGATCCTGTTCGCTCCTTGAACGCATGCCCCTCGCTCGCACCGGGCGGGGTTGGGCGTTACGCATGGCATTGCTATCCTCCGCGCCACAGGGGTTTCACCGGCCCGCTCGCCGCGGGCCGCACGAGGAGCAAGGAATGAACCGATACACGGCAGTCATCGCAGCAGCAGTACTGGCATGTGCCAGCGGCGGGGTTCACGCTCAGGACGATGGAATCGTCAATTTCGGCAAGATCGTCGGCGGCAACGCAGAAAACGGCAAGGCCTGCGGCGCCAGCCAGGCCCAGATCGACAGCTACAAGGCCAAGCAGAAGCAGTTGATGCAGGGCATGTATGCCCAGGTCAAGAATTTCGGCAGCGACTTCGACAACGGCTACAAGCAAGGCCAACAGACGATGCAGAAGGCCCACGCCGCAGGCACTTATAAGCCTGACGCAGCGATCTGCAAGCAGTTGCTGAGCGATATGCGCTAAACCTAAGCGCTTCCCCCTCCGCACTCAAGATTTCCGATGGCCGCGATGACCCCCACGCCGCGCCGCGCTCAGCGTTTGCCTGCTCCTGATCACCGCCGCTGCCAGCTGCAAACGGTCTGAGCCGCAGCAGGCAACCGACGCTCCCGCTCCGCCGGCGAACGCCACAACGCCCACCTCATCCGCACCAGCCGTTGCCGCCGATCGCCTGCGCGCAGTCGGATTCGGCCAGGAACAGCCAATCGCGCCGAATACCATCAAGGAAAGCAAGGCGCGTAACCGGCGGGTAGAACTGGTCAATCTCTGAACGTGCTGGCGTACACGTGCCCGCTTTTTCGCTGCGCTCGACGCGCCGTGCTGCACTAAGACGATACGCGCAGGTCGACTGTGGCAGCACACCGCGCTGCCACGATGCAGGGGGTGCCATTTGCCCGAATCGACGCCTGCGACAATGAGGCTGCGCTCCGTACGCGGCCCATTCCCAGGCAAAAACACGGCAGCGGAGAAAAATTCGACTTCAACCACAAAAATTTTCCAGCCGGCCGACAAACAGCACTTTGCCGCACTTCATATCCGGACCTACGTATCGCCAGCCCCATGCCTGATATTTGACAAGATATGTGATGCAAACTCCATTGCGCGTCAATTTATTAACGCAACCTTTCTTGTAACGGCAATATCTTGACGTTCCATTGGCGCCGTCCGCATCCATTCTCGTTCGATGCATCTGCGGGCCAGAGATCAGCTTCATCTCTGTGAATGACTTCACTTAAATAATCCACTCGCCACACGTTGCCGCGCGGGACGTAGGTGTGCTGCCGGTGATTGGGCGAAAAGAACCAAGGAGAGGATTCAGATGAAGAACCATCGTCGCCACATCAAGTTTGGCCGCAAGCAGCTGGGCCAAGGCATGACCGAATACATCATCATCACCGCCCTGATCGCGATTGCTGCGATCTCCGCCGTCACCTTCTTCGGCGGCACTGTCCGCAGCCAGGTCGCCGGCATCTCGAAGGAACTGGCGGGCCAAACCGCCACGCAATCCATCAACTACGCCAAGAACCAGGCCAAGGAAGCGCAGAAGGAAGCCGAAAAGACCAAGGGCATGGACGCGTACAACAACAAGTAATGCGCTTGTTGCCCTGATGTCCCAGGTACCTGGGCAGTCATGCTGCCCAGGCCCTTCTCCCATTTTCCGACATGCCGGTGACGCCGCTGCAGGAAGTGCATTCGGCAAAGGAATTGCAGATGCGAGCCGCGATCGCGATTGCCAAGTCACGTGTGCCGCCCCGCCTGGACGGGAAGCGCAGCATGGCAGGCCAAGCCATGGTACTGGGGCTGGTTCTGATCCTCGTACTGTGCGTCGGCGCCATCGTGCTGTTCGACAGCGGCCAGTCCGTCAACAAGAAAGTGGAACTCACCAACGCCGCGGACGCCGCTGCGTACAGCGTCGCGGTGCAGCAGGCGCGTGCACTCAACTTCGCTGCCTATATGAATCGCGCGCGGGTCGCCAATGAAGTCGCGATCGCGCAGACGATCAGTCTGTACTCATGGATGAACCAGCTGCAGATGACCACCATCACAATGCGCATCACGATGGATGTGTTGTCAGCGATTCCTTATGTCGGCCCTATCTTCAGAGCGATCGGCACCGCTTTCAAAGCGGCGGAAAACATATTGAAAGGCGTTCGAAAAGCATTTCAACCAGCCGCACAGGTCATTGTTACCACACTCGACGAACTCAATGGCATCTTCGCCACGGCTGCAACCTCGGTGATCGAAGGCGTATCGAGTGTCGATGGCATGTTGATCGCAAGAGATGTGGTCCAGCGAAACTCACCCAGTGCCAGATTGGGTGCAGTGGGAACAGGCGTACTGGGTGAACAGCTGCTCACCGCCGAAAGCAAGTTTCTGGACTTCAACAGGATTCCGCGTTCTGCCGGTACCGGCAGCGCCGCGCAACGCAGTGGTGCCGATCGCTTCCGCAATGTCGTGATGCAATCGCGCGATGGCTTCAGCAAGGACCGCGGCGATCGGGTCGGCCTTGGGCTGATCAACTTCGAGAGCACCGGCGGCACCGACATGGTCGACTACAACCGCTGGGCGGCACTGGACACCATGTCGCTGGACATCAACCTTCCCTGGCCTCTGCCCGACATCGATCTGCCATTGGGCTGGGGCGGCGCTCAAGCAGTCGACCGCTACCGTAACCAGCGTTTTCTCAATGGCTTCGGCAATGGGCAGGGTTGGTATTCCGACTGGGACAAGCGCCGCTACCGCCCCTATGGCGACAGCCTGCGCAGGAATGGCTTTGTCGCCCGCCTGGTCGAACGCGACGCAAACGTCAGAGCTGCCAGCGGACAACACAAGAATGCGTTCTTCACCAGCTACAACGGCCTACGCGACTACCACGATGTAAAGAAGAACATGGCCATGCGTCCGTATTCCAGCAATGGCAATCAGATCTTCGACGAAAACGCCGGCCCGGTTTTCACCGTCTATGCCGTGACCGACATGCGCAATGCGCGCACCAGCGAAACCGTCGGCATCGGCAATGCGGCCGGATCACGCATGGCCATGCAGAGCAAGGCGCAGAAGGGTGAGTTGGGTGCGCTGTCCTCGGCGCAGGTCTATTTCAATCGGCCACCCAACTACGCGCTGTTCCGCCGTGGCGACAACAAGGTCGAATCGGGCAACTTATTCAGTCCGTATTGGCAAGCACGCCTGGTCGATACGCCGACAGCGATCAAAGCCGTGGTCGCAGGAGCCGGTGGACTATGAGGCCTGTACTCCTCCGTAGCCGGGACGGTCTGTGTGCGGCCCTGTTTCTGTCACTGTGCAGTTGTAGCGCCACCGCCGTGGATGCGGGCGGTGCCGAGGACACGCGCAGCTCCATGCCACCGATCCACGTTCGCCAAACCGTGGAAATGACCCGCAACGGCGTCAACGAAGCGCGAGAGAACTACCTGGCGACGCTGCGCGACTGCCAGGCGGGCGGACTGCAGAGCC
The DNA here is from genome assembly GCF_040529055.1 of Xanthomonas sontii. NCBI lineage: Bacteria > Pseudomonadati > Pseudomonadota > Gammaproteobacteria > Lysobacterales > Lysobacteraceae > Xanthomonas > Xanthomonas sontii. The sequence continues at coordinate 1,146,688 of NZ_CP132342.1, read as the reverse complement.
GTGCCTTGTCAGACAAGGATGTCGCCTTGCTCGGCACGACCCGCTACGAACTCTGGTTCGATCGCGAGACCGAGGTCGTCCGCGAGACCAGTTGGAACGTCGCCAACGATGGCGCTGGCGGCACCTGTCTGTTCCGGCTTGAGAGCACTGGCACACAGGAAACCACCACTGCCAGCCGCTACCAGCAGGTAGATCTGGCAACGGGCGAAAAAACCGACGAAGCGGCGCCGCAGGACGCGCTGACCCGCACGCCGGTGGAAAAGAGTGCGCCTGCCGCGCTTTCCGATTTCCGGGGCCCAGCCCAACGCAGTGTCGCCGGTCAGCCCTGCAACGAGTGGGTCAAGCCGAACGGGCTGCGTCAATGTGTCTGGTCGGCCGGAACAAAATGGGGATTCACCTCCGAGCCGGCCAACGACCATCGCCCCAACCGTGGCTTCATTGTCCTGGAACAGACACCCGGCGCCGATGCGGACTACAAGGTCACCACCCAGGTGATCAGCGTCGGCAAGGCGTTCGACTCCGCCGCGCTGGAAGCACCGCGCGCACCGGCGAAGATCAACTAGGAGGACCGCAAGCATGCGCCAGCGTCGACAACCGCAACTGCGCGGACGCCAGGACGGCCAGAGCCTTACCGAGGCGGCGGTGCTGTGCGCCGTCCTGGTCCCGCTGTTCCTGTTGATCCCCATCATGGGGAAGTACATTCATTTGCGTCAGGCTACCCAGCAGGCAGCGCGTGCCGCCGCCTGGGAGGCGACCGTGGCGAAGGACTACACCCTGCCGTCCGCCACGCGCATGCGCGACCTGACTGTTGACCGGCATTTCGGCAAGGCAGATGCGCCGATCATCAGCCGCGCCAGCACCGGCAGTGCGCGCGACCGCGTGGACAATCCCCTGCTGAATACCTTCTCGAACCAACCGCTGCTGGAACGCGGCGATATCCGCGTCAACGCTTACAAGAACGAACGGTCCTCCGGCATCCTGGATCGCCTCGGCAATCTGATCAGCAAGATTCCCGGCAACTTCCCACCCAATGACAAAGGCTTGGTGACGTCCAACCTGAGCGTCAGCGTGCAGGACCTCAAGCTTGCCAACGGCGGGTCAGCGTCGTTCCTGGAACCGTTCGACCAACTCGGGCTGCGTATGCAAGGCAGCAACAGTTTGCTGGCCGACCCATGGAATGCAGCCGGACCAGGCACCGCGAAGAACCCGGCCAAGCGCTCCGTCGTCGGCCAGGTGCGCACGCTGGTGCCAAGTTCCTACCTGAGCGACTCGGCAAAGATGTTCGATGCGCTCAAGATCATCCCGATCGTAGGCACCATCAGTCGATTCGAGCCGGGCTACATCGCCCCGGATGTGGTTCCGGTGGACAAGCTGGAACCCTATGCGCGCCCGCGCTGACGCCATGCTCCGTTTGGCTCTGGCATTGCTGGTCCTGCTGGTGTCTGCGGTTGCATGCGCCGCGGAATGGCCCGACGTGCCCGAGCCCGACGACGCCAAGAGCGAGTGGGTGTCCAAGCACATGGTCTACAACGGTCTGCACATGCGCTCGGCTCGCTACACCAGCCAGCAATCACCGCAGCAGTTGATTGCGTTCTATTCAAAGCAATGGCCTGGCCAGATCACTGTCAACGACGTCGGGAGCAAAACCATCGTCGGCCACGCTCAGGGCGAGCATTTCATCACCATCGAGATCAATGGAGCCGGTACCGGCAGCGAAGCGCAGGTCGGCATCGTGCGCCTGCTCAAGGAGAAACCCCGTACTGCGCCGGGCGCCGACTTCATGAAGCCATCCGGCACTTCGGTCATCAACGACATCCAGTACCTGGACAACCCCGGACGCACGCTGGCGATGGAAACCGCCCTATCGCCGTATCAGAGCGAAGCGTTCTATCGCAATCGTCTACCGGCCGAAGGCTGGACGGCGCAATCCTCGGCTACCGCTTGCTCGATGATTTCCAACAGTTGCGTCAGCAGCTACAGCAAGGGCAAGCAGCAGATGACCCTAACCTTCAACCGCCGCGAGAAGGGTACCTCGATCGTGGTCAATCAGCTCCAGCAATGAGGACGAACGCCGTGAGATCCGCCTTTCCGCCCTCCGCCCGGCTACAACGCGGCGCGGCCCTGATCGAGTACAGCATCGTCACCATGCTGGCGGTCATCGTGCTCGTGGCGCAGCCCAACATCATCCTGGAACTGATCGATTCGCTGCGCAAGGCGTACGCCAGCTTCACCTACGCGCTGTCGTTGGGGTGGCTATGAAGGCCCCCGCATTCAAGCCGAACCGCAACCTGCTCTTCATCGTGGTCGCCCTGGGTCTCGGCGCCTTGGCGGCCTTCGTTGCGGTGCGCTACGTCCAGAGCACAGTGGCAGCGCGCACCAAAGATGTTGGCCAGACCGTCGCGGTGGCCGTGCCCAAATCCGATATGGCCCCTGGCACGGTAGTCACCACATCCGACCTGGCCGTCCGCGAAGTGCCGGCGGACCTGCAGCCCGCCGATGCGGTGACGCCGGAGAACGTGGACCAATTCAGCGGGCGCATGTTGCGCGCGCCCGTCCGCCAGGGCGCTCCGTTGGGCGCCAGCGCGCTGGTGCCGCTGTACGACCAGTTCTCGCGCGTGATTAGGCCGGGGAATGTCGGCTATACACTGCCCGTCGACGAGACCAACTCGATCTCCGGCATGATCGCGCCGGGCGACCATGTCGACATCCTGCTGACCGTGGAACAGGAAAACACCGGCTCCCGGGTCATTCCGCTGCTGGAGAACATCAACGTGCTCGCCACCGGCAACCGCGTCGGGGACACGCCTGCGCAGGAAGACCAGCAAGGCTTCTCCAACATCACCCTTGAACTGAGCCCGCAACAGGCAGAGCGCCTGACTGTGGCGGCAAAGGCCGGCGCAATGCGGGTGATGCTGCGTCAGGTCGAGGACCGAAACTCATTCGGCCTCAACGGCATGACCCAGAAAGAGTTGCTCGGCACCGCCAAGCCCGGCGGTAGCAGTGGCGTGGAATTCATCATCGGAGGCAAAGGCTGACGCATGCGCAGGACTACATGGAGTGTTTCTTTCCTTCCCATGCTCGCCGCAGCGACCATGACCATGAACGGCGAAGTACAGGCGCAACAGCAATCGGGACTGGTGCCGGTGCCGGTCAGGGTCGCGCCAGATACCAGGACCCAGCCACAACCCCAGCCGACAGGCAATCAGTCGCCGGTGCCGATGAGCGGCAGCTTTCCCACTCCGGTCCCCAACCCTGCCTATCAGCGAGCTGCGGGCAATGCCCAGGTCACGCCGCTGCCCGAGCGCGCGCGCATCTATGCTGGTCAGGCCGCCGTGCACAGCCTGCCGCAGGCACTGAAGCGTGTGGCCGTCGGCAACGGCGAACTGGTCCAGGTGACCAATATCGGCAAGCGTGAACTGGTCATCATCGGGCAGAAGCCCGGCGCGACCAGCGTGCATCTGTGGCTGCAGGACGGGCGCCAGATCGATGTGCCGGTCGAAGTCATGGACGGCAACGCCGGCGCCACGGTGGAGACCATTCGCGCCTTGCTCGCGGACGTGCCCAACCTGGGCGTGCACGCTGTCGCGGATCGTGTGGTCATCACCGGCCAGGACATCAACCCTGGCGTGGCCAAGCGTATCGAGGCGCTGCTGAAGCTCTACCCGAGCGTGCTCGACTTTACCTCCGCCGACCCGGTGGGGATGCGTCCGATGGTGTTGATGGACGTGAAGATCATGGAGTTCGACAGCAATGCCCTCGAAGAGCTTGGCATTCAGTGGGACAACGTGATTCAGGGACCGGTGGGTGGCCTGCTGAAGGACTTCACCACAAACGATTACTACCGGATCAATCCGCCGGACACCCCGGCCGCGGGCGTGGACCTACCAAATCGCGTGCCCGGTACCCAGGCCTTCTTCGGCATCGCCACCCAGATCGGCTCGGCAATCAACCTGCTGATGAACAAGGGCAAGGCGTTCCTGCTGGCGTCGCCGCAGCTCAGTGCGCGCAGTGGCGGCCAGGCCAAGTTCCTGGTCGGCGGTGAGGTACCGATTCCGATTCCGCAGGGATTCGGTCAAGTGACGGTGGACTTCAAGGAGTACGGCATCAAGCTAGACATCGAGCCCCTGGTCAACGGCAACCAGGAGATTTCCACCCGTCTGCTCGCGGAAGTCAGCAGGATCGATCCCACCGTGACCGTGCAGGGCGTGCCCGGCTTCACCACGCGTCGCACCGAATCGGAACTCAACGTCAAGGCGGGCGAGACCATCGTGATTTCCGGCCTGATCGATTCCAGCGCGCAACAGGACGCCAAGAAACTCCCCTGCTGGGCGAGATTCCGATCCTGGGCAAGCTGTTCCGTTCCGATGGTTTCCGCGGCAATCGGACCGAACTGGTGATGTTCGTGACGCCGCGCATCCTCACCCCCGATTCGGCAGAAAACCAGGAAGGCCTGGAACGTGGACGTCGCATCCAGGAGCGCGGCAAGGAGGCGATGCCCAAGCGCAGCAAGGACTACGTCCAGTAATCGCCACGACTCGTAGACAGACGCCATGTTCAACATCTTGATCGACACTCCCAACCGCGACCGGCGCCACGTCCGCTGTCTGCATCGCGAATGCGGCATCGGCCGCGGCGACGGCAATCTGGTGGTCCTGCAAGGCTGGAGCATCGCGCAGCAGCATGCGGCGCTGAAGCGAGAGGACAACGGTATCTTCATCGAGACGCTCGGTGGCCGGGCCTCCGTCCTGGTCAACGGCGAGAAGGTGACCGGCAGCCGTGGCCCGCTGAGCAGCCGCGACCTGGTGCAGATCGGCGACTATCGTCTCCAAGTGGTGGGCGACGAACCCGAGTCGGCACCGACGCCGAGGCAGGACGCCAGCGCTTTCAATGCGCCAGCGGCACCGATCGGTGAGCACGTCGCTGCGGCGGCCAATCAGCCTATCGCCGAGCCTGAGCAGCAGCAGCGGCAGCTGGCGCGACCACAGGATCTGCCACCGGACATCGCGGTCTACCGCGCGAAGGTGCATGCCGCGCTGGTCAAGCAGATGGATCTGCGACGCCTGGATGTACGCAGCATGGGCGACGACACCTTGCGCGCCACCACCATCAGTCTGATCGACGACGTACTGGAGCGTGAGTTCGCCGATCTTCCCAAGACCATCAACCGCCGCCGCCTGGCCAAGGAAGTGCTGGACGAAGCGATCGGGCTCGGGCCGCTGGAGGACCTGATCGAAGACAATACGGTGACCGAAATCATGGTCAACGCCTACGATCAGATCTTTATCGAGCGCGCCGGCCGCATCGAGCAGTCCGCAGTCTGCTTCACCAGCGATCGTGCCGTGCTGTCCGCGATCGAACGCATCGTCACGCCGCTCGGTCGGCGTATCGACGAGAGCTCACCGATGGTCGACGCGCGCCTGAAGGACGGCTCCCGTGTCAACGCGATCATTCCTCCGATCGCCCTGCGCGGGCCCAGCATCAGCATCCGAAAGTTCGCCAAGCGCAAGCTGGAAGGCAAGGATCTGATCGACTTCGGCTCGCTCAATGCGCCGATGCTGGAATTCCTGACCATGGCCGTGCGCGAACGGCGCAATATCGTCGTCACCGGCGGCACCGGATCCGGCAAGACCACTCTGCTCAACATCCTGTCCAACTTCATTCCCGACACCGACCGCATCGTGACCATCGAGGATGCGGCGGAACTGAAGCTGGTCCAGCCCAACCTGGTCGCGCTGGAAGCGCGGCCACCGAACATGGAAGGCAAAGGACATATCTCTATTCGCGACTTGGTGCGCAATGCGCTGCGCATGCGCCCTGACCGTATCGTGGTCGGCGAGTGTCGCGGCGGCGAAGCGCTGGACATGTTGCAGGCGATGAATACCGGTCACGAAGGCTCGCTAACCACTGCGCATGCCAACAATCCGCGAGAGGCGCTATCGCGCCTGGAAGTCATGGTGATGATGGCCGGCATGGAACTGCCGATGACCGTGGTCCGCGAGCAGATTTCCTCTGCCGTCGACCTCATCGTGCATCAGAAACGTTTCCCCTGTGGTTCACGCAAAGTCAGTCACATCACCGAAATCACCGGCGTGGAGAGCGGCACGATCCAGTTGCAGGATGTTTTCCTGTTCAAGGCCAGGTCCAACAGCGGCCGCGATGGCAAGGTCAGCGGCGAGTTCATCGCAACCGGCGCAGTGCCGGAATTCTACGAGGAGCTGGCAGAGCGCGGCGTCTCGGTCGACCTGTCGATCTTCCGCAACGGCGGCCAGGGCAATGGATAACATCTGGTTGGTCGCACTGCTGGCTTTCAGTTGCGTCACGGTCTCCGGACTGCTGCTGGTTCGGGCCAGCGCGAGCTTCATGCAGCGCTATCACGAGCGCTTCGTCGACCAGGCGCGGCTGAACCTCGCGGACATGTTTCTGTTCGTGGATCCGCAGATGCTCTTCGTCGCCAACGGCGTCGTGCTGCTGTTGATTCCGCTGTTGTTGTGGCTGCTCAGCGGCAACCTGCTGCTGCCGGTTGTGGCCGTGATCGTGTTGGCGATCGCGCCGCGCAAAGTATATCTGTGGCTCAAGCAGCGCCGCCTCGAGCAGATCCAGCAGCAATTGCCGGACAGCCTGCTGATGATGTCCGGCAGTCTGCGCGCCGGTGTTGGCTTCAACCCTGCACTGGAAGCGCTGGCACACGACGGACAGCCACCACTCGCGCAAGAGCTGGCGCTGGTGCTGCGCGAACAGCACATGGGCGTGCGTACGGACGAGGCGCTGGAGAATTTCGCCAACCGGGTTCCCATTCCAGACGTGAAGCTGTTCGTGGCTGCCGTCAGCATCTCGCGCGAGGTCGGCGGCAATCTCGCCGAAAGTCTGTCCACGCTGGCCGAAACCCTACGCCGCAAGCTGATCATGGAAGGCAAGGTCAAGGCGCTCACCGCGCAAGGCCGACTGCAGGGCATCGTGATGGCGATGCTGCCAGCAGGTCTGGTTGGCTTTCTGGTGCTGTTCTACCCGGAAACCATGAACCCGATGTTCCATACCCTGCTCGGCTGGTGCGTCATTGCCCTGATGTGCGTGCTGGAATATCTGGGCTATCGCATGTGCCGCAAGATCATGACGATCGATATATGAACTGGATGCTCGTACTGGTCGCTCTGTTGGCCTTGGCCGCCGTCGGTCTGGTGCTGTTCGCGCTGCGCGGCATGTTGCAGGCGGTACCGCAGGACGACCGCAACTATCAGGATCCGCTGCCGTCGGTCCTGCGCATGCTGTGGCCCCTGGTCACGGCTGCCACGCATGTGGTCGGACCGCGCCTCAAGTCCTCGCAATTGGAACGTGCCCACCGCAGCCTGCAATCGGCGGGGCAGGATTTCGTGCTGACCCCAGAAGAGCTCTACGGCACACGGATCGTCGCTGCCGGCACGGTCAGCGTGGTCTTCATCGTGGTCGTCATGCTGCTCGGCAAGCTCAGCGTCGGCGCGCTCTCCATGTGTCTGCTGTTCGGTATCCCGCTGGGATGGATGTATCCCACGCTGTGGCTGGGCGAACGACGCAAGCAGCGTAGCAAGCATGTGGTCCGCGACCTGCCGACATTCCTGGATTTCATCACCATGGCGGCGGAAGCGGGCCTCAACATCACCGGCGCGATCGAGCAATCGGTGCAAAAGGGTCCGCCCGGCCCATTGGCGCAGGAGTTTTCGCGCATGCTGCGCGATCTGCGCGCTGGACTGCCGCGTGCCGAAGCGCTGCGCAGGATAGCCGATCGCATGGATATCTCGCAGATCTCCAACTTCACCAGTGCGCTGATCCAGGCCGACCGGGTCGGTGCCAGTCTCAGCGAAACCCTGCGCTCGCAAGCCATGCAACGCCGTGAAGAGCGCTTCCTGCGCGCGGAGAAGCTGGCGCTGGAAGCGCCGGTCAAGATGATGCTGCCGCTGGTACTGTTCTTCTTTCCGTTGATTTTCGTGGTGCTGGCGTACTTCATCTACCTGCAGATGAAGCAACAGGGGATCCTGTGAAGTGCGGCACGCTCCGACGCGAAGGACGGGTGCTGCTGCACAGCGTGTGGCGCGCTGACACGTGGTGGTTGCGGCTGCGCGGCCTGCTTGGACGTGCAGCGCTGCAGCCGGGCGAAGGCCTGCTGATCGAGCCGTGCAACAGCGTGCACACCCTGGCCATGACGTACCCGCTCGATCTGCTGTTCTTCGATCGCGGTGGCCACGTCCTGGACTGGCGCGAGCGCGTGCGTCCCTGGCGTGGCGCCCTGTGCCTGCACGCCCACGCCACACTCGAACTGCCGCCCGGTACGCTGCAGGCGTTGCAGCCTGTCCGCGGCGAGCATCTGGCGTGGTGGCCCGCGGAATCTTCCATCGCCACAGGCATCGTCGCTGCCGCAGGAGACCGCTCGTGACCGTACTCCGACATTCGCCGCGACATCAGCGTGGCCAATCCCTGATCGAGTTCTGCGTCGTCGTCCCGACCTTCCTCTTCCTGGTCCTGGTGATCTTCCAGTTCGTGCTGATCTACCGTACCAAGACAGTGCTGGACTATGCCGCTTTTCAGGCAGCCCGGGCTGGAGCGGTCAACGGCGTCAGAAAGAATGACATGGCAGACGCATTGGCGGGCGGATTGACGCCGCTGTTCGCTCAATCGCCTGACATCGCCAACGTCATGCTGACAAAGCAGAAGATCCGTTACACAGAAGTGCAGCTGTTTTCCAGAATCGAGGTCATTGCGCCGACCCGGGCCGCCTACAACGAGTTCCGCGAACGCCAGTACGACGGCCGCTACGCGCTGCCCAACGACAGCCTGGCGTTCCGCAACGCCAATGTCGGCGGCAGCCAGGTCAATGTGCAGGATGCGAACATCCTCAAGATCAAGGTTACCTACAACATGCCGTTGATCGTGCCCTTCGTCGACCGCGTCATCGTCGGCCTGTCGGATCTGGTCAGCGGGGGCGAAAGCTATACGCCTGCCTCGATGCTGTTCGAAGAGCCAATCAGTGGCCATCGCCGCCTGCCGATCGAATCCTATGCGGTGGTACGCATGCAATCCCCCATCTACGAAGCTGGCAATCTTGATCATTGAACGGCCGATCTTTGTCTTGCTCGCTAGCTTGCTGTTCGCTGCGACAACCGCCCCCAGAGATGCAGCTGCGCAGGAGCAGAGCGAAGCACCGGAGCCGTTGCAGGCGCGCCTGCAGGCGCGCGCCTATGGCGTCGGTCCGCTGGGTCCGAAACAGGCGGGCGACGCCGTCCACGTCGAGGTACGTTTGCGTGGCGATGCCATCCGCATCGACTTCGTCGGTGCGCAGGCGCCCGATGCCTATCTAATCAACCCAGGGACCCGCGGCCGCGGTTGGCTCGTCAGCCACTCCGGGGACTACCGCCTGCCGGTCGCCGACGCCAGCGGCCCCTATTGGTACGATCCCGCCGACCCTTGCGCCAGGATTGGCGGTCGCTGTGCGCCGGCGCCCGGGGAGTTCATCGCCGGCCGTTTGGCTACGGGGTGGCGCTACGACGCCGCGCAAGGCCCTGACGGCACGACCTCCGGTACGCTATGGCTAGACCGCAGCGGCCTGCTGCTCGGCTATCGCGGCAAGGTCGGCAACCGCCGCGAGGAGCGCAGCCTGCGCGTAGACGCGGTAAGTTTCGAAGCCGTTCCCGCCGAGGCATTCATACCCCAAGAGAGTCTTCGTACATCGGAAAGCTCCCGTCTGCTTCATTGAGCCGCTTGTTCCCCCTGTATCCACATCTCATGCATCTCCGCATTCTCGGCGCGAGCGCGACCATTTGATCTGGTATTGCGCGCCTGCAAGGCCCACGACCTAGACAGCGCGCTGGATGCGGTTAGATCGGCAAGGCACGATGTGGCTGGACCGCGAGGCCGGCCTGGTGCTCGCCTATCGCGGCAAGACCGGATTGGAGCAGCAACAGCACTGGGACTCCAACACGTCCACTATGGCCCGCAGCCGGACGCCTTGTTCCAGCCGCCCGACCTCGCGCGCTGATCTCGCGTCCCCAGTAACCCAAGCGCGAGTCGCCCACTACTGGTAGACGCGGGTTCACGGTTCTGCAGCAAGATCGGCCGATCGCGCCGTTACACTAGATTGGTTCGTCCCCCGACAAGGAGTATCTCTGTGAAAAGAGCAGTAGCGGCGACATTGGCCCTGGCCGTCATCGCAAGTCTTGGCGCCTGCAAGAAGCATGAGCAGCCCGCGCAGCCCGACGATCAAGCGACGCTCCCTGCTGTGACCGCCAACGCCACGCAGGACGCGTCCACGCAGCACGCTGCCGCCAGCACGGCATTCGATCCGGCCAGCCTGCCGGTGTCCGACGTCCCACTGGGAGATTTCCCCTACATCGCGCTGCCCACCGGCTATGTCACCGGCAGCACGCCGGACGTCGCGGACTTCGACCAGGTGCCGTTCTGGACCGGCGATCGCCTGCAGCCGGTCGAGGGCAAGGTCTGGTCGGCGCACATCGATGCGGCGCAGGGCAAGACCTTCTCCGACCTGGAGCTGTCACGCAACATCGAGGCCGTCGTGACCACACTCGGCGGCAAGAAGATCTTCGACGGTCGGATTCCCGACGCCGCCACGAAACAGATCAACGAATGGCCGCGCGATTTCGCCATCAAGTACAACAGCGGCCTGGGCGATGTCTGGAACAACCCCGTACAGGTCTTCGTGGTGCATCGCGCCGACCGCGACATCTGGATCCACCTGTGCAGCTACCAGTTCGGCGGCGGCCTGCTGATCGCCGAGACCAAGCCGCTGCAGGTCACCGCCAGCCTGCTGCCGGCCAGCGAACTGAAGACGCAGATCGACAAGACCGGCAAGGTCGCGCTGCACGTCAACTTCGCCACCGACAAGACCGACATCCTGCCCGATTCGCAGCCGCAGATCGCGCAGGTCGTGCAATTGCTCAAGCAGGACGCCGCGTTGAAGCTGGCCGTCAACGGCTATACCGACGGCACCGGCGATGCGGCGCACAACAAGACCCTGTCGGAGGGACGCGCCAAGGCGGTGGTCGCCGCGCTGATCGCTCAGGGCATCGAGGCATCACGCCTGACCGCAGCCGGCTTCGGCGACGCCGACCCGGTGGCGGACAATGCGACCGAGCAGGGCAAGTCGCAGAACCGCCGCGTCGAGCTGGTGAAGAAGAGCTGAGCCGCACCGGGTACCGCTGCATGCGGTCACCCTGATGCGTGCAGGTCGTGGTGCGGCGCAACGGCATGGCCGATTGCGCCGCATCGTCGACAGGACCGCACGCGCGCTCGCTTGCCGGCATGCGTTCCCGCAGTCGGACGCCTCCCACCCCATGGCGATCCACGTCTTATGCGTATCCTGATTCTCGGAGCCGGCGCGACCGGCGGTTATTTCGGCGGACGCCTGGCCCAGGCCGGCGTCGATGTCAGCTTTCTGGTGCGACCACCACGGGCCGCACGCCTGCAACGCGACGGGTTGCGCATCCGCAGCCCGCGCGGCGACGCGGCGATCGCGGTGAGCACGCTCACCGCCGAGACGCTGCACAGCGCGGCGCAGGCGCGGCCGTTCGATCTGGTGCTGCTGAGCTGCAAGGCCTACGACCTGGAAAGTTCGCTGGACGCGGTGGCACCGGCGGTCCACGACGGCACCAGCGTGCTGCCGATCCTCAATGGCCTGCGCCACTATGGGGCGCTGGATGCGCGCTTCGGTGCGGAGCGGGTCGTCGGCGGGCTGTGCTTCATCAGCGCGGTGCTGGATGCCGACGGCGCGATCCAGCACCTGGCCAAGCCGGCCTCGCTGACCTTCGGCGAGCGCGACGGCCGCGGTGCAGACAGCGCGCGCGTGCGCGCCCTGGCGGAGGCCTGCGCGCGAGCCGACGTGGACCATCTGGCCACGCCGCGGATCGCGCAGGAGCAATGGATCAAGTACACCTTCCTCACCGCGCTGGCTGCGGCCACCTGCCTGATGCGTGCGCCGATCGGGCGTATCGTCGCCAGCGACGATGGGGTGACGCTGGTGCGCGGCCTGTATGCCGAGTGCACGGCGGTGGCCGCGGCGGCCGGCGAGCCGGTGCCGGAGGAAGCGCAGGCCAGTGCGCTGCACCTGCTGACGCAACCAGGCTCGCCGATGAAGGCGTCGATGCTGCGCGACCTGGAAGCCGGGCAGCAGGTGGAGGCGCAGCAGATCGTCGGCGACATGCTGGTCCGCGCTCGCGCCGCCGGGCAGGACGCGCCGCTGCTGATGGCGGCGTACTGCCACCTGCAGGCGTACCAGGCCGGCCTGCCCGCGCGCTGATGGTTGCCGCGGAAAGCCGGTGCCGCGCGCAACGCGCTCCTGCCCTGCGCGCACCAGCCACGGTGCTCCGGGAAATGCCGTATCCGCGCCGTCCCAAGGGCGGCGCTGCATCTTCGCGCGCCGCTGACGCGCCTGGCGCCTATGCTCGCCCACCATACAGGGGGCAAGCGACGGGCACGTGCATGGAAAAACTGTTCCGCGGCGGGCATTTCCTCATCATCCTGCTGTTCCTGCTGTGCGCGGCCGGGCTGATCTGCATGGCCGTGCTCGAGCTATGGCATGGCCTGACCCCGGGCGGCGAATTGGTGGTGCGCGACCGCTTCAATGTGGTGCTGGAAGCGATCGGGCTGCTCACCGTAGCGCTGGTGACCCTGGAACTGGGCCAGACCATCTACGAGGAGGAGGTGCAGCGCGACGTCAAGGTCAGTGGACCGACCCGGGTGCGTCGCTACCTGTCGCGGTTCTTCGTGGTCATCGTCATCGCCCTGGCGATCGAGACCCTGGTGTCGATCTTCGAACTGATGCACGACGATCCGTCCAAGCTGCCCTACGCGTCTGCCGTGGGCCTGTGCGCGGCGCTGCTGCTGGTCGCCTGGGGCGTGTTCGTCAAGCTCAACCGCAGCGCCGAGGAACTGGAGCCGGAAGCCATGGCGGAGGCCAAGCGCGAGGACGCGCAGGTCGATTGAGACGCCGTAGTGCCGCCAATGGCGTTACCTGCGCAGCAGCGGCTTCACCCGCGACGAATGCAGAGTAAAGCCGACTGACACCGTCGTGCGTCGGGACTGAAGTCCCTCCCACAAGAAGACGCCAACCCACGCCGTCCAGGATCTCCACCGGCGCATCGGCCGGCACGGTCGCAGAGGATCGGCATGGCCACCGGACCATCCGCCGCGACGCGTTGCCCGGTCGCGGCTGAAGCCGCTCCCACAAAAGACGCGTACAGCCAAGCGCGCTTTTACGGATCCCCAATCCCCAATCACGAATCCCCAAACACGAAACCCGCCGCGTCGACGTACTCAGCCGGGCATCGGCAAACGGAAGAATGTCCGCGCGGCAGCAGTGCTGGCCGCGGCGACCGTGGCCACGTCCTCACCACGGTCGCGCGCCAGTTCCTCGACGATGTGCGCGAGGAACGCCGGCTCGTTGCGGCGGTCCTTCGGCGTCGGCTTGAGCGTGCGCGGCAGCAGGTACGGCGCGTCGGTCTCGATCATCAACCGGTTAGCGGGAATGTGCTTCACCAGCTCGCGCAGATGCGCGCCGCGGCGCTCGTCGCACAGCCAGCCGGTGATGCCGATGTACCAGTCGCGATCCAGGTAGTCGAACAGTTCCTCGCGGCTGCCGGTGAAGCAATGCACCACCGCCGGGCCGAGCGTGCCGTCGAACTGGCGCATCAGCGCCATGAAGTCGGCATGGGCGTCGCGCTGGTGCAGGAACAGCGGCTTGCCGGTGTCCACCGCCAGCTGCAGCTGCCGCTCGAACGCGCGGTGCTGCGCCGGCCGCGGCGAGAAATCGCGGAAGTAGTCCAGGCCGCACTCGCCCACCGCCACCACTTCGGCATGCGCATGCAGCGCGCGCAGTTCGGCATCGCACTCGGCGGTGTACTCCACCGCGTGGTGCGGATGCACGCCGGCGGTGGCGTACAGCACGCCCGGATGCTGCTGCGCCAGTTGCAGTGCCAGCGGCGAGTGCTCGCGGCTGGCGCCGGTGACCACCAGTTGCATGACGCCGGCAGCGTGGGCGCGCTGCAGCACGGCGTCGCGGTCGCGGTCGAAGGACTCGTGGGTGAGGTTGGCGCCGATGTCGATCAGGGTCATGCGGTTGCGCGGGAATCAGCCGGGACAGCAGCCAATTGTACGGGCCACGCGCCTGTCGCCGCTCCCCGGCGGCGCGGCGGCCACGTATCCTTTGCCGATGACGTCCGCCGTGTTTCCGATCGATCCGCTGCTGCCGCAACTGCGCGACAGCCTCGCCGCCCATCCGCGCCTGGTGCTGGAAGCCCCGCCCGGCGCCGGCAAGACCACCCAGGTGCCGCCGGCGCTGCTCGACGCGCCCTGGCTGCAGGGCCGGCGCATCGTGATGCTGGAACCGCGCCGGGTCGCCGCGCGCAGCGCCGCCGCCTTCATGGCCCGGCAGCGCGGCGAGACGCCGGGCGAAACCGTGGGCTACCGCATCCGCTTCGAGAACAAGGTGTCCGCGCGTACCCGCATCGAGGTGGTCACCGAGGGCATCCTGACCCGCATGCTGCAGGACGACCCGATGCTTGAGGGCGTCGGCGCGCTGCTGTTCGACGAGTTCCACGAGCGCCACCTGGCCGCGGACCTGGGCCTGGCGCTGGCCCTGGACGTGCAGGCGCAGGTGCGCGAGGACCTGCGCATCGTGGTGATGTCGGCAACCCTGGACGGCGAGCGCCTGGCGCAGTTCCTCGACGCGCCGCGGCTGTCCAGCGCCGGGCGCAGCTTCCCGGTAGAGATCGCGCACTTTCCCGCGCGGCGCGAGGAATCGCTGGAAGCGCAGGCCCGGCGCGCGGTCGAGCATGCGCTGCAGCAGCACCCGGGCGACGTGCTGGTGTTCCTGCCCGGGCAGCGCGAGATCGGGCGGGTACAGGCGGCGTTGGAGGCGGCGGACGTTGGGGGTGGTGCGAGTATGAGCCCGGGCGTAACTTCGACGGGCACAGACCCCGTCGCTACACCAGCCGGCACCGCCTCTGGCGTACCCTCATCCGGCGCTGCGCGCCACCTTCTCCCGGGGGGAGAAGGGAGCGGAGTGGAGGTCCTGCCGCTGCATGGCGAGTTGCCGGTGGAACAGCAGAGCAAGGTGCTGCAGCCGGATCCGCAGGGGCGGCGGCGCGTGGTGCTGGCGACCAATGTGGCCGAGTCCTCGGTGACGCTGCCCGGGGTGCGCGTGGTGATCGACGCCGGGCTGGCACGCGAGCCGCACTACGATCCCAACAGCGGCTTCTCGCGGCTGGACGTGACCGCCATCGCCCAGGCCTCGGCCGATCAGCGCGCCGGCCGCGCCGGCCGTGTCGCCAGCGGCTGGACCTACCGGCTGTGGCCGCAATCGCAACGCCTGGAGGCGCAACGCCGCGCCGAGATCCTGCAGGTGGAGCTGGCCGGGCTGGCGCTGGAACTGGCCGCCTGGGGCAGCGATGGCCTGCGCTTCGTCGATCCGCCGCCGGCCGGCGCACTCGCCGCCGCCCGCGAGCTGCTGCAGCGGCTCGGCGCACTCGCCGAGAGTGGTGCCATCACCGCCAGCGGCCGGCGCATGCTCGCGCTGGGCACGCATCCGCGGCTAGCGGCGATGCTGCTGGCCGCTGGCGATGCGCGCGCACAGGCACTGGCCTGCGACCTCGCCGCGCTGATCGAAGCGCGCGATCCGCTGCGCCACGGCGGCGACGCACTGGCCGCGCGCTGGCGCGCCCTGGCCGCGTTCCGCCGCGGCCGCGTGCCGCACGACGCCAACCGCGGCGCGCTGGCGGCGATCGACGCGGCGGCCAAGCAGTGGCGGCGGCGCCTGCGCAGCGACGCCGCCGCGCCGGACAGCGTGGAGGCGCACGAACTCGGCGATCTGCTGGCGCACGCCTTTCCCGACCGCATCGGCACGCGTCACCCCAGCGATCCGCTGCGCTACCAGCTGGCCAATGGCCGCAGCGTGCGCTTGTTCGACAACAGCGACCTGCGCGGCGAGCCCTGGCTGGTCGCCACCGAGCTGCGCCACGAGGCCAAGGACGCGTTGCTGCTGCGCGCCGCGCCGGTGGACGAGCGCTACCTGCGCGCGCAGTTTCCGCAGCGCTTCGCACAGGAAGACGTGGTGCGTTGGGACCCGGAACGGCGCGCGCTCACGGCGCTGCGCGAGACCAGCTTCGACCGCATCGTGCTCGACAGCCGCCCCGCCGGCCGGGTCGAGCCGGCGCAGGCAGCCGCGGCGCTGACCGAGGCGGTGCGCGAATTGGGGCTGCAGGCGCTGCCCTGGAGCGAGAACCTGTCGCAATGGCGCGCACGGGTGGCGGGACTGCGCCAGTGGATGCCGGAACTGGAGCTGCCGGACCTGGGCGATGCCGCGCTGCTGGCCAGCCTCGACGACTGGCTGCGCCCGGCCTTCGCCGGCAAGACCCGGCTCGATGGGCTGAGCGAGGACGAGCTGGGCGAGGCGCTGAAGGCGCGGCTGCCGTGGGACCGCCGCCAGGCCATCGACCGCCATGCCCCGGTGCGCATCGCGGTGCCCTCGGGCATGGAACGGCGCATCGACTACAGCCTGGACCATGCCGGGCAGCCGCAGCCGCCGGTGCTGGCGGTCAAGCTGCAGGAGCTGTTCGGCCTGGCCGACACCCCGCGCATCGCCGACGGCCGCGTGCCGCTGCTGCTGCACCTGCTCTCCCCCGGCGGAAGGCCGCTGCAGGTCACCCAGGACCTGCGCAACTTCTGGTCCAGCACCTATCCGGAAGTGAAGAAGGAAATGAAAGGCCGCTATCCGCGCCACCCGTGGCCGGACGACCCCTGGACCGCCACCGCCAGCCATCGCGCCAAGCCGCGCGGCACCTAGCGGGTCTGGCGCAGCGCATTCAGCGGGCAGACGAATCCGCGGCGCTGCGCTAACGCCCCGTATACGGTCCGAGGGCGACACTGCAGCCCTTCATTCCTGCCAGTAGGGGACGCCCATGAGCAAGCTGACCATCATCACCGATCGCGCCCTGGATCTCGCCAGCCACGCCGGCGACAGCTTCAAGCACTTCGGCCCGCAGGCGAACAAGTGGCTGCAGTCGGGCAAGGCGATGGGCGCGCTCAAGGCGGGCGCAGCGATGGGTGCAGTGAAGACCGGATCCAAGGTCGCGCGCACCGCCGTGCGCCGCAACCCGGCCATTGCGATCGCCGCTGCCGCCGTGGGTGTGGGTCTGCTCGGCTACGCCATCTACCGCAAGCGCCAGCGCGACAAGGGCGCGCCGATCGAAGGCAATGCGCAGCGCATCGAAGCCGCCAACAAGCGCGGCAATGTCGGTGCGCGCCGCAGCGCCGCCAGCACCCGTGGCACGCGCCGCAATGCCGCAGCGCAGGACGCCACCGAAGAGTGAGATCCGCGCACTGCCGCTGACGGCAGCCGCCGCATGAAACGCAGCGACCGGGAGACATCCCGGTCGCTTTTTTTATGGTTCGCCGCGCCTCTGCTTTTCCAACGCAGGAGCGGCTTCAGCCGCAACCGAGGCGTTACCGATGCGCTCCGGTCGCGGCTGACGCCGCTCCTGCGCGTCATTCCGCACAACACGCACTACAGCGCGCGCCAGGCCCCCGGCGCCAACCCGTCCAGGCGGTGCGCGCCCATCGCCGCACGCACCAGGCGCAGTGTCGGCAGGCCGACCGCGGCCGTCATCCGCCGCACCTGGCGATTGCGGCCTTCGCGCAGCACGACCTGCAACCAAGCATCGGGCACGCTCTTGCGGAAGCGCACCGGGGGGTCGCGCGGCCACAGCGATGGCGGCGCCTCCAGCAACGTCACCTCGGCCCGTGCGGTCGGGCCGTCGTTCAACAGCACGCCGTCGCGCAGGCGCTGCACCTGCTCCGGTTGCGGTGCGCCTTCCACCTGCACCCAGTAGGTCTTGGGCTGCTTGTGCCGGGGATCGGTAAGACGGTGCGCCAATGCGCCATCGTCGGTCAGCAGCAGCAGGCCCTCGCTGTCGTAGTCCAGGCGTCCGGCCGCGTACACGTCGGCGGGCAGGCCGAACTCGGCCAGGGTACGCCGCGGTGGCGTGCTGCGGTCGGTGAACTGGCACAGCACGTTGAAGGGCTTGTTGAAGGCGATCAGCATCGACGGGAACTGCAGCGAACCTGCGCCGCACGGCGCGGCGCAGGCATTGTCCCATGCGTCCGCGCCGCGCCGCTCGTGCGCCGGCTCAGCGCTTGACGAACTTCAGGGTCATCCGGTCGCTCTCGCCGATCGCCTGGTACTTGGCATCATCGGCGGCCTCGTGCTGGTTGCTCGGCGGCAGTGTCCATACGCCCCCCGGATAATCCTTGGTGTCGCGCGGATTGGCGTTGAGCTCGCTCTTGCCGGCCAGCTTGAAGCCGGCGGCCTCGGCCATGGCGATCACCTGCGCCTGACCGACATAGCCGCTCTTGTCGTCGGCCGGCACGTCGGCCTTGGCACGGTGTTCGACCACGCCGAGCACGCCGCCGGGCTTGAGCACCTGGTAGAAGCCCTTGAACATGCCCTCGGCCTGCCCGGCCATGCGCCAGTTGTGCACGTTGCGGAAGGTCAGCACCAGGTCGGCCGAGCCCGGCGGGCCGAACACCGGCGCGTTCGGCGCGTACGCCACGATGCGCGCGCGGTCGTACTGCGCCGGCGCCGCGGCGAACTTCTGCTCCAGGCCGGCGCGCGCCTTCTGCTGGTAGTCGCGGCCGCGTCCTTCCGGCACCGCGGCCGGATCCACCACCGCAGCGATGTACTGCCCGCGCTCGCGCAGGTACGGCGCCAGGATCTCCGCATACCAGCCGCCGCCCGGGGTGACCTCGATCACCGTCTGGGTCGGCTTGATGCCGAAGAACGCCAGGGTCTGGCCGGGATGGCGGTAAGCGTCGCGGGCGACGTTGGCGCGGTCGCGCCAGCTGCCGTTGATCGCCGCCTGCAGGGACGCGTCCGGCGCCGGCAGCGTCGCGGTGTCGGCAGGCTTGATCGCCTGCGCGGCAGGGGCGAGCAAGGCGGTGGCGACGGCCAGAGTACAGGCGCAGGCGAGCGAGGTTCGAAGCGTCATGGCAGGCATCCGCAAGAGGAGGTGGGGCGAGCCTAGCATGCGGCCCGACAAGCCCGAATGTTGCGCTCCCGTTAGCGCGAATCACGCCGGCGGAACGCTGTTTTCGCGAGCATTGGCCGATCCTTCGACCCCCGGCGACTATCCTGTCGCCTTTCCCCACAGTGGAGCGTTTTCCATGCTGCACACGCGCGAACTCGGCCGTTCCGGCCTGCATGCGGCACCGCTGGCGTTCGGCGGCAACGTGTTCGGCTGGAGCGCCGACGCCAAGACCTCCTTCGCCTTGCTCGATGCCTTCGTCGAGGCCGGCTGCAATCTCGTCGACACCGCCGACATCTACTCGGCCTGGGTCCCCGGCAATCGCGGCGGCGAATCGGAAACGCTGATCGGACAATGGCTCAAGCGCAGCGGCAAGCGCGACAAGGTGCTGATCGCGACCAAGGTCGGCAAGTGGGCCGAACGCCCGGGCCTGTCGGCCGACACCATCGCCGCCGCCGCGGAGGATTCGCTGCAGCGCCTGCAGACCGATGTCATCGATCTGTACCAGGCGCACGCGGACGACGATTCGGTGCCGCTGGAAGCCACGCTGGCCGCGTTCGGGCGGCTGATCGAACAGGGCAAGGTGCGCGCCATCGGTGCTTCCAACTACAGTGCCGCGCGCCTGCGCGAGGCGCTGAACGTCTCCGCGCAGTACGGCCTGCCCCGCTACGAAACGCTGCAGCCGGAGTACAACCTGTACGACCGCGCCGGCTACGAGGCCGAGTTGGAGCCGCTGGTGCACGAACAGGGCCTGGGCGTGCTGTGCTACTACGCGCTGGCCAGCGGCTTCCTCAGCGGCAAGTACCGTCGCACCGAAGACGCGGGCAAGAGCAAGGCACGCGGCGCCAGCGTGGTCGCGCGCTATCTCAACGCGCGCGGCCTGCGCATCCTCGCCGCGCTCGACGACATCGCCGGCAAGCATGGCGCCGCGCCCACGCAGGTGGCGCTGGCCTGGTTGATGGCGCGGCCCGGCATCGTCGCGCCGATCGCCAGCGCGACCAGCCTGGAGCAACTGCAGGACTTGCTCGCCGCCGCGCGCCTGCAGCTGTCGGCCGAGGACATCGCGCAACTGAATACCGCAAGTGAGGAAACCGCATGACCACCCCCACCCAGACCACCCGCATCGTGCTCGCTTCGCGCCCGCAGGGCGCGCCGGGCACCGACAATTTCCGCATCGAACAGGCCCCGATTTCGCCACCCGGCCCCGGCCAGGTGCTGCTGCGCAATCGCTGGCTGTCGCTGGACCCGTACATGCGCGGGCGCATGAGCGATGCGCCGTCCTACGCGCCGCCGGTGCAACTGGGCGAGACCATGGTCGGCAGCACCGTGGCCGAGGTGCTGCAATCCAATTCCCCCGACCACGCACCAGGCGATCTGGTGCTGGTGCAGAACGGCGGCTGGCAGACCCATCTGGTCGTCGACGGCGCCAGCCTGCGGCGCAAGCTCGACCCCAACTCGCCGCTGCCGCCGAGCACCGCGCTGGGCGTGTACGGCATGCCCGGCTTCACCGCCTACGCCGGCCTGCACGAGATCGGCAAGCCGCAGCCGGGCGAGACCGTGGCGGTCGCCGCAGCCACCGGCCCGGTCGGCGCCACCGTGGCGCAGATCGCCAAACTGCGCGGGGCCAAGGTCATCGCCATCGCCGGCGGCGCGGAAAAATGCCGCTACCTGCGCGAGGAACTGGGCGTGGACGTGGCCCTGGACCACCGCGCCAAGGACTTTGCGGAGCAGTTGCGCGCTGCCGCGACCGACGGCATCGACGTGTACTTCGAGAACGTCGGCGGCCACGTGTTCGATGCGGTGCTGCCGCTGCTCAACGATTTCGCGCGGGTGCCGGTCTGCGGCACCATCGCCACCTACAACGCCAACGGCGCCTTGCCGCCGGGGCCGGACCGGATGCCGGCACTGATGGGCCAGGTGCTGCGCCAGCGCCTGACCCTGCGCGGCTTCATCGTCGGCGACTTCGTCAAGCTGTACCCGGAGTTCCTGCGCGAGATGGGCGCCTGGCTGGCCGACGGCCGCGTACGCTACCGCGAGCACGTGGTGGACGGCCTGGAGAGCGCGCCGCAGGCCTTCATCGACATGCTGAGCGGCGGCAACTTCGGCAAGCTGGTGGTGCGGCTGGGCGACTGAGGCGAAAAGGTCCGAGGCTGGCGGGACTGATCCCACAAAAATGCACGAGAGTCCTTCCCACATCGTGCCCGGACACTGATCACCGCGAGTCGCTGTAGCAGTCGCGATCGCTTGGCTTTGGATGTTGCTGTTGCTCTTGTTTTTGACTTACTGGGTTCCCTTCCGAAGCGGCGGCCATCGCGGGGAAACACCCGAAGGGCGGCGTACATGGATGTACGCCGTCCGCGGCAGGGGCAGGATGCCCCTTCCGCGGATCCCCGGGATGGACGCGGACCCGGAGCGCGCAGCGCGGAGGGCGCGAGGCAGGGCGCGCTTTCTTTTGGTTACTTTTCTTTGCGCGAGCAAAGAAAAGTAACTCGCCCGTAAGGGCGAAAGCCTTTGCTTTCGCTTGAGATTTGCGTGTCGGACGAAGAAGAACCGTAGGAGCGGCTGCCGCAGCGCCCATCTGCTTCATGACGCGGGACGATTGCCTGGCGCCTGGCGCCCTCGACCACACCCCAGCATCGACGCCCGCGAGTACAGCCACTACCATCGGACGCATCGCCGCCGCCGCCGCTTCCATGTCCGAGTCCCCGCGCCCCCCTCGCGCACGCCGCACCGCGCGCGCCGCCACCGCCCCCACCCCGCCCGAGCGCGGCCTGGCCGCGGAACTGATGCGGCGCATCGGCGAATGCGAAGGCGACCCGAACTTCATGACCTCGCTGGCACGCGGCCTGGCCGTGCTCAGCGCCTTCGGCCAGCACAGCCGCGACGTCAGCATGGCCCAGCTCAGCGCCGACACCGGCATTCCGCGCGCGGCGGTGCGGCGCGTGCTGTACACGCTGGAGAAGCTCGGCTACGCCGGCACCCACGGCCGCGGCTACGTGCTGCTGCCGCGCGCGCTGGGCATCGGCAGCGGCTACCTGTCCACCGCCGCGCTGTCGGTGGCGGCGCAGCCGGTGCTGGACGCGCTGCGCGACACCCTGCACGAGTCCTGCTCGCTGGGCGTGCTCGACGGCGACGACCTGCTGTACGTGGCGCGTGCGGAAACCGTGCGGATCATGTCGATCGGCCTGCGCGCCGGCAGCCGCCTGCCGGCGTACTGCACCTCGATGGGCCGGGTGTTGCTGGCAGCGCAGCCAGGCGACACCTTGAACAGCTATCTGGAGCGCAATCCGCTGCGCCCGCGCACCGAACGCACCGTCACCGACCGCGCGCAGTTCCAGGCCCTGCTCGAGCGCGTGCAGCGCGACGGCTACGCGGTGGTGGACCAGGAACTGGAGATCGGCCTGCGCTCGGTGGCGGTGCCGGTGCGCAACCGCCAGGACCGCGTGGTCGCCGCGCTCAACGTCGGCAGCTCGGTGGCGCGGATGACCCTGGGCAGCCTGCAGAGCACGGTGCTGCCGGCGCTGCGGCATGCGGCGCAGCAGTTGAGTCGGGTGCTGGACTGACCCGCATCCGCCCCTGCGGGGCACTTTCCTCCGGTGGAAGAAGGAAGAGCCAAAGCCCCTCTCCCCCCGGGAGAGGGATTGGGGTGAGGGTACGGCGCGCGAAGCGCCGCGCGGATCCGGCTTGCGTGAGGCACCGTCGCAGGAACTACAGCAGGCACACTTCGTCCCGTGCACGACGCGGTCGGCGCTCAACCGTGGGCCGCCACCATCGTCTGCCGCAACAGCAGCGCCGCGCTCAGTCCGCAGCGTTCGCGCCGCCCTCGGCCGCCTGCTCGGCCAGGATCGGCGCAGCCAGGGCGAAGGCGTGGTTGGCCGCGGGCACGCCGCAATAGATCGCCGCCTGCAGCAGCACTTCCTTGATTTCGTCGGCGCTGACGCCGTTGTTGCGCGCGGCGCGCACATGCAGCTTGAACTCTTCGTCGTGGCCGCGCGCCACCATCATCGCCAGGGTCAGCAGCGAGCGCGTGTGCCGCGGCAGGCCATCGCGGGTCCACACCGTGCCCCAGGCGGTGCGGGTGATGAACTCCTGGAATTCCTCGGTGAACGGCGTGCGTGCGGCCAGCGAGCGGTCGACGTGGGCATTGCCGAGCACCGCGCGGCGCACCTGCAGGCCGGCGGCGTAGCGTTCGTTCTCGTGCATCGGGGCGACTCCTGAAACGTGGGGAAAAGCGGGCGCTGACTACTGCAGCAGGAAGCGCAGCAACGCATCGTTGAAGGCGTGCGGCGACTCGACATTGCACAGGTGGCGGCCGTGCACCTCGGCATCCTTGCCCTGCGCCACCTGCGCGGCGATGGCCTGCAGATCGGCCGGCGGACACACCGGATCGTCGTGCCCGGCCACGGCCAGCACCGGCACGCCGATCTCGCCCAGGCGCGCGCGGAAGTCGGCCTCGGCCAGCGCCTGGCAGCAGCCGATGTAGGCCTGCGCATCGGTGGCGCGGAAGCTGTCCAGGATCGCCTCGACGGTCGCCGGCTGCGCTTCGGCGAAGGCCGCGGTGAACCAGCGCGTGCGGGTGCCTTCGCACAGCGGCGCCAGGCCCTCGGCGCACACTTGCTCGATGCGCGCCTGCCAGCTCTCGGCGCTGCCGATTTTGGCCGCGGTGGCGCACAGGGCGAGGCTGAGCAGGCGCTCGCCCGCGTGCAGGCCCAGCCACTGCCCGGTCAACCCGCCGATCGACAGGCCGCAGAAATGGCTGCGCTCGATCGACAGCGCATCCCAGAGCGCCACCACGTCGCCGCCGAGGTCGGCGATGGCATAGGGCGCCGGCGGGGTGGTGGACGCGCCATGGCCGCGGCGGTCGTAGCGCAGCACGCGGAAGTGCGGCGACAGCGCGGCGATCTGCGCGTCCCACATGTGCAGGTCGGTGCCGAGCGAGTTGCACAGGGTCAGCCACGGACGGCCTTCGCTGCCGTCGATGCGGTAATGCAGACGATGCGTGGGCAGGTCGAGGATGGGCATGGGCGGCGCTCGCAGGGAAAGTGGAAGGGGCCACGGCGGCACGGAACCGCGCGGCACCGACAAGTCTAGAACGTGTCGCCGACACTGCGGCAGACGGGCACGGCGCGGCGCCTCACCCGCGCGCCTGCGCGGCGAGCACGCGCTCGATCCACACCGCGGCCATGCCGCGCCAGCTGTCGCTGGCGAACAGCGCATCCAGATCCGCCGGCGCCAGCACCGCGGTCACCTGCGGCTGCTCGGCCAGCACCGCGCGCAGGTGTTGCTGCGTGGCCAGCGCGCGGCGCACCGCGGTTTCCACCAGCGCGTGCGCGGCGGCCTTGCCCAGATGCGCGGCCAGGGTCACCGCCACCGCCTCGGCGTAGAGCAGGCCGCCATGGCTGTCCAGATGCGCGGCCATGCGCGCGCGGTCCAGCTCCAGGCCCTCGATCAGCACGCGCACCTGGGCCAGGCTGCCGGCGCTCAGGCGCACCAGTTCCGGCAAGGTCTCCCATTCGGCATGCCAGCCGCCGACGGCGCGCTCGTGTTCCTGCGGCAGCGCCGCGAACAAGGTCGCCAGCAAGCCCGGCGCGCGCGTGGCCGCGGCGATCGCGACCACGCAGCCGACCGGATTGCGCTTGTGCGGCATCGCCGAGGAGCCGCCCTTGCCCGCCGCGGCCGGCTCGAACGCCTCGGCCACTTCCGACTGCATCAGCAACGCGACGTCGCGGCCGATCTTGCCGAGGCTGCCGGCGAGCAGCGCGAACGCCGCGCCGATCTCGCCGATGCGGTCGCGCGCCGCATGCCAGGGCAGCGCCGGCAACGGCAGGCGCAACTCCGCCGCCAGCACCTCGGCCACGGCCAGGCCCTGCGACTGCAGCGCGGCCAGGGTGCCGGCGGCGCCGCCGAACTGCAGCACCAGCGCATCTTCGCGCAGCGCCTGCAGGCGTCGGCGGCTGCGCTGCAGCGCGTCCAGCCAGCCTGCGGCCTTCAGCCCGAAGGTCACCGGCACCGCCTGCTGCAACAGGGTGCGCCCGGGCAGCCCGGTGTCGCGCTCGCGCTGCGCCAACGCCGCCAGCGCCGCGCACAGCGCGTCGAGTTGCGCTTCCACATGGTCGAGCGCGGCGCGCAGCTGCAGCACCGCGCCGCTGTCGATGATGTCCTGACTGGTCGCGCCCCAGTGCACCCAGCGCGCGGCGTCTTCATCGGTGGCGGCGACCTGCGCGGTGAGCGCCTTGACCAAGGGAATGGCTGGATTGCCGGCCAACGCGGTGGCGGCGGCCAGCGCCGGCAGGTCGTAGCGCGCGGCATCGCAGGCGGCGGCGATCGGCGCCACCGCGTCGGCCGGGATCACGCCGCAGCGTGCCTGCGCGCGCGCCAGCGCCGCTTCCACGTCGAGCATGGCCTGCAGGCGCGCGCGGTCGTCGAACAGCGCATCGACGGCCGGATCGCCGAACAGCGGACGCAACAGGGACTCGGAGACGCTCATCGGTTCGTAGGCGGTGGAGAGATCATGCAGCGTAACCGCTGCGGCCTGTGCGGGATGTCGCTGCGCTCAGTAGCGGAAGAACACGGTCTCGTGCTCGCCCTGCATGCGCACGTCCCACTGGTAGCGGTTGGGCGCCTGTGGTTGCGCGATCAGGGTGGCGCGGCGCTCGGCCGGCACCTGCGCCAGGATCGCGTCGCCGTCTAGGTCGTCGTCGCCGAAGTACAGCCGGGTCGGCGCGGCGCGCAGCAGGCCGCGCATGAACACCAGCACCACCAGGTGCGGCGCCTGCAGGCCCTTGGGCCCGGCGACGCGGCCGGGTTTGATCGTGCGGAAGGCGAAGCGGCCCTGCGCGTCGGTCGGTACCCGGCCCCAGCCGTGGAAGGCCGGATCGTGGTCGCCGCGGCGCGGATCGGCGGCATGGTCGTAGATGCCGGCGGCATCGGCCTGCCAGATCTCCAGCAGCGCATCGCCGACCGGCACGCCGTGGCCGTCGAACACGCTGCCGACGATCTCCACGTGGGTGCCCTGCGCCTGCGCCGGCGCGATCTCGGTGCGGTACAGCGGCTCCAGCCCGATCCGGTAGTAGGGGCCGACCGTCTGCGAAGGGGTTGCCTGGAAACTCATCGCCTCACTCCCAAGGGGTCTGCTTGCGTCCGCGCAGGACGATGTCGAAACGGTAGCCCAGCGCGAACTCGTTGGCGGTGGTCTCCCAGTCGAACGCGGAGACCATGCGCTCGCGCGCCTTCGGGTCCTCCACGCAGTTGAAGATCGGGTCGAACGCCAGCAACGGATCGCCGGGGAAGTACATCTGCGTGACCAGGCGCTGGCCGATGCCGTCGCCGTGCAGCGAGAAGTGGATGTGCGCCGGGCGCCATGCGTTGTAGTGGTTGCGCCACGGATAGGCGCCGGGCTTGATGGTGGTGAAGCGGTAGCGGCCGTGGTCGTCGGTCAGCACCTGGCCGGTGCCGGTGAAGTTGGGATCCAGCGGCGCGTCGTGCTGGTCGCCGGCGTGCAGGTAGCGGCCGGCGGCGTTGCACTGCCAGACCTCGACCACGCTGTTGCGCACCGGCTTGCCGTTCTCGTCGAGCAGGCGTCCGCTGACGATGATGCGCTCGCCCAGCGGCGCACCGGGGAAGCCGGCGGTGAGATCGGCGGCGTGTTCGCCCAGGGTGGTGCGGTCCAGGGTCGGGCCGGTCGCTTCGGACAGGGTCAGCGGGATCGCGATCGGATCGCGGGTCGGGCCGCGCGCGCCGGTGGAGGCGTAGGGCGGGTGCAGGTAGGCCGGCTGCGTCCCGGGGTACGGGCGCCGATAGCCGAGCAGGGGATCGATGGGGGTATCGTCGCGCATCGTGCGGTCTCGCTGGCTCCACGCGGAGCCGGTTGGCTGGAAGAATGATGCAGGCGTATGCGGCGCAGCGTCGATGGCGCGAGCGGCTACAGCCGCTCGATCGCCAGCGCCACGCCCTGGCCGACGCCGATGCACATGGTCGCCAGGCCGCGGCGACCACCGCTGGCCTCGAGCTGGCGCAGCAGGGTCAGGGCGAGGCGCGCACCGCTCATGCCCAGCGGATGACCGAGTGCGATCGCGCCGCCGTTGGCGTTGACGTGCGCGGCATCGTCGGCGACGCCGAGTTCGCGCAGGCAGGCCAGGCCCTGCGCGGCAAACGCCTCGTTGAGTTCGATCGCATCGAAATCGCCGATGGACAGCCCCAGCCGCGCCAGCAGCTTGCGCGTGGCCGGCACCGGGCCAATGCCCATGTAGGCCGGCTCCACGCCGGCGCTGGCGAAGCCCAGCACGCGCGCGCGCGGGGTCAGGCCCAGCGCCTGCACCTGCGCGGCGCTGGCCAGCAGCAGCGCGGCGGCACCATCGTTGATGCCCGAGGCATTGCCGGCGGTGACGGTGCCGGGCTGGCGGAAGATCGGCTTGAGCCTGGCCAGCGCCTCAAGGGTGGTGTCGGCGCGCGGATGCTCGTCGGCACTGACTTCGACGGTCTCGCCACGCTTCCTGCCCGGCGCGGTCACCGGCACGATCTCGCCGTCGAAGAAGCCGGCGGCCTGCGCGGCGGCGGTGCGCTGCTGGCTGCGCAGGGCGAAGGCATCCTGGTCCTCGCGCGAGATGCCGTAGCGTGCGGCCACGTTCTCGGCGGTCTCGCCCATCAGCTCCACGCCATACAGTTGCTGCAGCTTCGGATTGACGAAGCGCCAGCCCATGGTGGTGTCTTCGAGCTGCTGGTTGCGGGCGAAGGCGCTGTCGGCCTTGCCCATCACCCACGGCGCGCGCGACATCGACTCGACGCCGCCGGCGATGGCCAGGCCCAGCTCGCCGGCGCGGATGCCGCGCGCGACGGTGCCGATGGCATCCAGGCCGGAACCGCACAGGCGGTTGACCGTGCTGCCCGGCACGCCGAACGGCAGGCCCGCCAGCAGCAGGCTCATGCGCGCGACATTGCGGTTGTCCTCGCCGGCCTGGTTGGCGCAGCCCAGGTAGACGTCGTCGAGTTGCGCCGGATCCAGTTGCGGCTGCCGCGCCAGCAGCGCCTGCAGCGGCACTGCGCCGAGGTCGTCCGCACGCACCCCGGCCAGGGCGCCGCCGTAGCGGCCGATCGGCGTGCGAATACCGTCGATGATGTAGGCCTCGTTCATGCCGCCTCCGTGGAATCGGCCAGGGTCAGCGCCAGCCCGGTGGCCTGGCGCAGATCGTCCAGGCTCACGCCCTCGACCAGTTCGAGCACGCGCGCGCCGTCCGGCCCGAGCGCGAACACGCCCAGGTCGGTGTACACCCGCGACACGCAGCGCAGCCCGGTCAACGGATAGCTGCAGGCGCTGACCAGCTTGGGTTCGCCACGCTTGGTCAGCAGTTCCATCATCACGTAGACCTGCTTGGCGCCGATCGCCAGATCCATCGCGCCGCCGACCGCGGGGATCGCATCGGCCGCGCCGGTGCTCCAGTTGGCCAGGTCGCCGTGCACCGACACCTGGAACGCGCCGAGCACGCACACGTCCAGGCGCCCGCTGCGCATCATCGCGAACGAGTCGGCGTGGTGGAAATAGCAGCCCCCGGTCAGCAGCGTCACCGGCTGCTTGCCGGCGTTGATCAGGTCCAGGTCCTCCTGCCCCGGCGGCGGCGCCGGCCCCATGCCGAGCAGGCCGTTCTCGCTGTGCAGGAAGATCTCCTTGTCCGCCGGCAGGAAGTTGGCCACCGCGGTCGGCAGGCCGATGCCCAGGTTGACGTAGGCGCCCTCGGGGATGTCGCGCGCCACCCGTGCGGCCAGCGCGTTGCGGTCGATGCCGCGCCCGTTCAGTGCGTGCATGCGCCCTCCTGTGCGGTGGCCACCGCCACCACCCGTTGCACGAAGATGCCCGGGGTCACCACCGCTTCCGGATCCAACGCGCCCAGCTCCACCACCTGTTCCACCTGCACGATCGCGCAGGTCGCGGCCATCGCCATCAGCGGGCCGAAGTTGCGCGCGGTCTTGCGGTACACCAGGTTGCCCCAGCGGTCGCCGTGGTGCGCCTTGATCAGCGCGAAATCGGCGCGGATCGGATACTCCAGCACGTAGTGGCGGCCGTCGATCTCGCGGGTCTCCTTGCCGGCGGCCAGCTCGGTGCCGTAGCCGGTCGGGGTGAAGATCGCACCCAGGCCGTTGCCGGCCGCGTGGATGCGCGCGGCCAGGTTGCCCTGCGGCACCAGCTCCAGTTCCAGCTCGCCGGCGCGGTAGGCCGCGTCGAAGTGCTGCGAGTCGCTCTGCCGCGGGAACGAGCACACGATCTTGCGCACGCGCTTGTGCTTGATCAGCGCGGCCAGCCCGGTCTCGCCGTTGCCGGCGTTGTTGTTGACGATGGTGAGTTCACGCGCACCTTGCGCGATCAACGCATCGATCAGCGCATCGGGCATGCCCGCAGTACCGAAGCCGCCGATCATCACCGTGGCGCCATCGTGGATGTCGGCCACTGCGTCGGCGCACGAAGCCAGGGTCTTGTCGATCATCGGCGCCGCTCCACCGTCGCCGGCTGGGGGCGCAGCGCACAGGGGCGCAGGCGCATTACGGGGTCTGCCACGACATCCTCCTCCAGATCGCTTCGGGAGGCCACGTTAGGCCCGCTCCGGCGGGCGGTCAATCCGATTATCGGATGCATAGTTCGATAAACGAACAATTTAACGCCATGACAACGTCGTGCCGGTCCCGCCCTGTTGTATACATTCCATCGTCGCCCCGCGTCGGACGACGGCGCGATGGCAGCGCTCATTCGCCATCGGCCCGCAACACGCAAGGATCTTTCCCCAGCCTGTTGTATACACAATCGAGGTCGCCGCCATGCAGTCGTCCACTCCGGCATTTCCGCTCAATGCCTGGTACGCCATCGCCTGGGATCACGAGGTCAAGCACGCGCTGCTCCCGCGCAAGGTGTGCAACTTGGACATCGTGCTGTACCGCACCAGCAGCGGCCGCGTCGCCGCGCTCGAGGACGCCTGCTGGCATCGGCTGGTGCCGCTGTCGATGGGCCGGCTGCGCGGCGACGACGTGGTCTGCGGCTACCACGGCCTGGTCTACGACGCGAACGGGCGCTGCGTGCACATGCCCTCGCAGGACACGATCAATCCGTCCGCCTGCGTGCGCCGCTTCCCCACCGTGGAGCGGCACCGCTACGTCTGGGTGTGGCCGGGCGACGCGGCGCTGGCCGATCCCGCACTGGTGCCGGACCTGCACTGGAACGACGACCCGGCCTGGGCCGGCGACGGCCGCACCATCCACGTCAAGTGCGACTACCGGCTGGTGCTGGACAACCTGATGGACCTGACCCACGAGACCTTCGTGCATGGCTCCAGCATCGGCCAGGACGAGGTCGCCGAGGCGCCGTTCGACGTGGTCCACGGCGAACGCAGCACGGTGGTCTCGCGCTGGATGCTGGACATCGACCCGCCGCCGTTCTGGGCCTGGCAGATCGAACATGCGCACGGCTACCGCGGCAAGGTCGACCGCTGGCAGATCATCCGCTTCGAGGCGCCCTGCACCATCGCCATCGATGTGGGCGTGGCGGTAGCCGGCAGCGGCGCGCCGCAGGGCGACCGCTCGCGCGGGGTCAACGGCTACGTGCTCAACACCATCACCCCGGAAACCGATCGCACCTGCCACTACTTCTGGGCATTCGCGCGCAACCATTCGCTGCACGAGCAATCGATCACCACGCGCCTGCGCGATGGCGTCAGCGGCGTGTTCGGCGAGGACGAGCTGATCCTGGAAGCGCAGCAGCGCGCCATCGACGCGCATCCGGACCACGTGTTCTACAACCTCAACGTCGATGCCGGCGGCATGTGGGCGCGGCGGCTGATCGAGCGCATGGTCGCCGCCGAGCAGCGCAACCAGGACCTGCAGCTGCGCATGGTCGGATGAACCGCCGCCAGGATCCCGGAGCCACCGCCATGTCCGCCGCGCATCCGTTCCGCTCCAGTGCCGCGCAGACCACCCGCGCCCTGCTGGAAGTGCGCGAGCTGATCCTGGCCGGCGAACTGGGCGCCGGCGAACGCCTGTCCGAGGTCGCTCTGGTGGAGCGCCTGGGCGTCTCGCGCACGCCGGTGCGCGCCGCCCTGCAGCGGCTGGCCGAGGAAGGCCTGGTGCAGCCGCTGCGTGGCGGCGGCTATGCGGTGCAGGCGTTCGACGAGGCCGACGTGGACGACGCCATCGAACTGCGCGGCACGCTGGAAGGGCTGGCCGCGCGTCGCGCGGCCGAGCGCGGTGCCGAGCCAGCCTTGCTGGCGCGGGCGCAGACGTTGCTGGCGCAGATCGACGCCGTCCTGGCGGCGCGGCCGCTGAGCGAGGAGGCTTTCGCCCGCTATGTGGACTGCAACGCGCAATGGCACGCCTTGCTGTTCGAGATGGCCGGCAGTGCGCTGCTCTCGCGCGAGTTCGCGCGCGTCGCGCAGTTGCCGTTCGCCTCGCCGAGCAGCCTCGTACTCGAACGCGGCCAGGCCGCCACTGTGCTGTCGATCGCGCAGGACCAGCACCGTCAGGTGCTGGACGCGATCGTGCGCCGCGAAGGCGCGCGCGCCGAAGCGCTGATGCGCGAACACGCGCGGCTGGCGCAGCGCAACGCCCACCACGCCCTGCACGACCAGAACGCGCTGGGCCAGATCCCCGGCAGCCGTCTGCTGCGGCGCCGCCCACCCGCCTGATCGCGGCGCACAGACGCCCGTCTCCCCTTCCCGCCTGCCGGACCCCGCCATGCGCAAAGACACCCAGTGGACCACCGCCCGCGTCGTCGCCGTCGCCACGCCGTGCCAGGACGTACGCGAGATCGTCCTCGATCCCGGTCGCGCCAGCCGCTCCTTTAGCGTGGGCAGCCACCTCGACGTGCGCGTGCGCATCGGCGAGGCCTGGCACGAGCGCTCCTACTCGCTGGTCGGCGAGCCCGCCGCAGACGGCCACTACCGCATCGCGGTGCGCGCGGTGCCCGGCAGCCGCGGCGGGTCGCGCGCGATGTGGACGCTGGCGCCAGGCGACCAACTGGAGATTTCCTCGCCCAACAACCACTTCGCGCTGGACGAGACCGCCGAGCACATCGTGCTGGTCGCCGGCGGCATCGGCATCACCCCGATCCTGGGTATGGCGCAACGGCTGGCGCGCGGGCGCATCCCGTTCCAGGTGCTCTACGCCGGCCGCAGCCGCGCCAGCATGGCCTACCTGGAGCATCTGCAGGAGCTGCTGGGCGAGCGCTTGCAGTTGTTCTGCCCGGAGCATCTGGGTCAGCTCGAGCTGGCCGCGCAGATCGCGCAGTGGCCGCGCAATGCCGACGTCTACGCCTGCGGCCCGCTGCCGCTGCTGGACGAACTGCGGCAGCGCTGGCGCGACGACGGCCGCGCGCGTGCGCGCCTGCATTTCGAGACCTTCGGCAACAGCGGCAACGCACCGGCGCAGCCGTTCGTGGTGCAGGTGCCGGCGCTGGGCAAGACCGTGCAGGTCGCCGAGAACGAGTCGCTGCTGGATGCGCTGAGCGCGGCCGGCGTGGAAGTCATGGCCGACTGCCGCCGCGGCGAATGCGGCCTGTGCGTGGTCGAGGTGCTGGACGCGGCCGCCCCGCTGGACCACCGCGACGTGTTCCTCAGCGACGAACAGCGCCACAGCAACCGCAAGCTGTGCGCCTGCGTCTCGCGCGCGCTCGGCGGCAGCGTCAGCATCGACACCGGCTACCGCGCCGACGCGTTCTGACGCCTGCGCGCTTTCCCCTCGCAGCGCGCAGGCGCCGTCCACGCGGGTGGACGGCGCCTGCCAGCGATCAACGCGCGCGACGCGACCTCACTTGGTCGCCGCGTCCCAGTGCTCCTGGATCTTGCCGTTCTGGATGCGGAACATGTCGAACCAGGTGGTCGTGTAGGTCTTGCTGGCGTCCTTGGGATCGGGCAGCGTGCGCACCGACACCAGGGTCACGTAGTCGCCCTCGGCCAGGATCGCCACCAGCGGCAACTGCACCCGCGGCTGGATCGGCGTCGGCTTGACGAAGGAGGTCAGGAACGCCAGGAACGCATCGCGGCCATTGGCCACGTTCGGGTTGTGCTGAATGTAGTCCTTGGCCATGTACATCGGCGCATATTCGGTGTGCCCGGCTTCGAACACGATGCGCCAGAAGTCGTAGACCAGGCGCTTGTTGGCGGTGGTGCGCCAGTTCTCGCCGTGCAGCAGCTGCGCGTGGTTGGGATTGGCGGTGACCGCGGTCTGCGCGAACGCGGACGCGGCCGGGAGCGCAAGCAGCAGCGCAAGCAGACAGGCCTGAAAACGGATCTTCATGGAAGACGCTCCGATGGGGGAACAGGGGGAATGCGCAGTGCCGCTGCGCTACCGCGATGCGCGGCAACGTCGGCACCGACGCGGCTGCAGCGTAGCAACGCGACGTGCCTGCGCGAGGCAGGAAATCGCGAAAAGCACGCGGATTTACCGGCTTTTTTCCTGGTCTGGGAGAATCGCCACAGTTACCTCGACCTCAGAAATGGCGCGACCGCCACGCACCTAAATGTTCGTATGTAGGGCATGGCGCAGCGACGCGCTGACGGTCAACACCGTCATCGATAGGCTCATTTGATCGCCGTCATCGATCGCAACGATCGACGGCTCTTCTGTCGAGAATGGGGCGAGTAATTCTGGATTGGAAGAACGCGGAGACGCGCACGATCGACTAGCGCAGAGAGATTGGGACGCGCCTTAGCGAATCCCCAGTCCCGATTCCCAGGCTTTCCAGCAGCCGAATGGCTGACCATCCCAGCCCTAAACCGCCAACGGCAATCCCGCGTAGTTCTCGGCAATGGTCGCGCGTCCGGCGGCACTGCCGAGCAGGTAGTCCAGTTCCGCATCGTGCAGGCGCCTGCTGAACGCGTCCTCGTCCGGGAAGCGATGCAGCATCGTGGTCATCCACCAGGAAAAGCGCTCGGCCTTCCACACGCGCTGCAGGGCCAGTTCCGAATAGCGCTGCAGCGGCGCGTCGCTGCGCTCCTGCTGCGCCTGCGCGAACAGGTGCGCGAGCAGGCCGACATCGCCGGCCGCCAGGTTCAACCCCTTGGCGCCGGTCGGCGGCACGATGTGCGCGGCATCCCCTGCCAGGAACAGGCGGCCGTACTGCATCGGTTCGGCGACGTAACTGCGCAGCGGCGCGATGCTTTTCTCCAGCGACGGACCGGTGACCAGCGCCTGCGCCACGTCGTCCGGCAGACGCCGACGCAGCTCGTCCCAGAAGCGATCGTCCGACCAGTCCTCCACCCGCTCATCCGCCGGCACCTGCACGTAGTAACGGGTGCGGGTAGGCGAGCGCATGCTGCACAGGGCGAAGCCGCGTGCGTTGCGCGCATAGATCAGTTCGTCGGCCACCGGTGGGGTGTCGGCCAGCACGCCCAGCCAGCCGAACGGATAGACCCGTTCGTACACACGCAGCACCTCGGCCGGAATCGCGCGGCGGCTGACCCCATGGAAGCCGTCGCAGCCGACCACGTAGTCGCAATCCAGGCGCTGCGTGACGCCATCCTGCACGAAGCTCAGCCACGGCTGCAGCCCGGCGATATCGTGCAACTGCACATCCTCGACGGAATAGAGGGTGGCGGCGCCGGCGGCGCGGCGTGCGTCCATCAGGTCGCGGGTCACTTCGGTCTGGCCGTAGACGGTGACCGCACGGCCACCGGTCGCCGCACTCAGTTCGATGCGTTCGCGGCGCTGCTCCAGCGCCAGTTCGAAGCCGTGGTGGACGATGCCTTCGCGCTGCATGCGCGCGCCGGCACCGGCGGCGCACAGCAGGTCGGCGGTGCCCTGCTCCAGCACGCCGGCGCGGATGCGCGACAGCACGTGTTCCGGCGTCTGCCGCTCGACGATGACGGTGTCGATGCCGTGGCCGTGCAGCAACTGCCCGAGCAGCAGCCCGGCCGGGCCGGCGCCGACGATGGCGACCTGGGTACGCATACGTCCTCCGAAGGATGGGACAGACCCACAGTGTTCCGGTTGCGGCGTGCCGAGGACATGGATCATCGCGACCGATTCCGGTACTTTTCGCCGATGCACCGCACTGCCTCCGCCGCTGTCGCATCGCCCGCCATGGTCCCGGCGTTTCGCCTGTACGGCGAGACCGGCGACAGAGGGACATCGGACCTGTTGCACTGGGAATCCATTGCCGCGCGCAGCCGCCTGCACGACTGGCATATCCGCCCGCACCGCCACGGCGATCTGCTGCAGCTGCTGTATCTGCAACGCGGCAGCGCCGGCCTGCACTTGGACGGAACGCAGCAGCGCCTGCGCGGGCCATGCCTGCTGCTGTTGCCGCCGCTGTGCGTGCACGGCTTCCGTTTCCAGCGCAACGTGCGCGGCCATGTCGTGACGGTGTCGGCGCCGCTGCGGCAGCGCCTGGCGGCGCAATGGCCGAATCTGGACGAAGCGCTGACGCGGCCGCTGTGCCTGCCCGCCGGCGATCAGCAAGCGATGCTGGACGCCTGCTTCGCCGCCATCGCCGCCGAACACACACAGCACCGCCCCGGCCGCGAGCCGATGCTGCAGGCGCTGGTCACGCAGGCCTTGCTGTGGGCGGCGCGCGGCGCGCTGGCGGATGCCCATCGCGATCCGCACGATGCCGACCGCGGCGCGCGCCACGTGCGCGCCTATACCGCGCTGATCGACGCGCATTACCGGGAACATTGGCCGCTGGCCCGCTATGCCGACCGGCTCGGGCTGAGCCGCAGCCATCTCAACGCGCTGTGCCGGCGCCTGGCCGGCGCCTCGGCGCTGGAACTGTTGCAACGCCGGATCATGCTCGAGGCGCGGCGCAGCCTGGTCTACACCACCTTGACCGTGCAGCAGCTGGCCGAAGTCCTGGGTTATGCCGATGCGGCGTACTTCAGTCGCTGCTTCCGCCGGCATGCGGGGTGTTCGCCGATCCAGTTCCGGCAGCGCGCGCAGGGGTGACACGACCCGCAGCCAGTACGGAGATCGCGGTGCGGTCGCTTTACTGTGGGAGGGACTTCAGTCCCGACGCGTGATAGATGATCGACCAGTCCCGCTTCGTTCGTCGCGGCTGAAATGGCGAGTCACCGCAGAAGCGTCGGGACTGAAGTCCCTCCCACAATGCAGTGTCGGCGCCGGTGCCGGTGCCAGGGCCCTATTGGCCGCGCGTAGCTCAACACGCACGCAACGGAACAATCATCTCTCCCGCAATCAATGCATCCACGAGCACAACCGGGCGCCACATCGACGCCCGGCGACTTGTCCTCAGAACGGATACTGTGGCGCGCTGTCCTGGATCGTCACCCACTGCCAGTGCGTGTACTGGCCCCAGTCGGCCGGGCCGCCCATGCTGGTGCCGTTGCCGGAGGCACCGGTGCCGCCGAACGGGTTGGTGACTTCGTCGGCCACGGTCTGGTCGTTGATGTGCAGCAGGCCGGTGTGCAGGCGCTCGCCCAACGCCATCGCGCGACCGACCGACGCCGACAGGATGCCGGCGGACAGGCCGTACTCGGTCTGGTTGGCCAGCGCCACCGCCTCGTCGTCGCTGTCGAACGCAATCACGTTGGCGACCGGGCCGAACACTTCCTCCTCGAACGCCGGCATGCCCGGCTGCACGTTCGACAGCACCGTGGCCGCATAGAACAGGCCCTCGTGGGTGCCGCCGGCCTCGACCACGGCGCCGGCCGCCACCGAGGCATCGACCACGTCCTTGACGTGCTGCAACTGGCGCTGGTCGATGATGGGGCCAAGCGCGACGTGTGCGGTCGCCGGGTCGCCGACCGGCAGATGCCGCGCCTTCTCGGCCAGGCGCCGGGTCAGTTCGGCGGCGATGCTGCGCTGGACCAGCACGCGGCCGGTGGCCATGCAGATCTGGCCCTGGTGGAAGTACGCCCCGAAGGCGATCGCCGATACCGCCTTGTCCAGGTCGGCATCGTCGAGCACGATCAACGAGTTCTTGCCGCCCAGTTCCAGCGCGGTCTTCTTCAGGTGCTTGCCGGCCAGTTCGCCGATGCGGCGGCCGGCGGCGGTGGAACCGGTGAACGCGATCATCGGCACGCCCGGCGCTTCGACCAGCGCCTGGCCGGCGTCCGCACCGCCCGGCAACACGTGCAGCAGGCCCTTCGGCAGGCCGGCCTGCTGCAGCACCTCGGCGATGACGAAGCCGCCGGCGTACGGCGTACGCGGATCCGGCTTGAGCACCACCGCGTTGCCGACCGCCAGCGCCGGCGCCACCGAACGCAACGACAGCACCAGCGGGAAATTGAACGGCGAGATCACCCCGACCACGCCCAGCGGCAGGCGCCTTGCCAGGCTGAGCCGGCCCGGCGCGGTCGGCAGCACCTGGCCCTGCGCCTGCAGCGGCATCGCCGCGGCCTGCTGCAGCAGCACGATCGCCTCGCGCACCTCGTGCTCGCCCTTGGGCAGGATGCCGCCGGTCTCGCGGGCGATCAGCGCCGCAGCCGCGGCCGCATGCTGCTGCAATACCTGCGCGGCGCGATGGAACACGGCCGCACGCTCGCGCGGCGGCGTGGCCGCCCAGGCGCGTTGCGCGTCGCGGGCCTGCGCCACCGCCGCGGCCACGTCGGCGGCATTGGCCTGGCCGACGCGGTGCAGCGGCGTGCCGCTGCCCGGTTCGATCACCTCGAGGACGCCGCCCTGGGCGGCGACCCACTCGCCGTTGAAGATGCGCTCGCTCCAGGTGGATGCGGCGGCCAGGGGTTCGGTGCTGTGCATGCTGTGTGCTCTCGTGGAAAGAGGAAGAAAGAGTGGTTCAGAGGGCGGTGGCGGCCAGGCCGCCATCCACCGGCAGGTTGACGCCGTTGATCCAGCGCGCCGCATCGGAGGCGAGGAACACCACCGCTTCGGCGACCTCGTCGGCATAGGCCGGGCGCTTCATCTTGCCGGCATCGGCCTGGACCCGCTCGGGCCCGAGCATGGTGACGAAATCGCCCAGGATCGGCGTGAACACCGGACCGGGCGCGACGCTGTTGACCCGCACCGAATGCGCGGCGAACCAGTCGCGCGAGCGCAGCAGCGTCCACACGATCAGCGCTTCCTTGAAGTACTGGTAGCAGGTCGCCTGCGGCACCGGATGCGCCGCCAGCCAGTCGCTGCCGGCGGCGTAGCTGTCGGCGGCGGCCAGCTGCTTGTGCAGGTCCAGCCGCTGCGGCCACTCGGCGCCGAGGATGGAGGCGATGTTGATGATGCTGCCGCCGGGCGCGATGCGCGGCAGCAACGCCTGGCTGAGGTGACGCAGGCCCAGGTAGTTGACCTTCGCCACCACGTCCACCGGCGCGGTGCCGGGCACGCCGGCGATGTTGGCCAGCGCATCGATGCGCTCGGGCAGCTGCGCCACCAGCGCGTCGATCGAGGCCGGGTCGCCCAGATCGGCCTGGTGGAAGCCGTGCAGGGTCATGTTGACCGGCTGGCGGTCGATGCCGATCACGGTGGCGCCGTGGAAGCGCGCCAGGCGCGCGACCTCGGCGCCGATGCCGGAGGCCACGCCGGTGACGAGGATTGTCTTGTTGTGCAGGTTCATGGCAGCGCGTGTCCGTTGCGAAGTTGGTCAGAAGACGTGGATGTACTGGACGTTGACGTTGTGGCCGGAGGGCGCGTTCTTGACCTCCACCGGCATGTAGAAGTTGGCGTTGAAGATGTTCTTCTGGTCGATCCGCCAGGACAGGCCGGGGCCCAGGTAGAACTGGGTCTGCTTGCTGTCGGCGACGCGTTCGCCATTGGTGCGGTTGTCGCGCAACTGCTTGAGGTAGTAGCCGTTGATGCCCAGGTGCAGGTCCTTGACCACTTCCAGCGAACTGGCGAAGTTGAGCCAGGCGGCGTCGCCGGCCTGGCCGTTGCGGAACACGAAGCCGTCGCCCTGCGGCACGTTGGAGGCCTTGTCGGCGCGGAAGTTGTAAATGTAGTTAAGCCGTCCGCTGATTTCCCAGCGCGGCGTCGGCAGGATGCTGAAGGCCCAGCTCGGCAGCACCGACCAGTAGCCCGCGCCCTGGTTGACGTCGCGGTTGCGGTCGAACTTGCCGATCGGCGCCAGCACATCCAGTTCGAAGCGTTGCGAGAACACCGGGCGGCCATTGCGGATCACCGGTGCCATCTGCAGGTAGGGGCCGATGGTCAGGTCGCCCAGGCCGGCGCCGTTGTCGCGCAGCGCCACCGGGCTGTCGTACGCGAACGACGTATCCAGATCGACCAGCGCCGCCAGTGCGGTGATGCCGAGGGAGCCGCCGAACAGCTTGTAGTCGCTGAGGTAGGCCACCTGGGTCACCCACACCGAGGAGCCGATGTGCGGATCGCGGAACACCGGCACGTCGTCGCCGTGCGCGTCCTTGATCGCGTCGAAGTCGTAGCGGCGCAGGTACTGGATCGCGGTCCAGCCCGGGTTGGGCTTGCTGAAACCGTCGAAGAAGCTGGTGCCGCCGGTATTGATGCCGGTCGGCAGGGTGGCGCTCTGCGGCACCGATTGCGCGGCCGCCGGGGCGACCCAGGCGATGGCCAGCACGGCGAGCAGAGACAGGCGCGCACGGGCACGCGGCGACGAGGGGACACGGTAGCGGACACGCTTCACGGGCAGGCACTCCAAGCGAAAGGGGAACGGCGGGGTGCGGGGGGACAGGAACGCGAACACGCAGCGCGCGCAGGGCGCGACCACGCGGCGACGCACGCCGTCAGCGGGACGCTGGCGGCGGGTCGGGAATCAGCGAGAAAGAAGGGCGGGCGGCAGGAACCAGCCGCGCCGCAGGGGGCCGCTACAGGCGGTCGAGCGCGTCCAGCCGGTCCAGCGCCTGCAGCAGCGCGCGTGCCGAGGTCGCGCCGAGCGCGGTGCCGAGCTGCTGCTCCATGCGCACCACTTCGGCTTCGGCCTGCGCCAGCAGCGCCGTGCCGGCGGTGGTCAGATGCAGATGCTGCATGCGCCGGTCCTGGCGCCCGCGCACCTGCCGCAGCAGTTTGCGCTTGACCAGGCGCGCGACCACGATCGCCAGGTTCGGCGGCGACACGCTCAACACTTCGCCCAACTGGCGCTGGTTGATGCCCGGATTGGCGTCCACCAGCACCAGCAGCGAATACTCCACCGGCTTCAGCTCGAAGGCGCGCACGCAGTCCTGGAACAGCCGCCGCACCTGCAGTTCGGTGCGGGTGATGCGGTAGCCGATCAGGCTGGTCAGGCGTCGCTGGTCCACGCTGTCCGCCGTGTGCGGATCGGCGGGCAACGCGCTGTTGGACATCTCGGGACTCGGTTTCGAACTCACTGCGCTTCCTGCATGGGGCGTCCTGCGGCCAGGTCACGGCGGCTGCGCACGCATCCGTCGGCGCCGGCTGGCGGTGCCGTCGCCATTGCATTGTAGGGGCATGGCCGCGCATGGTCACAACGCCGCGTCCACGCGCCGCAGCAGCGCCCGGTACGGCGCGGCGGCGGTCCATAGGCACAGCGCGCCGAGCAGCGCCGCACCCATGCACACCACGCCCAGCGACAGCCCGACCTGGCGCTCGTCGGCGAGTACGTGGTCTGTGCCCAGCGCCACCAAGTATGGCCCCAGGCCCAGCCCGATCAGGTTGACCAGCAGCAGGTAGATCGAGGTGACCTGGCCGCGCAGCCGGTTCGGCGTGACCGCCTGCAGGATCGCCGGCGCCAGCGCCACCGGCATGCCCAGCACGAACGTGGTCAGCGCGATCGCCGCCAGCGCCGGCCACGGCCCTGGTGCCACCGCGAACAGCGCACTGCTGATCACCAGCAGCACGGCGCCGACCAGCGAGATCTTCAGTGCCGCGTCGCGACTGCCGCGCGCAGCCAGGCGGTCGGCCAGAAAGCCGCTGAACAGCATGCCGGCGATGCCGAAGGTGAGGATGATGATGCCGTAGGCCGGGCCGATCTCGCCCGGGGTCCACTGCCAGCGGCGGATGAAGGTGGCCGGCAGCCACGCGGTGATGCCGAAGGTGATCATCGCGATCACGCCGTTGGCCAGGAACAGCGCCACGTACACCCGCGCGTTGTCGCGCAGGTGGCTCAGGTCCGGGCGCACGCTGGGCACCGCGGCGGCCTGCTCGCGCCGCGCCGGCTCGCGCACCGTGGCCATCAGCGCGATCACCGCCAGCCCGGGCAGCGCGACCAGGATGAAGGCCGCCTGCCACGGCCGGAAGCTGCCCAGCAGCGGCAGCAGCACCGTGCTCTCCTTGCTGGTGGCCGCGATCACCAGGCCACCGACGATGAACGCCGCCGCCGAGCCGATGTAGACGCCGGAGGTGTACACGCTCATCGCCCGCGCGCGCTTTTCCGGCGGGAAGTAGTCGGCCAGCATCGAGTACGCCGCCGGCGACAGCGAGGCCTCGCCGACGCCGACGAACACCCGCGCCAGGAACAGGGTGAAGAAGCTGGTGACGTAGGCGCCGGCCGCGGTCGCCGCGATCCATACCACCACGCCGAGCACGATCAGGTTGCGACGGTTGCGGCGGTCGGCGACGCGGCCGAGCATCACCCCGATCAGCGTGTAGAACACCGCGAAGGCGAAGCCGTGGACCAGGCTGAAGGCCGAGTCGGACAGCTGCAGGTCGCGCTTGATCGGCTGCACCAGCAATCCGAGGATCTGCCGGTCGACGAAGGACAGCGTGTAGGCCAGCAACAGCACGATGGTGACGTACCACGCATACAGCGGGCGGTACGGCGCAGACGATGGCAGCGGATCGCGCATGGAAAGGCTCCGGCTCAGAAGCGCAGGGTCAGGAAGGGGGCGATGTAGAAGTAGTCGCGGCCGCGCACCGGTCCCTCGCGCAGGAACGGCCCGGCCTGGGTGTAGTGGGCGTACACGTCCAGGCTGGCGAAGGCGTTGAAGCGGTACTTCACCCACAGCACCGAGCGCGTGCCGATGTCGCGCGCATCGTTGGCGTCGCCCAGCTGCAGCACCCGCCAGCCGGCCGCGTACACGCCGTCGTGCAGGCTCTGCCGCTGCAGCTTGAGCACGTACATGTCGATCCACAGCCGCTCGCTGGGACGCAGCACCAGTTCCGGGCCGATGGCGCGCACGTTGCTGCTGATCATGCTGCCGTCGAACACCGAGGCGCGCGCGTACAGGCCGTTGAAGGTGTTCAGTTCGCCATCGCGCGGATCGCGGTCGCCGGAAGACACCTCCATGCGCCAGCCCAGGCGCGGCGACCACGTCGTCGTGGCGAAGGTGTAGCCGCCGAACAGCGTGCCCTGCCAGGCGCGCACGCGCTGGCCGGCGAAATGGCCGCGCTGGCCGATCAGTTCCAGGTCGTAGTCCCAGCCCTGCACCGCGCCGCTCAGGCGCGTGGACAGCGTGTGCCGATGCTCCTCGCCGACCACGCCGCCATAGCGGCGCCCGTCCTGCACGGTGTCCAGGTACAGCGTCTCCAGCAGCGCCGCCTTCGGCTGGCTGGGCGACAGCGGCACTTCGGCGTGCGCGCCCCACAGGCGCTGGTCGCGGTTGCTGCGGTCGTCGAAGCTGCCGGTGCGGGTCAGCACCGGGCGTCCCCACAGCAGGCCGCCGCTCCAGCGCGGCTGCCGGGTCAGCA
The DNA here is from genome assembly GCF_040529055.1 of Xanthomonas sontii. Classification (NCBI taxonomy): domain Bacteria; kingdom Pseudomonadati; phylum Pseudomonadota; class Gammaproteobacteria; order Lysobacterales; family Lysobacteraceae; genus Xanthomonas; species Xanthomonas sontii. Next base: position 1,104,140 of record NZ_CP132342.1, on the reverse strand, counting down.
GCCGCACCGCATCGAACGGCATGCGCGAGTTGGCCGGATCGCGCGGGTCGAGCAGGCGCTGCCAGGCGTAGGCGATCTGCTGGCGGCCGGCGCGCAGGCGCCAGGCCGGCGCCTTCTGCCCGTCGGACAGTTCGACGAACCCCTGCGCCAGGTCCAGCGGATTGCGGTCGGTGGCCTGCACCGGCCGCGTCTGCAGGCCAGCGACGCGGCTGTCGGCGAGTTCGCCGAACAGGCGCACATACGCCGACGGCCGGTAGTCGGCCCACAAGCGCAGGCGCTGCTGCGCATAGCCGTGCGGATCGGTGGCGAAACGGCCGAAGCCGGCGTGCTCGCGGTAGTCGTACAGCGTGCGGCTCTCGCCGCCGAGGCTGAGCCAGCCATCGCCGACGGGGATGTATTTCCATTTCTCCCAGCCCTGGCGCGGACGCGCCGCCAGCGCCGAATAGTCTTCCTGATCGGCCAGCAGCTTGCCCTGCGGGCCGTTGTTTTCGGCATCGGCCTGGGCGCAGCCGACGCTGCACAACATTGCCAGGCACACGGTACGGGGCGCACAGCGTGCGCGCGCAAGAGGCACAGTCATCGATTCCCTCCCAAGTCTCGAAGCCAGTGGTGCGGAGAAACGCGATCCGGCTATCCGGTGGCGCGGTCGGGCGGTCCGGTCATGACGGCGGCGCAGCGACCGCGCCCGGCGCGATACCGGCATACAACTGCTCGACCAACGCCGCGCGCGCGCGCAGCACGTTGCGCTGGTTGATCGACCCCTTGTCGGTGATTTCGCCCGCCTCCAGGTTCGGCGGCTGCTCCAGCCACGCCGCGCGCGCGACATGGCTGGCGCTGCCGGTGGCGCTGCGGTTGAGCGTGTCGAGCAAGCGCTGCAGCCAGGCGCGCACCGGCGGCGCCTGCAGCACCTGCGCCGTCTCGGCCTGCGCCGGCAGCCCGGACAGCGCCTGCAGCGCGTCCAGCCGCGGGAACAGCAGCAGGCCGATGGCGTCGCGGTCGGCACCGGTGACCACCACGTCCTGCAAGTAGGCGGCGCCTTCCATCAGCACCCGCGTGCGCAGCGGGCCGACGCTGACGAACACGCCGGAAGACAGCTTGAAGTCCTCGGCCAGGCGGCCGTCGAACAGCAGGCCGCGCTCGGGATGCTGCGGATCGATCGGCTTGAGCGCGTCGCCGGAGCGGTAGAAGCCTTCCTCGTCGAAGGCCTCGGCGGTCTGCTGCGGCGCGTTCCAGTAACCCGGCATCACGTGCGGCCCGCGGAAGCGCGCTTCCAGCTTGTCGCCGACCGGCACCAGCTTGACCTCGCAGCCCGGCGCCGGCACGCCGACATCGCCTGGGGTATTGCTGGTGCCGTGGGTGAAGGTGCACGACGGCGCGCATTCGGTCATGCCCAGGCCGGCGAGCATGCGGATGCGCTCGCCGCAATGCGCCTCGGCGATGCGCTCCAGGCGGTCCCACACTTCCTGCGACAGCGCCGCGGCGGCGAAGAAGAACATGCGCATGCGCGACAGGAACGTCTCGCGTAGCGCCGCATCCTGTTCCAGCGCCTGCGCCAGTTGTTCCCAGCCGCGCGGCACGCTCAGGTACACGGTGGGCGCGATCTCGCGCAGGTTGCGCAAGGTCTGCTCGAACAGCGCCGGGGTCGGCTTGCCGTCGTCGAGGTAGAAGCTGCCGCCGTTGTACAGGGCGATGCCGATGTTGTGGCTGCCGCCGAAGGTGTGGTTCCACGGCAGCCAGTCGACCAGCACCGGCGTCTGCCCCAGCACCGGGAAGGTCTGCAGCAGCATCTGCTGGTTCGCGCACAGCATGCGCTGGGTGGTAATCACTGCCTTGGGCAGCAGGGTGGAGCCGGAGGTGAACAGGAACTTGGCGATGCTGTCCGGGCCGCAGGCGGCGAAGGCGGCATCGGCCGCGTCCAGCGCACGCGGCGCCAGCAGATCCTCGAAACGCAGGCAGGCACGATCGCCCACGGTACCGCGCACGCACACCGCCGGGACATCGGTGGGGAACACCGCCGCGATCGCCGGGGCGAACGCGGCGCCGTCGCTGGCGAACAGCAGGCCTGGGCGCAGCACCTCCGCCACATGCCGCAGCTTGGCGAAATCGCGCGACAGCAACGCATAGCCCGGCGACACCGGGCAGTACGGGATGCCGGCGTACATCGCCGCGAACGCCAGTTGCAGGTGTTCCAGGTCGTTGCCGGACAGGATCGCCAGCGGCCGTTGCGCCGACAGGCCCATGTCCAGCAGATGCGCGGCGATGCGGCGGGTGCGCTCGAGCATCTGCGCGTAGCTCAGGCGCCGCCACTGCCCGGCGTCGTCGCGCTGCGCCACGAAGGTGGCATCGGGGGTGTGCAGCGCCCAGTGCTGCAAGCGCTGCAGCAGGTGCCTGGGCAGCGGCGCCAGCGGTTCGCGCGCGCGCAGGCGCAGCACGCCGTCGGCATCGCGGTGGACCTCGGTATCCGCGTGGCTCAGTCCGACAGGACGGTAGCGCGCGGCGGTGGCAACGGACTCAGCGGCATTCATCGGAACCATCCGGGGGAGAGAGACGGCACGGCGTGCGGCAACGCCGCCGCGGCCCCGCGGGGCCGCAGGCGACGCGACGGGTCAGCGCTTGTAGGTCTGCAGACCGGGCTTGATGGTTTTGTCGTCCAGGAATTGCTTCAGGCCCTGTTGCCGGCCCTTCTCGGGATCGCGGTGATTGGACTGGTCGACCTTGGCGTACAGGTAGTCCTCGTTCTGCTCCCAGGTCAGCTCGCGGCAGCGCTTGAAGCCGTGCTTGGCGAAGCGCAGCACCACCGGGTTCTTCTGCTGCAGTTCCTGCGCCAGCTTGGTCACTTCCTCACGCAGCTGCGCGCGCGGCACGCTGGCGTTGACCAGGCCCATCTGCGCCGCCTCGGTGCCGGTGAAGGTGCGCCCGGTCATGATGTAGAGCATGGCGTTGCGGTGGCCCATGGTGTCGGCGACGGCCTTGCTGACCAGGTTGCCCGGGGGGATGCCCCAGTTGATCTCCGACAGCCCGAACACCGCCTCGTCCGCGGCGATGGCCAGGTCGCAGGCGACCAGCGGCGAGAACGCGCCACCGAAACACCAGCCGTTGACCGCGGCGATGGTCGGCTTGCTGTAGAAGCGCAGCAGGCGCCACTGCCACTGCGAGCAGTCGCGGCGCATGCGCTCCTGCACGATCTCTTCCTTGCCGTCGGTCTCGCGGAAGTATTCCTTCAGGTCCATGCCGGCCGACCAGGATTCGCCGGCGCCGGTCAGCACCAGCACCTCGGCGCTGCTGTCCAGCTCCAGCGACTCCAGCACGTCGATCATTTCGCGATTGAGGGTGGGACTCATCGCGTTGCGCTTGTCCGGCCGGTTCAGGGTGACCCAGGCGATGCCTGCGTCGATCTCGACCTGGACGGTCTGCCAGCGGTCTTGGTAGCTGCTCATGGATAGGCCTGCATGGAGAGGGGGGGAGAAAGCGGATCACTTAGGACTGATAATAGTTATAGATCATCATTATTTCGGCGCAAGCTGCAGTGCAGCATGGCGGACGGCGCTGTGGCGGGAGCATGGCGGCCCGCCCACGGGCGGGGTGACGCAACCGCGATACGGATTGCTTGGACTCGCGAAGGGAGCAAGCCATCCCAGGACCTTGGATCCGCCGCCACGTCGCCGCGAGTCTTCACGCCCAGCGAACGCAATGCTCACAGGGGACGTTCAGTCCCGGGTTAGCATCCAGCCCACAGGGGTTCCGTCGACACCGGGGTGATGTGATGCACACCGTCTCCGCGCTTGACCAACCGACCTACGCTCGCGTCAGCATCGATCTGGACGCCGAGATGGCGTACTGGCAGCAGGCCCATGCCGAGGGCCGTCTCGGCCGCCAGGGCTTCGCCGACTACGCGCAGCTGCTGAAGCTCGGCTATGACGTGTACCTGGCCTACCCGCGCGCCAACGAGGCGCAGCTGTACCGCGTGCTGCAGGACGCTTATCACCAGTGCGCACCGATGCTGTCGGTGCCGTGGGACGAGGCGCGCTGGCTGGTGCGGCATGCCTGGCAGCACCTGGCGCATTCGGGGCGTTGTCACTGAGGAGCGCCTCGCGCAGCGGGGCATCTCGTCGTTGTCCGCGTAGGAGCGGCTTCAGCCGCGACGGGCGTTACCGAGAATGCCTGTCGCGGCGCACGCCGCTGCTACGCTGCGTCTTCGGTCGCGATGGAAGGCGCCCCCGAGGCGCCGTCTCCCGGCGCAGCGGCGACAACCGGATAGCAGACCATCGCGCGCACGGCACACCGCGGCGTGCGCCGCGTATTGCTGTTGCACGCATCCGGCACCGCATGCGGCTCAACGCGACGAAGCGGGTGGCGAGGCGCTGTGCTCCTTCGCTTCCAGGCGCCCATGGAACGCGTTCGATCCCTTGCCGGGCGCCGTCGCCGCCTCGCCCTCGCTGCGCTTGAGGCGCTGCTTGCGCTGTTCGACCACGCGGCTGGCCAGGGCCACACGGCGCCCGATCACCATGTCGGTCAGCCAGTCGATCAGGTGGCGCGTATAGGCGGCCTGGTGTGCCTTCTCGGTCAGCGCGTGATCGGCGCCGGCGATCATGCGGGTGGTCAGCGAGCGCGCGTTGGAGAACGCTGCCGCGTAGTTGTGCAGTACCTGGCTCGGCACGATGGTGTCGCGTTCGGCCTCCACCAGCAGCACATCGCCGCGATAGCGCTGGCAGGCCGCCAGGGCGCGGTTGTCCGCCGGCGTCACCACGCGGTTGCGGTAGGGCATCAGATCGGGATCGCGGTTCAGCGCGACCTTCGGCCCGTCCCAGTGCGCGTCCTTGTACAGCGCCGGCGAGCGCAGGGCCAGCCACTCCACCGGCCGCTCCAGCGTCAGCAACGCGGCCAGGTAACCGCCGTAGCTCAGCCCAACGACCGCGATCGCGTCCGGATCCACGTGCGGCGACGCCGCCAGGCGATCGTAGGCGGCCTTGATGTCGTCCAGGTTCTGCGCGCGCGTCACCGTCTCGCGCATCGTGGCCAGGCCTTCGTGGCCACGCAGGTCGAAGGTCAGGCACACGCAACCCAGGCCGGCCGCTTCGCGCGCACGCACCAGGTTGTGATGCTGATTGCCACCCCAGCCGTGCACGAACAGCACGCCGGGCAGGCGGCTGGTCGGGGTCAGCAAGGTGCCGCTGAGCGCCGCGCCGTCGACCGGGATGTCGATGCTGGACAGTTCGGCTTCCATGGTCAGGTCACGCTGCGCATGTAGCGGTACTTGGTCAGCAGGCCGGTGCGCGGCTCTTCGCCCACGTAGTACACCTGCGCCCCGGCCGGCGGCGGCGGATGCGCGCCATAGCGCTCGACGGTGGCGGCGACCACGCGTTGCAGCGCCGGCGACTGCTGGAACGCAGCGACCGCGGCCAGTTCCGCCGGCGTGGCGCCGCCGACGCGCCAGGACTGCTCGAGGACGCCGCAGGCGATGCTGCCATCGGCAAGCAGCCCCTCGATCACGTCGTAGTTGCGGCGCGACGCATAGAAGCCCGGATAGGCCGCAGCCACCAGCCGGTCGTAGTCGCGTGCCTTCAGCACCGCGGTGCGCTGGCGCGGCGGCAACGGCTGTTCCAGCAGTGTGTCGAGGGTGCCGCGGATCACATGAAGTTCCGAGCCGCCGTACGCCTCGCGGCCGCTGCCATCGCGAGTGACCGACTGCGTGCCGCAGTAGGCGATGGTCACGCCGGCGCAATGTGTTTCGCCGACGCTGAAGGTGGTCGGCTGCTGCAGGTGCCGTTCCAGCACCACCCCATGCTCGCGCAACGCGTGCGCGGACAGTGTCGCAAGCGCCGTATCCAGCGCCTGCGCGTCGCCGAGCAGCACCTGCCCAAGCCCACCGACGCCGTGCGGCAGTTTCAGCCGCACCGGGCCGCCGTCGCACAAACGCGCGTACGCGCGCCGGGCATCGGCAGCGCTGAAGGCGGCGTAGCCCGGCAGCGTGGCGGACGCCAGCGCCGCGCCCAGGTCGGGCTGCCACCCGTCAGGTGACTGCGCATCGATCTCGATCAGCGGATGGCTGATCGCCTTGGTGGCGACGAAGGCGTACGGCACCACACCGCCCAGCAGATCGGCCGCCGCGTGCACGCCGATCTGCTCGGCCTGCGCGGTGGTCAGGGTGTCGTCGGGCACGCAGAACGCGCCCGCACCAGCGGCACAGCGCTCGTCGTGCACGGGCAGGTGCATCAGCCGCCCCACTTCGGCGACCACCCAGGCATGCGTGGCTGCCTCGTGGCCCCCGGACACGGTCTCCCGCACCTGGCAGGCGCGGACATTGGCATGCACGGTGGATCGGGCCATGCGGAACGCTCCGTGCGGATCGGAAAGACGCGCTGCCTCAGCCATGGTCGTACCACTGCAGCAGCAACACGGCGGCCGCGGCCAGCGCCAGCAGCGCGGCAACCACGCGCAGCCAGCGGCTGGCGCGCAGTTGCCGCCACCAGGCAGCGGCTTCGGGAGTGCCGCTGGCATCGCGCGCGCGTCGATGCTGGGGCGCGGACGCGGAAGGAGGGGCCGCAGAGTGGCGGTCGTCGTGACGCATGGCGCAAGGCTGTCGCGCGGGCTGTCGCATGGGGGTGAACGCGATGTGGTGCGCGTGTCATCGCGCGAAAACAATGGCCGCCCGCGTCCGGTCAACCGCATCATCGCGTAGGCGATGCGCGTCGCGCTTGCGGTAAAGACGACTCAGTGCGAGCACACAGCCAGTGCGAGCAATAGCGTCATCACGGTCGATCGTCAGCGCAGCAACGCACGAACGCTGTGGTCGACACCGTGCTCAGGCCGCAGCCGTCGCCGTGGCATGGTGGGCGGGCAAGCGGGCATCGATCCGATGCTTGCCGGCCAGCGCCTGCATGCCCTGCAAGGTGGCCTGCACCGCGCTGGCATAGCCGCTGCGCCACAAGTCGGCGCGCGACTGACGCGATGCCGCCGCATTCAGTGCCAGTGCGAAGGCCTGCACGCGCGAATCGGCCAGCGCGGCGCGCTCCAGGAAGGGCTGCTCCGGGGCGATGACGTCGACCGGGGCCAGCCAGGCGTCGGCGACCAGTTCGGCCACGCCGGCGCGGTGCGAGAGCTGGTGCATGGCAGTGAGCGTCTCGTGCAGCATTTCCAGGCACGCCCATTGCCACAGCGCGGCCTTGTACTGCGGGTCGGCCTGGTCCAGGGCGGACAAGGCGCCATCGACATGATTGATGCGAAGATCCTGCATGGCCGACTCCACGATACGGCGTTGCGATCCGCACATTCTGCGCGGCGAAAGTGAGCGCAACGTGAGTCGTGCGGTGGCGGTGGCGGTGGCGGTGGCGGTGGTGGTGGTGGTGGTGGCGTACAGGCGGTCACAGCGGGCGCGGCGGCAGCCATCGCGTATACTGGCCGCGCGCCTGCTCGCGCCGCTCTCTCACTACGCGCTTCCCATGACGCCACCCTGACACCCGCAGCTTGCATCGGCCCGCCTCGACGGCAGGCCGCAGGTTGTTGGTTTTCCATTGCATACAGCGAGCGCTGCCCTGCGACAGGGCGGTTTCGGGAGCGTTTACCTTGAAATTTTCCTCTTCCCTGCGCCAGTCCTGGTGCGGCAATCTCCGTGGCGACGTGCTCGCCGGCCTGGTCGTGGCATTGGCGCTGATTCCCGAGGCGATCGCGTTCTCGATCATCGCCGGCGTCGATCCCAAGATCGGCCTCTATGCCGCCTTCTGCATCTGCGTGACCATCGCCTTCGCCGGCGGGCGCCCCGGCATGATTTCCGCCGCCACCGGCGCGATGGCGCTGCTGATGATCGGCCTGGTCAAGGAGCACGGCGTGCCCTATCTACTCGCAGCCACGCTGCTGACCGGCGTGCTGCAGATCCTGGCCGGGCTGTTCAAGCTCGGCGCGCTGATGCGCTTCGTCTCGCGCTCGGTGATCACCGGCTTCGTCAATGCGCTGGCGATCCTGATCTTCATGGCGCAACTGCCCGAGCTGATCGGCGTACCGGTGCCGGTGTATCCGCTGGTGGCGCTGGGCCTGCTGCTGATCTACGGCCTGCCCTGGCTGTCGCGGCGCAGCTTTCCCGGCATCGGCCTGTGGCTGCTGGTGCTGGGCGCGGCCCTAACGGCAGGCAGCATGGCGCCGTGGACGCTGCTGCCGGTCGCCGTGGGTGGCGCCGCGGCGCTGCTGTTGGGGCACCGCTGGACGCGCGGCCTGGCCGTGCCGCCGCCGTTGGTGGCGATCGTGCTGCTGACCGGGCTGGCACTGTACTTCGGCATCCACGTCCCCACCGTCGGCGACAAGGGGCAATTGCCCGATCGCCTGCCCAGCCTGCTGCTGCCGAGCGTGCCGTGGACGCTGGAGACGCTGCGGATCGTGTTTCCGGTATCGGCGACGATGGCGGTGGTCGGCCTGCTCGAGTCGATGATGACCGCGCAGATCGTCGACGACATGACCGACACGCCCAGCGACAAGAACCGCGAATGCGTGGGCCAGGGCGTGGCCAACATCGTCAGCGGCCTGTTCGGCGGCATGGCCGGCTGCGCGATGATCGGGCAATCGGTGATCAACGTGAAGTCCGGCGGGCGCGGCCGGCTGTCCGCGCTGGTCGCCGGCAGCGTGCTGTTGCTGCTGGTAGTGTTCGCCGGCGCCTGGGTGCGGCAGATCCCGATGGCCGCGCTGGTGGCGGTGATGATCATGGTCTCGGTGGGCACGTTCAGCTGGCGCTCGCTGGCGCAATTGCGCACCCATCCGACCAGTTCCAGCGTGGTGATGCTCGGCACCGTCGCGGTGACCGTGGCCACCCACGACTTGGCGCGCGGCGTGCTCACCGGCGTGCTGCTGTCGGCGCTGTTCTTCGCGCGCAAGGTCGGGCGCATGCTGCACATCGCGCGCAGCGAGGACGCCGATGGCGGCCACACCTACCGCATCCGCGGCCAACTGTTCTTCGCCTCGGCCGGCGGCTTCGCCGGTGCCTTCGACTTCGCCCACGCGCCGGCGCGGGTCACCCTGGATCTGAGCGACGCGCACATCTGGGACATCAGCGCCATCGGCGCGCTGGATCAGGTGGTGATGAAATTCCGTCGCCACGGCGCGCAGGTCCAGGTGCTGGGACTGAACCCGGACAGTGCGGCGATGGTCGGGCGGCTGGGCAGGCACCAGCGCGACGATGTGGAAAGCGTTCCGCTGCATTGAGGCCCGGCCGGGACGATCGTGTCGGCACGGCGCAGCGCGCGGTCACGCCGCGCGCCGTCCCGCGTGCCGACATGGCGACGACATCGGCCGATTAGCATCGAACTGCTAACGGCCATGCAGGAGATCCGCCGATGTCACTGGACCACTGGCAACTGCCGCCACACGACTGGGTGCCCAACCACCCGTTCCTGCCAGTGCTGCACTACCGGCAGTGCGTCGGCACCCTCGACGCCGACGGCTTCGAACGCCGCTTCGCCGCGCACGGCTGGCCGCCGCAATGGCGCGACGGCATCTACGACTATCACCACTACCATTCCACCGCGCACGAAATGCTCGGCGTCGCCCGCGGCAGCGCCCGCGTGCTGCTCGGCGGCCCGGTCGGCATCGAGGTCGCGCTCGCTGCCGGCGATGCGCTGCTACTGCCGGCCGGGACAGGCCATTGCCGGCTGTCGGCCAGCGCCGACTTCATGGTCGTCGGCGCCTATCCGGACGGCCAGGACTGGGACATCTGCCGTCAGGCGCCCGACGCCACGATGCTGCAACGGATCGCGCAGGTGCCGGTTCCGTGCATCGATCCGCTGTTTGGGGCGGAGGGGCCGTTGCTGGAGCAGTGGGAGAGGTCAGCGCTATGAGACATCCGCCTGCCAGACATCACCGCCCGGATCAAACTCGGCAGTGGCAAGCATCTGCGCACGCCAACCAAAGCCACACACTGCCAAAGGGCTTTCATGCAGGCCATCCAGCCCAAATGCTTGCTCGATGTCCACCTCGTTGATTGCCGACGTGACAAAGGCACCCCATTTGGCCTGAGTGGCGCATAGATACAACAACTGCGATAGATGCCCGATGTCAAGCAACAGAGCACGGTATGCCTTCGGGTGATGGCGGTATTTCCAGAATATCCGAGCATAGCGCGGCACCATCACCACTAGTACCGGCGCGTCTGCAAACCAGTACTGGCCGGCAACCGCGGTACGTGCCAATTCACCAAGCGCCATTTCTGGTGGAGGCAGCGGCTCAAGTGCATGCTCAACCGGGTTGTAGTGATACACGCCAGGCGCGAGCCCATCCACCCGTTGGATCAGCAAATAGCACTCGGTAGCATGTAGACCGCCAGCAGAGGGCGCATTCTTCTTCAGGAAGGCCGCCATGTCGTTCGCCTCGATCCTGGCACGCGCGCCGAAGACTCGCTGCAGCAACTGCGAAAACTCCGCTAGTGGCAGTGGCCGCGCCGTGTCGAAATTTCGGCAAGTCGCACGGCGGGCAAGTAAGGCGTCGAACGCGTCTTCCGCCTGGCGAGGCAAGGGCAAGCGCACTTCGGGCGCACAGCGCGAATCCACTTCGGAAGGCGGCGGGCCGAGCTTTTCACACAGACCGGCCGCCGTCGTCAGCCCGTTGGCTTCCATCGACGCCACACTGTCGCTTCCCTGCCAGCGACCGAATCTGTGGGACAAGGCTGCGGGGCCCCACCAGTACGTGGCGCGCATGGCGGCATCGCGACCGGCAAAGCCATCCTGAGCGATGTCATCCTCGCGAACCAGGAGACCGATCTCGATCAGTCGGATCGCCTCCTCGGGCAAGGTGCTTGCCTCGGTCCATTCGACTGCACACAGCGAGCCCAGCAACTCCCGCTCGCTGGCCTCGACCTCCAACTCGACTTCAAGATGGGGAGCCAAGGCGATCCAGCGCCTCTCTCGCCGTAGACCGTTGCCCCCTGCGAGCAAGGAGGCCAGATCGAACCGGCCAACGTCGCGCGGCTCCAGAAACAGATGAAAGCAGCGGCGTACACGCATATCCGGAAATCCGTTCAATTAGGCGGCGATGATGCCGATAGAGAGTTGCCGCAGTCCCTTTTGTGGCCCCCATCCCACCGCTCTTTGGAGACCAATCCTGCCATGAATGCCGCCAACCATGATCCGTTGCCCGCCGATATCGCCGACCGCCTGCTCGAACTGCTGAGCACGGACGACGCCTTCCGTACCACATTCCAGGAGAATCCGGCTGCGGCGCTTGCCAGCCTGGGCTACGCCCCGGCGGCCCAAGCACTGGCCAATGATGCGAGCCCGCCCAAGCAAGGCGCTCCGTTCTACTGCATGACCTCGCAGCAACTGGCCTCGAAGGAAGAAATCGCACAGGCGCGAGCGGAGCTGGTCAGCCATCTGACCGTGGATGGCAATCACCACGTCATCTTCTGCTTCGAAGCAGGCAAGGTCGCTTCGAGCGTTTCTCTCAAGTAAGGCGGCATGGCGACGCTCGGCCACGCGGCCCGCAGCGCCTGCATCCTCCGCGTTGCATCCGGAACCCTGTCCAGACGCGACAGGGTTTCGGCAGCCCACCGCTCAGCCATTCGCGTATCGGCGACATTCAAGCTTTGCAATGACTGCGCGGCCGATGCCTCTCCGTAGGCGAGTCCACGATGGCTGCCGATCCACTCAGCCTGTTCAAGTGCCTGACGGTAATCGCCCGATGCCTGCAAGGTGAGGTACAAGGCCACTCGCCCCTGCAACAGGTCATCGTCGCGCGGAGCCAATAGCTCCAGCGCCCTCGCGTAGTCGCCGCCGAGGCGATAACGACCTGCTTGCACGATCCTCGTCAACTTGACGAGTACAGGGTCCGCGGTCGCTTCAGTCCATGGCGCAGTTGCCTTCAATGCACGCGATGACAGGCTGTCATCTCCCAAACGCTGCGCCAGGTGGGCGACAGCAAGGATCAGGGCAGCACGATCAGCGGCATAAGGTTGACCAGGAGCGGCCCGACCCAATCGTTGCAACTGACCGTCTTGCCATTGTCTCAAACGCGGCAACACGTCGGCTGCCTGCTGCGTCATGGCTTGGATCGATAGGTCAACGAACCCGAACTGTGCTTGGGTGAAGTCGTTGGCGGAACCGCTGGCTTCAATCGCCTCGCGCACCTGCGTGGTGACCGCAGCCCAGTCTCCCCGATCCACCTTGATCGTGATCAGGTCCAAGTGAGGCACAAGATCGTCATCCGGATAGCCGCTAGGGGGAATCGAACGAAGCTGCGCTTCCGCTTCAGGATAGTTGCCCTGGAGCGCAAGCACATTCGCCAGCCTGCGCGCAGGACCGCTCTTGCCCTTCAATGCGAACTCCGTGAACTGGGCCTTGGCCCGTCGCAACTGCCCTTTTACGAGATAGACGCGACCAATATCGTCGATCGCTATCGATTGATACGGATCCTGTTGCGTGTCTGCAGCAACTGCATGCGACAACGCCTCATCGAAGCGATTGGCCTGGAACAAATGCCAGAACGCATTCCCGTGCCCAGAAAAATTGTCGGGATACAGGCGTGATAGCTGTTGCCATCCGCTGAGCGCCGCAGGGCTGTCCTTCAATTCGTCTGTCCATGCGCTGAGGTACAGGCGATCCCGCGCAGGCAGCCGGTCTGAAAACTGAGTCGCGCGCGCTAGATAAGGCAACGCTGCCGCCCTATCAGATGTCGCCGCAAGCACTCGGGCAATCCCCAGATACGCCAGGGAGAACTGTGGATCCAGGTCGGTCGCGACCCGGAAACTCTGCTCGGCCTGTTTCCATTTTCCAGCAGCAGTGGCTTCCACACCGAGTGCATAGGCGCGCAGTGCATCGAGGTTGGACGTGGTGACCTGTGGAAGTGGCTTGGATGCCTGCTCCACCGACTGCATGGCCTCCCCGAGTTCACGCCGTAGCTGCCCACTGACGGCGTCCACCGACGCCAATACCGACTCCAGGCCACGTCCGGTCTTGGATTCGGTATAAACCGTCGCCTGCGTCACCGGATCAATCAGCTCGGCAGTGACCTGGATGCGCCCACCCACTTCAGCGACGGTCGGCAATATCACGGCACGTGCGCCGTCGCGCAATGCGATTTCCGATGCGAGTGCCCGATCCACGCGGCTGTTGGGATGACGCTTCATCCTCGCCAAGGTATCCCGCACCTTGAGATCGCTCAGCAGATTCACGTAACGCGACTGCTCGAGGCTGATCCGGAATGCCTGATCCAGCGATTCGTCGAGTACCTGATTGCCCGTCAGATTGCGCAAATCCCCCACCACCACCCAGTCGCGTTCGGCGAAGGCGATGGCCGGCTGCGGGCGGGTGACGAACCAGGCGCCGACGGCGAACGCGGCGATCAGCGCCGCTTCCGCCGCCAGCGCCGCCGGCCGCCGCCACAGCGGGATGTCGCGCCAGGCCTTGGGCGTGGGCTTGGGCGCGCGCAGCGGGGTGTGGCCGATCTCGCCGACTTCGTAGATCTCCAGCGGGGTCGGCACACCCTTGAAGCGCCAGCGGCCGTGCGATTTCCACAGCAGGCGCTCGCCGCGTTCGCCCAGCTCGCGGGCGGCGCGGTGGGTCAAGGACTCGGCCACCGCCGACAGCAGGATCTGCCCGGGCCGGGCCAGGGTCATCAGCCGCGCCGCGGTCGGCTTGGCCAGGCCTTCCACTTCCAACGGCTTGGCGCCCACCTGCACGGCGGCGTCGCTGTTGCGCCAGGTCAGCACTTCGCCCACGTGCAGGCCGGCGCGCACCTTCAGGTCGAGCTTGCGCTGCGTGCCCAGCTCGCGCAGGCCGCGGCTGTAGTCCAGGGCGAAGCCGAGGCCGTCGATCGGCCGTTCGAACAACAGCAGCAGCCCGTCGGAACGGTCGATCAGACGGCCGCGCCATCGCTGCTGCAACTCCAGCACCAGCGAGTCGTGCCGCTTGAACAGCTCGGCCGCCTTGGCGTCGCCGAGCTTTTCCACCAGCGTCACCGAATCGCATAGGTCGGTCAGCAGCAGGGTACGAAGCTGCGGGACCTCGGGCTGCGGTGCGGTGGCATCGGTCATGGCGGCGGCTCGGCAGGGACGCGGTAGCTCAGCAGAGGGTGGAGGCGAGGTCGTGCCAGTACAGCCGGTTGCCGCCCTGGCGCTTGGCTTCGTACAGCGCCGCGTCGGCGTTGGCGTACCAGTCGTTCCAGTCCGAATGCGGATCGACGCGGCTGATGCCGATGCTGACCGGGCAGATGTGCGGCGCCGGGTGCGGCACGCCCAGCAGGTTCTGCACGGTGGCGAGCACGAACTCGCCGATGCGGCGCAGGTCCTCGACCGTGCCGGCGGCCACCAGCAGGCAGAACTCGTCGCCTCCCAGGCGGCACGCCGTGTCGTCCGGCCCGGCCACCGAGCGCAGGATGTTGGCGACGTTCTGCAGCACGCGATCGCCGACCAGGTGGCCGTGGGCATCGTTGATGTGCTTGAAGCGGTCGCAGTCGATCAGCAGCAGGCCCGGGCCGGGCGAGCGGCCATCGCGGCGACACTCCTGCAGACGCAGGATCAGTCCGCGGCGGTTGTGCAGGCCGGTCAGTTCGTCGGTCCGCACCAGCTCCTCGGTCTGGCTGAGCTGGTGGGTGGTGGCGTAGAGGTTGTCCAGCGCCGCTTCCAGGTCGCGGTTGCGCCGGCGCAGCTGGCGGATCAGGGTCTGCTCGTTCATCACCACGCGCATGATCGTGCGGCGCAGGAAGTAGGCGACCACGCCCGGGTCGCGTTCGACCAGGCGCTGGAAATCGTCGTGGTCCAGTTCCACCAGGGCGCCGTCGCTGGCGGCGAGCGCGTCGGCGCTGCGCATGTGATTGCCGATCAGCAGGCCCAGCTCGCCGAAGAACTCGCCATGGCCCAGGTGCTTGACCACCAGGTCCTCGCCGAAATCCAGATCGATCACGCCGCTGGTGATCACGAACATGGCACTGCCGCCGTCGCCACGGCGGAACAGCACGTCGCCGGCGCGCACCGTACGGGCGCGACCGAACTCGGAAAACAGGCGCAATTCTGCGGCGGTCAGCACCGCCAGCTCGTTCGGCTTCGGAGCGACCGCAGCGTTGGAAATTGTGCCGCGTGCGGTGGATGCGGCGCTGTCGCAGCTCATCCGGCCCCCTAATGTGACGTCGCTGGCCCTGTCCGCGGAGCATAGCACCTACACGCCGCCCTCACGATACGTTTCACAGGCAATCTCGCTCCTGCGAGAGACGTCGCAGCCGCCGCTGCGGCGATCTGTCGCACGCGGTAGACAGCGCCGTTCCGCCGACGGCGGCGCATGAAAAAAAGCCCGGGCGAACCCGGGCTTCCCACCTCCTGCCAGGGAGGGGCGATCGATCGGCGCGCCTGGCTGCAGGTCAGGCCGCTTTCTCGCCATGGAACTGTTCTTCCTCGGTCGAGCCCTTCAGCGCGGTGGTCGAGGACTGGCCCTGCTGGATTGCCTGGGTCACCGCATCGAAGTAGCCGGTGCCGACCTCGCGCTGGTGCTTGACCGCGGTGAAGCCACGGTCGGCGGCGGCGAACTCGGCCTCCTGCAGTTCGACGAAGGCGCTCATCTGCCGGCGCGCGTAGCCGTGCGCCAGGTTGAACATCGAGTAGTTCAGCGCATGGAAGCCGGCCAGGGTGATGAACTGGAACTTGTAGCCGTAGCTGGCGATCTCGCGCTGGAACTTGGCGATGGTGGCGTCGTCCAGGTTCTTCTTCCAGTTGAAGCTGGGCGAACAGTTGTAGGCCAGCAGCTTGCCGGGGAACTTGGCGTGGATGGCCTCGGCGAACTTGCGCGCGAACTCCAGGTCCGGCTTGCCGGTCTCGCACCAGATCAGGTCGGCGTAGGGCGCGTACGCCAGGCCGCGGCTGATCGCCTGGTCCAGGCCCTTGTGGGTGCGGAAGAAGCCCTCGACCGTGCGCTCGCCGGTGGTGAACGGGCGATCGTTGGGGTCGATGTCGCTGGTCACCAGGTCGGCGGCCTCGGCATCGGTGCGCGCCACCAGCAGGGTCGGCACGCCCATCACGTCGGCAGCCAGACGCGCGGCGTTCAACTTCTCGATCGCCTCGCGGGTCGGCACCAGCACCTTGCCGCCCATGTGTCCGCACTTCTTCACCGAGGCCAGCTGGTCCTCGAAGTGCACGCCGGCCGCGCCGGCCTCGATCATCGCCTTCATCAGCTCGAAGGCATTGAGCACGCCGCCGAACCCGGCCTCGGCATCGGCCACGATCGGCTGCAGGAAGTCGATCTCGTCCTTGCCTTCGGCATGGTGCAACTGGTCGGCGCGCAGCAGCGTGTTGTTGATGCGCTTGACCACCGCCGGCACCGAGTCGGCCGGATACAGCGACTGGTCCGGGTACATCTGCCCGGCCAGGTTGGCGTCGGCGGCGACCTGCCAGCCGGACAGGTAAATGGCGTTGAGCCCGGCCTTGACCTGCTGCATCGCCTGGTTGCCGGTCAGCGCGCCCAGCGCGTTGACGAAATCCTTTTCGTGCAGGTACTTCCACAGCTTCTCGGCACCGAGCCGGGCCAGCGAATGCTCCACGTGCACCGTGCCGCGCAGGCGCACCACGTCGGCGGCGGTGTAGTTGCGGGTGATCCCGGCCCAGCGCGGATCGGTGTCCCAGTCGCGCTGGATCTGTTCGGCGGTCTGCAGCGTGGTGCTCATCTGGCGTTCTCCTCGAAATGGATGCAGCGATGAAACGGTGGGGGTGTGGTCGGATAGACAGCGTTGGCAGACACGGAAGGAATCCGATGCAGGGAGACCGCTTTCACGATTCCCCATTCCCGAATCCCCATTCCCGGCTTCCCATCAATCGATCAACTGATAGGCCGGCAAGGTGAGGAAGTCGGCCAACGCCTCGTCGCGCGTCAGCCGATCCAGCAGCGCGATGGCCTCGTCCACGCGCGCCCCGCCTGGCAGCAGCGCGCGCTCGCCCAGCCGTGCCGGCAACTGCCGCAGGCAGGCGTCGAACAGGGCGAAGTCGATGGCGGTGCCGTCGTCCAGGTGCAGGCCGCCCACGTGCAGCCACTGCCACAACTGGCTGCGGCTGATCTCGGCGGTGGCGGCGTCCTCCATCAGGTGGTGGATCGGCACGCAGCCGTTGCCGTCCAGCCACGCCGCCAGGTAGCGCACGCACACTTCGATGTTGCCCTCGAAGCCGGCGCGGGTGATGGTGCCGGTGGACGGGGCGATCAGCGTGTCGCGGTCGGCCTGCACGTCATCGCGGCGCACCGCGTGCTGGTTCGGCGTGCGCATGTGCTCGTCGAACACGGCGCGGGCGATCGGGATCAGCGCCGGGTGCGCCACCCAGGTGCCGTCGTGGCCGGCGGTGACTTCACGCAGCTTGTCCGCGCGCACCCGCGCCATCGCCTGCTCGTTGGCCGCCTCGTCGTGGCCGATCGGAATCTGCGCGGCCATGCCGCCCATCGCATGCGCGCCACGGCGGTGGCAGGTGCGGATCAGCAGTTCCGAGTAGGCCTTCAGGAACGGCTGGGTCATGGTCACCTGGCCGCGTTCGGGCAGCACCCGGTCCGGATGCCGGCGGAAGGTCTTCAGGTAGGAAAAGATGTAGTCCCAGCGGCCGCAGTTCAGGCCGACGATGCGCCCGCGCAGCGCATGCAGGATCTCGTCCATCTCGAACACCGCCGGCAGCGTCTCGATCAGCACGGTGACCTTGATCTGGCCCTGCAGCAGGCCGAGCATATCCTCGATGTGGGCCAGCGCGGTCTCCCACAGCGCCGCTTCCTCCATCGACTGCAGCTTGGGCAGGTACAGATACGGACCGCGGTCCTTGGCCTGCAGCGCGCGGCCGTTGTGGAAGGCGAACAGCGCCGCATCGAACAGGCCGCCGGCCAGCGGCTGGCCATCGACCAGCACGTGCTTCTCGTCCAGGTGCCAGCCGCGCGGGCGCACGATCAGCACCGCCTGCTCCTCGTAGGGCCGCAACGTATAGCGCTTGCCCGGGCTGCCGTCGCGCGCGGCCGGCGCGGTGAAGGTCAGGGTCCCGGCCACCGCCTCGGCCAGCGCGCGCTGGCCGGCGACCAGGTTGCGCCAGGTCGGCGCGGTCGAATCCTCGAAGTCGGCCATGTACACCTTGGCGCCGGAGTTCAGCGCGTTGATGACCATCTTCGGATCGGTCGGGCCGGTGATCTCGACCCGGCGGTCCTGCAGCGCCTCGGGCAGCGGCGCCACCTGCCAGTCGCCGTCGCGGATCGCGCGGGTGTCGTCGCGGAAGTCCGGCAGGCCGCCGGCGTCGAAGAACGCCTGGCGCTCGCGCCGCGCGGCCAGCCGCGCCTGCCGCTCCGGCTCGATCGACCGGTGCAGCGACACCAGCAGGGCCAGCAGCGGCGGCGGCAGCAGTGCGTCCTGGCCGGCCAGCGAAGCAGTGAGCGCGATACCCGGCGTGGAGCGCGTGGACGGGTCGGGAGCGGTGGCGAAAGCGGGGGCGGACATGTGGGGATTCCTCGATGTTTCCGGGGCTCCACCGTGCTGCCGACGCATGTATTTGACAAAGCAGTTTTGTCAATGCTTTATATAAATAAGATTTATATCTATCACGTCATGGCTACGAGCAACGCCGCAACCCCGCGATTTCCCTACAAATCCGACCGGCTCAAGCCGCTGCGCGCGTTCTGCCAGACGGTGCGCCTGGGCGCGGTGTCGCGGGCCGCGGAGGCCTTGTTCGTCAGCCAGCCGGCGGTGACCCTGCAGTTGCAGGCGCTGGAACGCGAACTGGGGGTGGTGTTGTTCGAGCGCAGCGGCCGGCGCCTGGTGCCCAGCCGCGAGGGCCAGTTGCTGTACGAGATGGCGCAGCCGCTGGTGGAGAGCCTGGACCGGCTGGAGGCCGACTTCCGCGAGAAGGCGCGCGGGCTGGACGCCGGCGAACTCAACGTCGCCGCCAACAGTTCCACCATCCTCTACCTGCTGCCGAAGATCGTGGAGGCCTTCCGCGCCCGCCACCCGCAGGTGCGGCTGACCCTGCACAACGCGATCAGCGCCGACGGCACCGACCTGCTGCGCGAGGACGCGGTGGACCTGGCGGTCGGCTCGATGCTCGACGTGCCGGCCGACCTCAGCTACGCCCCGGTGTACCGCTTCGAACAGTTGCTGATCGCCCCGCACGACCATCCGCTGGCCCGCAAGCCGAAGTTGACCCTGGAGGACCTGTCGCCGTACCCGCTGATCCTGCCGCCGCGGCGCCAGGTCACCTACCGCCTGGTCGACCTGGTGTTCCAGCAGGCGCGCGTGCCCTACACCGTGGCGCTGGAGGTCGGCGGCTGGGAAGTGATCAAGCAGTACGTGGCGATGGGCATGGGCGTGTCCATCGTCAGTTCGATCTGCCTCACCGACGCCGACCGCGCGCGCCTGGCCACCCGCGCCCTGGGCGACTACTTCCCGGCGCGCAGCTACGGCGTGGTGGTGCGCAAGGGCAAGTACCTGTCGCCGCAGGCACGCGCCTTCATCGAGCTGATCCAGCCGGACCTGTTCACCCCGCGCGGCTACGACGAGAGCGGGCCCTCGGAGCGGTAGCCGCGCACGGCCGCGCGTCAGCGGCGCCCTTGGGCTCTGCTACCGTGGCGGCACGCCCGCTGCACACCGACCGCCCGTGTCCCTGCCCTCCCGCTACGCCGAAGCCGACGCCCCACCGGCGCTGCGCGACCGCCTGCGCTGCAGTTGGCGATTCCGCCAGGGCGAAGCCGAGACCGCCGCGACGCAGGTGCTGCCGGATGGCTGCGTCGACCTGATCTGGGACGGCCGCGCCCTGTTCGTCGCCGGGCCGGACCGCCGCGCCACCGATGCCAGATTGGCGCCAGGCAGCGTGCTCGCCGGCGTGCGCCTGGCCGCCGGTGCCGGCGCCAGCCTGCTCGGCGTGCCGCTACACGCCATTGCAGACCAGCGTGTGCCGCTGGAGGCGCTGTGGGGCGTCCGCGGCCGCGACTGGCAGGCACGGATGGAAGACACCGCCGATCCGCTGACGGCTTTGCACACGCTGTGCGCGAGCCGGCCGCTGCACCGCGACTCCGCGATGGCCTGGCTGTTCGCACAACTCGCCGGCGACGCAATGCCGCGGCTGGACTCGCTGACCCATGCGCTGGGCGTCAGCGAACGCACCTTGCGGCGACGCAGCCACGACGCGTTCGGCTACGGCGCCAAGACCCTGGAGCGCATCCTGCGCCTGCAACGCTTCCTGGGCCTGGTCCGCCAGCATCCCAGCCTGACCGCGGCCGCCCTCGAAGCCGGCTACGGCGACGCCCCGCACCTGGTGCGCGACAGCCGGCAACTGACCGGCCTGCGCCCGCGCGACCTGGTGCAGCGGCACGCGCGCTTAGCTGGCCGTTTTCGCCAAGTCGGCAGCCGCACCGTGGTCGATACTGGCGCCCCGTCCAAAGGAACCGCCCATGTCCCGCGCCGAACAGCATCACCGCATCGACTATCTGGAATTCGCCGTCGCCTCGATCACCGCGGCCAAGGCCTTCTACGGCCAGGCCTTCGACTGGACCTTCCAGGACTACGGCCCGGACTACTGTGAATTCCGTGACGGCCGCCTGAGCGGCGGCTTCTTCCACGGCACGCCGCAGCCCGGCGGCGCCCTGGTGGTGCTGTACTCCAACGACCTCGCCGCCACCCAGGCGCGCATCGAAGCCGCCAGCGGCCGCATCGTGCGCCCGCTGTTCGACTTCCCAGGCGGGCGCCGCTTCCACTTCGCCGACCGCGACGGCTACGAGCTGGCGGTGTGGTGCGAGGGCTGATGTCCACTGCGCACGCGCGGCGATGCGGCCGCGCTGGTCCGGATCGCGCGTGCTGATCGCCAATGGCCCGGCGGTGGACGGTCGCCGCACCGCGATCGGCGCGGCGACGCAGTGGCTGGGCGCATGGATCACCCAGTCCGCCGCCGCCGGTGCCCTGCCCACGCTCCACGCTGCCACCTCGCCGAACGCTCAGCCCGGCGGGTACTACGGGCCCGACGGCCTGTTCGAGCTGAAAGGCAACCCGGCTCCGGCCAGGATCGCCGGGCAGGCGCGCGACCCGCAGGTGGCCGCGCGGTTGTGGGACGTGGCGTGCACGCTGGCGGGCGTGGCGTTCTGATTGCGAAGCGGTCGTGCCGCCGCCTGCAGGCGTCGTAGGCGTAGGCCAACTAAAGAGATATCTCATCACGACCTGTTCTTCGGAAAGCCATTCTTCAGGTCCAATCTCCTTAGAGTGGTGATTTGGGATACGAAGAATGATGCTACTCAAAACTTCTGGTCATCAAGCCGGAAAATCTGACTTAAGGACTACAGATCACGCGTAGTCTGGCGTTGGCAATGCTCTTGATGTACACGTAGCTCGTGCCGAGTACTGCCAACACTTCATCCAGATTGCTCTGCAGAGAAATGGCGGGCTGCACAATGACAAAGCCGATCCGAACTTCCATGTCTCTAGCTTTCCTGCGCAGCAAGTCGAGGACCTCAGGCGATCCTTTAAGGAGACGATTCCTTCCCTTGCTTACAGACTTTCTGTACCGGTCCATTAGCCGCTGGAACAGTTTTTGACCCCTCGCGTGCCATTTCACAGATCGACTTGCCTGTCCGGTTACCACATAGGCATCCTCGATACGACCACCCGGAGCTTGGCCAGACTTGCAGTACTTGCAGTGATAGAAGTCAACCTCTATCCATTGATCCAGGACCCGCACGGCAACCAGATCTGCCACCTCACCGGCTCCGTCATCATCGAAGACTATGTCGTAGTGAGGTGCAATCTCTCTGAACGTGTGTCCCTGAACACTAGCGAGGTCGTTTCGATCCATCATGGACTCCCTGCTGATGTCTACATCAGTCCACACCCAACTCTCCAGGTGATTCCAAGGAAGTTTTACATTGAGACTGCCAGGCGAATAGATCCTGTAGTTTCCAATAATTACTGAGCCATCAGCAGATAGCAGCCTCAGGCGCGCATTATTAAGATACTCATCAAGTCTCTGTTTTTTTACACCCACCGTGAAAGTGGAATTTGGCGCAGAATATGAGTATCCGTCTTCCCCAAGCGTGATCTTTATTTTCAACAACTCTTGCTCTTGCTCTCCTTCCGGTGAAGCTATGAGGGGCACGGCCAAAATTGCCGGCGCTTCGTAGACCGGGGCCCCAAGCGTCAGATCTGTAATTGAGTATGAAGCCGAGTTGACGGTGATAGTACACCTGCTCTCAGTCTCGATCATGAGTTGATCTGGCCAGTCAGCAAAGAACAGTCCTTCAGGCCAAACATTCTTTATCCTCTCGCTTCGGAGGACATTTTTAAGGATGTCGGACGTATCAATGTTCTGATCATTGATCTTGGCTGAGACTTGGTCACACCATTTGATCCATTCATCAATTGCCGAATCATCCATTCTCCATAGCTTCCCTTTTGTAGAGCATCCAGCAGTCGTTTTCTCTCCATTGGCGTGCCCCACTGCGAACACATTTGTCTTGGCAGACGTTCCGTTCTCCAAGTCTTCCATCACAGAGTTAACGTCCTGACCTACATGCATGGTGAATCGAACTTCCCGGCCACCTCGCATCAGCCCAACGTTCTGAAGCTTGAGAAGGTCAATTCCACTGAGAATACGAAACACCGCGTCATCACGAATTCTTGGAGCTTCTGGAGCAATGAGGCCGACAAAGCGCCCAAGCTGTGCCTCATCGCCAGAGCAAGTTGCAAAGAGCGTCTTGTCTACTTGTCTGTAGTATGCAAGGTAGAGATTCCATGTCGTCGTCATGACGGAGGCGCTATCTGCCCACTCCACCGGAACAGCCTGCTTGGTTACAGCCATGACGATAGAATCGTCACCGCCGACCGAACTTAACTCCAGCGTCTCGCCCCGTCCTCTCAGCTTTGCAACATTACTTGGCATCCATCCTGAAGGATTTACGCGATAGGCAATCGCACTCGTGTTTGGTTTCGGGTTGAGCGAAACAATCTTCTCCGCGTCGTCATTTCCTTCGAACTTCGCCTCAAACTCTTGGCGTTCCAGTTCTCTCCCAATCTTAGTTTCACTTACTTCGCGAATAATCATGCCCCAGTCCGCATCGGAAGCGTAAAGTGCCTGCATCTCTCCGTCGATACGTTGGTTGGCGATGTTAGCTATGAACTTTGCTGGTCCCAACTTAGATGAGACTCGTGTTAGACGCCCGATGAACTGCAGGGTCACAGCGGGACTGCGGTGTTGATCATGGATTGCCGCGAGCTTGAGCTCAGGAAGATCGAATCCTTCCCCTAGCATGTTTACACAAATGATAATTCTGCACTTACGGTTAATAACGTCCTTTCTTCTTTCAGCGAGGCCCTTAACCTTGTTGTGCAACAGCGCAGGATTGAGGTCTGTCCCATCCGACAGTCTCGCATAGATGGCCGCGACGCTATTGGCTTTCTCTATCCCCGAACATCGCGCTAATAAGATGTGATCAAAACCATCCCTAAGGTCCTGCTGAAGAAGAGCGACAGCCTTTTTGGCGATAGCTTCGTCAGCCATATCCTCCCGGTATTCACGTATGGGATGGAACTCAATTTCTTGGAAATAGCCATCGCGCTGGGCTTGCCTTAGCGTGTAGTTAAACACGATTTTTCCGCTTATACGCTGGTCATCCAGTCGAAACGGAGTAGCAGTGAAGTATAGAGCCGGCTTGCCATCGGCAGCAGCTCTAATGCGCTCCCAAGTTTCGGCAACCACATGATGAGCCTCATCAAATACGACATGAGTGAAAAACCCCATGACTTCCCGTAGTTCATCCGTCTGAAGTAGAGCCAGGGTATCCGGAGTTGTGACTGTGACATTTGCTCCTTCTATCGCACCTAGATCGAACGCACCACTTAAGCCTGCTGCCAAATGAACCTTAGGCGAAAGCAACTCGTCTGTTACAACTTCGATCAGCCTTAACGTCGCCAGGGACTCAAGACGCTCGCTCATTTGTGAGCGCAGGGCATCCGATGAAACGACGAGAAGCGTTCGCTTGAACAGCCCTGCCAACATAAGTGCGAAGATGGTGTCGGTCTTTCCGGTTCCTGTTGGCATCACAACAGTTGCCGGTTTTGTAGGCGACATATCGAGATGAGATAGGACAGCGAATGCGGCTGCTCTTTGAGGCAACCTGAAACCTTTTAAGCCCGTCTTACCATTCGCAACCTTAAAGATTAGCCGATGGTCGGCCCAGCTTTTATAGACCTCATTCTTCGCATAAAAGTCATAGTCGATGTCCATTTTTCAAACTCCTTTCCTTGATGCGTTCCTGTATTGAGACATGTCTAACGTAACGGTCTCTCAATCAAGCCAGATACTTCACTAGGCCTACCTTTTCTTCAAACCCAAAACCTACACGTCCGCATTTACTGTTTCCGTAAAACGAACACTGGCCCAAAACCCTCGCCACAAGCATATTCAGCCCTGCAGCCCCATTAGCAAGCCTGAGCAATAACATATCAGATGGCCAACACGGCTGATTGACTGGATTCGAGGGTCGGTTGGCTCACGCCTTACATATCATCTATTGACACACTCACCGACCAGTCGCACTCTTGACCCAAGGAGCGTCGAAACTCCTCACGTAGCGGTACCCACCTCCGACAAACCGGTGGGTTTTTTGTGCCTGCATGCTTGCAAGCGCAAGCCGACGCGATGCCTGCGTCGGGAGGGCGGCTAATACAACACCCTTCGGGGAAATATGCCCGCCGGCTACGTGCGGTTTCGAACCTCCCGACTTCCCGTCCGCCGTTCTTGGCGGGCGCACCCCTTGATGGAACGAGGAGGCAACGATGTCGCACGATCGCTTGGACGACGAAGACATGCCCGGCTATTTCCTGCCGGAGGACAGCCAGTTCCGGCTGGCGAAGCTGCGCGATCACGTGCGGTTCCTGCTCCGGCTGGCGCAGCCGCGAACGCAGGCCGAGGAGCGGGCTGCGGAGCCCAAGGTGCGCATGGGCGAGCTGGCGTTGTGCCTGGAAATGTTGGGCCGATCAGGTGGATCTGGTACTGCATGCGCTGTCTTATCCAGCACAGCGGATCGACACGACGTACAGCGCCGGGCGTTCTGCAACCGCCGAGGCGACGCCAGATACACATGACAGCGGGTTTTGGATCACCCAAGAGCAGATCGACGGACTCACCCTGCTGGCCGACTCCGTCTCGGCCCACACTGGGATGGTGGCGGCCTGCGATGTGCCCGAGCGTGCCGACCAGCAGGTGCCAGCGACGGATGACACGCTCTGCGATGCTGCCAACGCGATACGCACACTACTGCTGCAGATCGCGCGCCAGCCGCTGCGCGCCCCAACGTCCAATGGCGTGCGCGAAGAGCGTGTGGTCTATGCGTTGCCGTGGATGGTGCCGCCCGCGAAAGGCAGGCAGTTGCATTGAACCCGACATTGGCGTGCGGGCACGAGCGCCTCTTCGGAAATGAATAGTCTTACGCCGTGAAAATCCAATTCGCTGCGATGCTTGGCTTCGCCAAGCCAGTCTTCGAAGGTCTACACTTATGCCGGGATGACACCACCTCACAAGCCACGTGGCCTGCAACGCTACTGATCACCTTCCAGGTTGACGCTGTAGAACTCAATATTGTTCGCGGCGTCGGCTGCCAAATCTCTCGCAGATTGGGCTAAGAGCTTTGCGTCTTCTACCGGCTGGTTGGGGTTACCCAGATCGTCCGTACCTTTCGTGTACCCATCGTTGAAGTGCGAGATCTCGTGCAGGATCGTCCCCGCCTTGGAGTATGTGTTCTGCGCGTTACCGATGGCTGGAAGGGAGAAAAACAGCGGACAGATATTGATGGCGTAGGGCTCGGACGGGTTCACCCACGCGACCGTATTCGCCGGATCAACCTTTCCCTGCTTTTCGCAATTGCATTGCGTGGACAATGTGGGTGGATTCGGCAATTGATTCTCTTCCTTCCCGAGGCGGATTGCATTGACGTGGATCCTCCACGCGATCTTTCCGTTGACCGTGCCATTCGGGCTGGACATGTCGTTCGGGTCGCCGTACTGGCCATACCACTTCGTGTAACGCGGAGTCTGGTTGAACGTAAGGTTTCCGTTTCCGTCGGATTGAAGGAGCGACTGTGTGTAGTTCGAGGTTGCGAGGGCGAGGTCGCCGGCGTTGAGCACCGCCTCCTGAATCGCGCTTTGCTGTTCGGCGCTACAGGCAACAGCCTCTGCGGCCTCAATGCTTCGAGCATCGGATTGAGGCTCGGCCGATGCCTGCGGTGTGACCTCAATACGGTTGGATGTGGCAGCCTTGAGTTGGTTCGGGTGATCGGAAGCGTTCGCGGCGGCGGCCGTCGGAAGTTCGCGGTACCGCAGAAGAGGCTGCACAGTCACAGAGTAGTGGCGGCCAGGCATGATCTGGTAGCTCAGGGACAGATCCACCGTCGCGGATCTCGACTCACCCGGACGCAGGATGACGTCAGGCGTCGAACCCGGCAGTTTGCTTACGTAAATGCCACGGTAGTCTACCGGGCTCCCGTCTTCCTGCAACACGCGGAACAGATTGGCTTGCATTACCCCATCGCGGCTCACCGCTGGAACATAAGCATCAGGCACCGCGATAGGCTGATTCCCCGCATTAGTCAAAGTCATCGTAATGACCGCTCCGCCAGAGCTGGCTCTGGCAACCTGCGCATGCTCCAGTCGAATGTCTAGCTGTCCTGCGGCAGACGCCGCAAAGCAAGCGCACAGCATCGCGATACCCACAATCCAGTTTCCTTTCATCGTCCTCTCCTCGTGGTGGATTTGGTTGAATCTTCGAACCACGCCCTGATGGTACATAGGCGATCCGTCGCTGCAACTGTTACGCAGGCCTTTGAACCCATCAATGCGGATCCTGCTGCACCAAGAGAGATTTGACGCCTAGGATCTGACGGAGTTTGGATCGATAAAAATTCATTTCGAACCGTCCATGCTCGTAGACAAAAATTTCCATCCTTCTCTACTGGCGCGGCTGAGCAGTCCGCCCGCATTGAGGATCGCGCCCTCCACGGCGGGACGCGGACATGTACGGAAAGAGGACGACGTATATCCGTTACTGCCACCTCAGCGGAATGGATTGTCGAGTTTTTGCTAGCCAGCGCATCTGGCATCCGCATCCCTCGCCGCCTTGAAGTGAGTCAGTACCAGCGCCGCAAGGCATATCCAGATCACCCCAACGAAAAACGGGATGGCCGCAAGGCCATCCCGTTCTCCACACACTCGATCGGCGCAGCGCCGATCAGTTCTTCAGACCGCGGTTTTCCAGCAGCGGCTCGACGCTGGGGTCCTTGCCGCGGAAGTCGCGGTACAGGGTGGCCAGGTCGACGGTGTTGCCGCGCGAGAGGATCTTGGCGCGGAAGATGTCGCCGTTGGCGCGGGTCAGGCCGCCATGCTCCTTGAACCACTGGAACGCGTCGTCGTCGAGCACTTCCGACCAGAAGTAGGCGTAGTAGCCGGCCGAGTAGCCGCCGCCCCAGATGTGGTCGAAATAGGTGGTGCGGTAGCGCGGCGGCACTTCCGGCAGGTCCACCTTGTACTTCTTCAGCGAGTCGGCCTCGTACTTGTCCACGTCCTGCAGCGGCGCGTCGGCCGGCAGGGTGTGCCAGGACAGGTCGAGCAGCGCCGCCGACAGGTACTCGGTGGTGGCGTAGCCCTGGTTGAAGGTGCGCGACTTCTTGATCTTCTCCACCAGGTCGGCCGGCATCGCTTCGCCGGTCTGGTAGTGCTTGGCGTAGTGCGCGAACACCTTCGGATCAGACGCCCAGTGCTCGTTGAACTGCGAGGGGAACTCGACGAAGTCGCGCGAGGTGGCGGTGCCGGCCAGGGTCGGGTACTTCACGTTGGAGAACATGCCGTGCAGCGCATGGCCGAACTCGTGGAACATGGTGGTGACGTCGTCGAAGCTCAGCAGCGCCGGCTGGCCGGGAGCGGGCTTGGTGAAGTTGCACACGTTGTAGACCACCGGCTTGGTGCCGGTCAGGCCGTTCTGGCCGACGAACTCGTCCATCCAGGCGCCGCCGGACTTGCTGTCGCGCTTGAAGTAGTCGGTGTAGAACAGCGCCAGCGACTTGCCGTCCTTGTCGAACACTTCATAGACCTTCATCCCGTCGTGGTAGGTGGGGATGTCGGTGCGCTCCTTGAAGGTGAGGCCGTACAGCTGGTTGGCGGCGTAGAAGACGCCGTTCTGCAGCACGTTGTCCAGTTCGAAGTACGGCTTGATCTGCGCTTCGTCGAGGTCGTACTTGGCCTTGCGCACCTGCTCGGCGTAGAAGTCCCAATCGGCGGCGGTGAGCTTGAAGCCGCCCTTCTGCGCGTCGATCACCTTCTGCATCTCGGCCGCTTCGCTGCGCGCCTTGGCGGTGGCGGCGGGCACGGTGTCGGTGAGCAGCTTCAGCGCCGCGTCCGGGGTCTTGGCCATCTGGTCGCTGAGGCTGTAGGCGGCGTAGCTGTCGAAGCCGAGCAGCTTGGCCTTCTGCGCGCGCAGCTGCGCCAGGCGCTGCACGGTCTGGCGGGTGTCGTTGGCATCGCCCTTCTCGGCGCGCGACTGCGAGGCGGCCATCACCTGCTGGCGCAGGTCGCGGTCCTTCAGCGAGGCCAGCACCGGCTGCTGGGTGGTGTTCTGCAGAGCCAGCAGGTACTTGCCGTCGAGCTTGCGCGCGGTGGCGTCCTGCGCGGCCGAGGCGATGTCGCCGTCGGACAGGCCGTCGAGCTTGGCCTTGTCGTCCACCACCACCGCACCGGCGGCGGTGGCCGCGACCAGCTTGGTGTGGAACTGCGTGGCCAGGGTGGTCTCTTCGACGTTGAGCTTGCGCAGGGTGGCCTTGTCGGCGTCGGACAGCTGCGCGCCGGCGCGCACGAACTCCTGGTATTCGTACTCGACCAGGCGCTTCTGCTCCGGGTCGAGGGTCAGCGTGTCGCGCTGGTCGTACAGGCTCTTGATGCGCGCGAACAGCTTGGGATCCAGGCTGATCTCGTCCTGGTGCGCGGCCAGCTTGGGCGCGATCTCTTCCTGGATCTTCTGGCGGGCATCGTTGGTGTCGGCCTGAACCAGGCCGAAGAAGATGCGCGACACGCGGGTCAGGGTCTCGCCGCTGCGCTCCATCGCTTCCAGGGTGTTGGCGAAGGTGGCCGGTTCCGGGTTGTCGGCGATCTTGCGGATCTCGGCCAGGTGCTGCTTCATGCCCTCTTCGAAGGCCGGCAGGTAGTCGCTGTCCTTGATCTTGTCGAACGGCGGCGCCTGGAACGGCAGCGTGCTGGGGGTCAGCAGCGGGTTGGCGGCGGCGGCGGGCTGCGCGGCGGCCGGAGCAGCGGGGGCGGCGGGCACGGGGGTGGACTCCTTACCGGAACAGGCAGCCAGCGCCAGGCTGATGGCGGCGGCCAGAACGACGTTACGCGACATGAGGTGGAACTCCTGGGAGGACCTTGGGGCCAAGACAGCCGCCCACGTTACCGGGTTTGCATGGCAGCGGCATGTGCCATTGGCTCGGCCCGGCGCGGCAGCCAGCCGGCGTACAGATGGCCGGGCGCAGGCATGGCGCCAGCGCCCCGCAGGGGGCGCCGGCGCGCAGGGCTCACTGCCCGCCGGGCAGCGGCAACGCCTCGTCCTTGAAGATGGCCACGTGCGGCACGCCGTCGGCGCCGATCCAGCCGCGGTACATGCCCTCGGTGTTGAACGGGAAGGCCACGCTGCCGTCGGCGCCCAGCGCGATCGCACCGCCGTCGCCGCCGGCCTTGGGGATCTGCTGGTCGATCACCGCGTCGGCGGCCTGGGCCAGGCTCTGTCCGGCGTACTTCACCCGCGCGCAGATGTCGTAGGCGGCCACCGCGCGGATGTAGAACTCGCCCCAGCCGGTACCGGACACCGCGCAGCGGCTGTCGGCGAAGGTGCCGGCGCCGATGATCGGCGAGTCGCCGACGCGGCCGTACCGCTTGTTGGTCATGCCGCCGGTGGAGGTGCCGGCGGCCAGGTTGCCCTGCAGGTCCAGCGCCAGCGCACCGACCGTGCCGAAGTGCTTGGCGGTTTCCAGATCGGCGTGCGCCTGCTTGTTGGCTTCTTCCTTCAGCGCCTGCTGCAGTTGCTGCCAGCGCTTCTCGGTGCGGAAGTAGGACGGCGCGACCAGCGTGATCCCGTGCTGCTTTGCGAAGACCTCGGCGCCATCGCCGACCAGCATCACGTGCTCGGACTGGTCCATCACCGCACGCGCCAGTTCGATCGGGTTCTTGACCCGGTGCACGCCGGCCACCGCGCCGGCCTTGCCGGTGCGCCCGTCCATGATCGCCGCGTCCAGTTCGTTGCGGCCGTCGTGGGTGAACACCGCGCCCTTGCCGGCGTTGAACTGCGGCGAGTCCTCCAGCACGGTGATCGCCGCGGCGACCGCATCCACCGCCGGCTTGCCCTGCGCCAGCAGCGCCTGCCCGGTACGCAGCGCCTTCTCCATGGCCGCGCGCGCCTCGGCCAGGTCGGCCGGGCTGCTGCTGGCGCGCTCGACGCCGGCGCCGCCATGGATCACCAGGGTGGTGGCGGGAATCTCGCGCATGCGCCCGTCCTGCACCGCGTAGTAGCGGTGGAAGACCGGTGCCTCGACGCGGCCGTCGGGCAGGTGCAGGGTGGAGCCGGGGCCGACCCCGACGGTCTCGATGCGCGCGGCCTGCAGCGGCTGCCCGGCCGGGGTGGGCGGTTGCAGCGGCCCGGCGACCACGGTGGCCACGGCCTGCGGATCGGTGGCATAGACGCGCGCGGTACCGTCGCCCTCCACCGCCAGCGCGGCGCTCTCGTCCACGCCCAGGCCGATCAGCGGTTCCCCCTTGGGCGCCAGCGTGGCGGCCTTGGCGCGGAACGCGAACAGGCGGCCGAGGCGGTCGCGCTCGCGGAAGTGGGTGTCGGTGATGACCCGCTTGAGCAGGTCCAGGTGCAGGAAGTCGGTCTCGATGGTGACCGCCGGCCCCAGCGGATCGGCCAGCGCCGCCGGGCTGGTGATGCTGCCGCCGTCCATCGAGCCGTACAGGTACTCGCCCAGCATCGCCAGGCCGGCGCTGGTGCCGCCCAGCGGCTTGCCGGCGCGCACGTGCGCATCCAGCGCGTCGGCCACCGGGGTGTTCTTCCAGTAGCGCACGTAGCGCGACTGGTCGCCGCCGGCGATGAAGATGCCGTCGGCGCGGGCCAGCGCGCGCAGCAGCGCCGGATCGCTGGAGGCGCCGCGGCCGCTGAACACGAACGTCTCGACCGAGGCCACGCCGCCGACCTTGCGGTAGAACTCCTCGCCCACCTCGTTGGCCTGCGAGGCGCGCAGCACCACCACGTGGCCGTGCCCGGCCTTGGCCATGAACCAGCGCAGCGCATCGTAGTTGCGGTCGCCGCCCCCCATCAGCAGCAGGCCGGGCGACACCGGGCCGGGTGTGGGCGCGGCCGGATCGCCGACCAGGTACTGGCGGTAATCGCGCGCGACGGCGGGCGTGGCCAGGCACAGGCCCAGCAGCAGCGACATCCAGGGCCGGAACATGCCGACGGAACGGGTCATGCGGATCTCCTCGGGAACGGGGCGGGCAGGCGAGCGTGCGGCTCGTTGCTGAGAGGGGACGAACGGCGGCACGGTTTCCCCCCGCCGCCTTCACCCTCCCACGTCGGCGCGCGCGGCACTTGCCCGCACGCACCGGCGATCGGCTAATGTGGGATCCATGTCCGCTTCCCTCGACGATTGGTTCGTCCAAGAAATCCTCGTCCACGAGCAGGCGCTCAGCGGCTACCTGCGGCGCTGCTGGCCGCATCGCGAGGAGTGGCACGACCTGCGCCAGGAGATCTACGTGCGCGTCTACGAGGCCGCCGGCAAGGCCCGGCCGAGCCTGCCCAAGTCGTTCCTGTTCGCCACCGCGCGGCACCTGATGACCGACCGGCTGCGCCGCAACCGGGTGGTGTCGATCGAGGCAGTGGGGGATCTGGAGTCGATGCACGTCCTGATAGACGAGCTGTCGCCGGAACGCTGGTGCGGCGGACGGCAGGTGCTGGGCCGGCTGGCTGCGGCCTTCGACCGGTTGCCGGACCGCTGCCGCAGCGTGGTCTGGCTGCGGCGGGTCGAGGAACTGCCGCAGAAGGAGGTGGCCGTGCGCCTGGGAATCAGCGAGAAGAGCGTGGAGAAGCACGTGGCCCGGGGCATGCGCCTGCTGGCCGATCATTTCCATGGCGACGAGGGCGCGGCGGCGCCGGCGAAGCCGATGCAGGCGCGGGCACGCGATGGACAGCAGGTGGATTGAGGCGCGTGCGGCGGCCTGGCTGGCGCGGCGCGACCGCGACGACTGGTCCGACGCACGGCAGGCGCGCCTGGATGCCTGGCTGGCCGCGGCCACCGCGCACCGGGTGGCGTTCCTGCGCCTGCAGGCCGCCTGGCAGGAGAGTGGGCGCCTGCAGGCGCTGGGCGCCGGCCAGCGCGATGGGCAGGTGCCCGAACGCGGCCGCTGGCAGGGCCTGGGCGGCCGCAGCACGCTGGCGCCGGCCGCCACGGCCGCCACCGCCTCGCCGGACCTGCGCGGCCTGCGCTTCGCCGCGCGGCCGCGTGCGCCGCGGCGACGGCGCTGGCCGGCGGCGCTGGCAGCGGCGCTGCTCGGTGCCGCGGTGCTGTCCCTGGTCTGGCGGCATGCCGTCGAACCAGTGCCGACCGCCTATGCCAGCGTCACCGGCCAGCTGCGCCCGGTGGCCCTGGCCGACGGCTCGCAGGCCACACTGAGCAGCGACAGCCGCATCGCGGTGGCGCTGTCGCGCGCGCAGCGGCGCATCGACCTGCAGCGCGGCGAGGCGTTCTTCGCGGTGAGCAAGGACCCGGGCCGGCCCTTCGTGGTCGACAGCGGCGCGCGCCGGGTGGTGGCGGTGGGCACGCGCTTCGCGGTGCGCCGCGAGGCCGATGCGCTGCGCGTGGTGGTCACCGAAGGCACGGTGCGGCTGGAATCGGCGGGCGCGCCGCAGGCGCCGCCGCTGCTGCTGCATGCCGGCAGCATCGCCCAGGCCGGGCCGCACGGGGTGCTGGTACGCCGGGTCGCGCTGGCCGAAGCCGAGCGCGCGCTGGACTGGCGCAGCGGCTACCTGAGTTTCGACGACACCCCGCTGCAGGCGGCGGTGGCCGAGTTCAACCGCTACAACACGGTCAAGCTGCAGGTCGCCGATGCCGGTGCCGCGGCGCTGCGGGTCGGCGGCAACGTGCGCTGGTCCAACGTCGATGCCTTCGTGCGCCTGCTCGAACAGGGGTTCCCGATCCGCGCCGAGCGCCACGGCGACACGGTGTTGTTGCACAGCCGGTAAGCCGTCCCGCGCCGGGCGGGCGCGGCGGCGGGGGGATTTGTCGGTCTCGTTCGTCCTGGAGCTACTGAGGCGCGCTCCGCGCCCGTTTGGGGAGAAAACTCGATGCGGTATCCGATGCGTGCCCTGCTGCTGAGCATGGCCTGTGCGAGCGCCTGTGCGGCGCAGGCGCAACCCGCTGCCGTTGCCGCCACCGGCACGGTGGACGTCCCCGCCGGCCCGCTGCGCGCGGCGCTGGACACCCTGGCGCGGCAATCCGGCGCGCAACTGATTTACCGTGCCGACCAACTGGGCCAGGCCCGCAGCGGCGGCGCGCACGGCCAACTGGACACCGCACAGGCGCTGCAGCAGGTGCTGCGCGGCAGCGGCTTCGTCGCCCAGCGCGACCCCTCCGGCGCGTGGCTGGTGCGGCGCCAGGAGCCGGCCCCGGCCCGCGCGCAGCCGGTCCGTGCCGCCGCGCCGGCGCCGGCCGCGGCGGCCGAGGCGCCGGTGGCGCAACTGGACACCCTGCGCGTGACCGGCTCGCGCATCCCGCGCACGCAGGTGGAAGGCCCCGCGCCGATCAGCGTGATCAGCGCCGAGCAGATCAAGGCCAACGGCTTCACCTCGGTGCCGGACGTGCTGCGCGCGATGACCCAGAACGGCGGCGAGACGCAGAGCCCGCAGTCGGCCAGCGGCGCGGACTTCTCGCCCGGCGCGCAGCAGGTGGACCTGCGCGGGCTCGGCCCCAACCACACCCTGGTGCTGGTCAACGGCCGCCGCATCGCCGACTTCCCGATGCCGTTCAAGGGCCGCAGCAACTTCACCGACATCTCCAACATCCCGCTGGGCATGATCGACCGCATCGAGATCCTGACCGGCAGCGCCTCGGCGATCTACGGCTCGGACGCGATCTCCGGCGTGGTCAACTTCATCCTCAAGAAGCACGCCGACGGCACCACGCTGGACTACCGTTTCGGCGACACCACCCGCGGCGGCGGCGAGAGCTTCAATCTCAGCCTCAGCAGCGGTTGGTCGCGCGGCAATTTCGACGCGGTGTTCGGCGCCGAACTGGTCTCGCAGACGCCGCTGTGGGCCTACCAGCGCAGCCGCCAGGACAGCACCCTGGACGGCCCCACCGCACGCTCGCAGGTGCCGCGCCGCACCTTCCTGCGCACCGACGGCAACGACGACTACCTGGACCCGGGCGCGGACACCTGCGCGGCGGTGTCCGGCCTCAACGGCGGCAGCACCGGCTACGCCACCCGCCCGGGCTACGGCGCGTTCTGCGGCAGCAGTGCCTCGATCGGCTACGGCACCATCACCAACAAGCGCCGCGGCCTCAACGGCTACGCCTCGCTGCGCTACGCCTTCGACAACGGCAGCGAGTGGTTCGCCGACGTGCAGGTGGGCTACCACGAGCTGTCGCTGTTCCGCGACGTGACCCAGTGGGGCTACATGGCCCCGGACGGCAACGAGCAGGGCTATTTATACAACCAGGCCACCGACCAGGTGGAAGCCTGGGGGCGCCAGTTCAGCCCGGAAGAAATGGGCGGCCTCAACGCCGGCACCATCCGCACCCGGCAGAAGACCTTCAGCGTCACCACCGGCTTCAAGGGCCACCTGGGCGCGGACTGGGACTACGAGACCAGCCTCAGCCACTCGCAGTACCAGGCCACCATCAGCTGGCCGCAGATCGTCGCCGCGCGCGCCAACGCGCTGTTCCTCGGCCCGCAGCTGGGCGTGGACGAAGACTCGGGGCTGCCGATCTTCAACGCCGACCCGCAGCGCCTGTACACGCCGCTGAGCCGCGCCGAGTACGACAGCATCGCCCAGCGCACGGTGTATCAGCCGCGCTCGCGCACCGACACCCTCGCCTTCACCGCCACCAACACCGCGCTGTTCTCGCTGCCCGGCGGCGATGCCGGCATGGCCGCGACCGCCGAATTCGGCAACCAGGCCTACAACCTGCGCCCGGATCCGCTGGCCACGCAGTACTACTACTACAGCTGGAAGGACTCCGACGGCCACGGCAGCCGCAACCGCTGGGCGCTGGCCAGCGAGCTGCGCCTGCCGGTGCTGTCGACGGTGTCGCTGAGCCTGGCCGGGCGCTACGACCAGTACCGCTTCGCCGGGCGCTCGCTGGGCAAGTTCACCTACAGCGGCGGGCTGGAGTGGCGGCCGGTGGACACGCTGCTGGTGCGCGCCTCCTACGGCACCGCGTTCCGCGCCCCGGACCTGCACTACGTGTACGCCGGCCCCGGCAACGACGAGACCACCGGCGTGGACTACTACCGCTGCGCCAGCGAGGAACCGGGCGTGGCGATCCAGGACTGCAGCTACAACGAAGAGGCGGTGATCCGCGGCCGCAGCGGCAACCGCGCGCTGAACCCGGAGAACAGCACCTCGTGGACCGCCGGCCTGGTGTGGTCGCCGATGGCCGACCTGGACCTGTCGGTGGACTACTTCAACATCGACATGCGCGACCAGGTACAGGACCTGCGCGTGGACCAGGTGCTGCGCGACGAGGCCGACTGCCGCCTCGGCGTGCTGCAGGCCACCTCCACTACCTGCCAGCAGGCGTTGGCGCGGGTCACCCGCAGTGCCGACGGTCGCCTGTACGGGGTCTACGTCAACCCGATCAACATCGCCCGCGAACGCACCAACGGCATCGACCTCAGCGCGCAGTACCGCCTCGACACCGGCATCGGCACCTTCCGCCTGAGCGGCAACTACACCTGGGTACGCCGCCACGACATCCAGGTGTACGCCGGCGAAGCGATGGTGGACGAATTCGCGGTCAACAGCGGCTACGACATCCCGCGCACCAAGGCCAGCGCCAGCGTGTCGTGGGAGCGCAACGCCTGGACCGCGACGCTGCACGGCGAACGCCTGGGCCGCCTGCCGACCTCCGATTCCTACGACCAGGTCTACGACCCGGAGAGCGGCGACAGCCCGTGGGTCGGCGCCACCTACCGCTATAACGCCTCGCTGCAGTATCGCTTCACCGACCACGCGCAGCTGTCGCTGACGGTGACCAATCTGTTCGACAAGATGCCGCCGCACGACCGCACCTATACGTCGTACCCGTACTACGACGTGTCCTGGTTCGACACCGTGGGCCGCAGCGTGTACCTGCAGTACACGCAGAAGTTCGGCGGCAGCGCGCTGTAGCGCAGGGATCAAGGCCTGCATGTGGGAGCGGGGTCAGCCACGACGAGCGAAAGGTCGGCTGACACCGTCCGTCGTCGGGACTGAAGTCCCTCCCACAGTGCAGCCCTCAAGCGATCCTGGCACCGCACTTGTGGGAGCGGCTTCAGCCGCGACGAGGGAAGCTCAAAGCCGCCCGGCACCTTCCTGCGTCGGACAGAGATCCTCCACACAGTGCAGTCTTCCAGCGATCCTGGCACCGCACTTGTGGGAACGGCTTCAGCCGCGACGAGTGAAGCCCAAAGCCACTTGGCACCTTTCTGCGTCGGACTGAGATCCGCCACACAGTGCAGTCTTCCGGCGATCCTGGGGCGGCACTTGTGGGAGCGGCTTCAGACGCGACGAGTGAAGCCCAAAGCCACTTGGCACCTTCCTGCGTCGGACTGAGATCCCCCACACAGTGCAGTCTTCCGGCGATCCTTGGGGCGGCACTTGTGGGAGCGGCTTCAGCCGCGACGAGTGAAGACCAAGCCACCTGGCACCTTGCTGCGTCGGGACTGAAGTCCCTCCCACAACAACATCCGACCCATGCGCTGCTCCTACGGCATCGGTTGGCGCCGTGGGGCAAAACGGCGGATGGCGCCGCCGTCAGCCGCCGCTGCCCGTCACAACGTATCGCGATGCTTGCCGCGCCACGGCCGGTACCATTCGCGGATCGCGGCGATGTCCGCCTGCATGTCCTCGCTGGTCCACACCACCTCGCCGAGGCCGACGGTGCGGCTGGGGTAGTCGAAGTACACCGGGAAAATCGGCACCTGCGCGCCGTGGGCGATCTTCCAGAAGCCGGTCTTCCACTTCTCCACGCGCTTGCGCGTGCCCTCGGGGGTGATCACGTACCACATGCGTTCGGCGCCGCGGATCAGCGCCACCGCCTGTTCGACCACGCCGCGCGGCGAGTTGCGGTCCAGCGGTATGCCGCCGAGCCTGCGCAGCAGCGGTCCCAGCGGCCACCAGAACAACTGGGTCTTGCCCAGCACGCGCACCTCGAAGCCGACCGCGAACTTGACCGCGAAGCCCAGGAACCCGTCCCAGTTGGACGAATGCGGGGCCACGATCATCACCAGCTTGGGCACGTTGGGGAACTCGCCCACGACCCGCCAGCCGGTCAGCCGCAAGGCGGTGCGGCCGAGCCAGCGCATGAAGCGGCTGGGCCTGACCATCGGCATGTTCGGGGGCGCTGCGGGCAGGCGGTAATCGCGTTCGGTCAAAAGTCACTCCCAGCGGCCGGGCGAGCGGCCGCGTTTGATCTGGCTGCGCTCGCGCTTGGCGTCCAGGCGTCGCAGCTTGGCGCCGTGCGAGGGTTTGGTGGCGATGCGCCGCTTCGGCACCGACAGCCCGGCGGCGATGAACTCGGCCAGGCGCTGGCGCGCATCGTCGCGGTTGCGGTCCTGGGTACGGAAGCGCTGCGCATCGATCACCAGCACCCCGTCGGCAGTGATGCGGCGGTCGCGCCGCGCCAACAAGCGCGCACGCAGTGGCTCCGGCAGCGACGGCGAACCGGCCAGGTCGAAGCGCAACTCGACCGCGGTGGCGACCTTGTTGACGTTCTGCCCGCCGGCGCCGCTGGCGCGCACGAAGCGCTCGACGATTTCGTCCTCCGGAATCGTCAGGCTGCTCGAGATGTGGATGGCCCCGTTACCCATGGCGCGGATTGTAGGGTATTCGCCGGACCGCCCGGTTTCCGCGTCGGCGCCGCCTGAACGAGCCAGGGAGCGGACGCCGGCCGGTCGCACGTCCTCACGCGCGGCGGCGGCGGCGCGGCGATTGCCGTATTCTGGCCGCCGGTCATCGTTCTGCAGGATGCTCCATGTCCCCGACTTCGCGCTTCTTCCAGTGGCCGCAGCGCCTGCTGCTGGCCTTGCTGCTGGCCCTGGCCGCCCTCCCCGCGCTGGCCGAACCGCCCAGCGAGGCCGACGTCAACCGCCTGCTGTCGGCCTCGCGCGCGCAGAACATGCTCGACACCATGCTGCCGCAGATCGAGGCGATGCAGCGCCAGCAGTTCGCCCAGCTCACCGCGCAGCACCCGCTCGACGCCGCGCAGCAGCAGAAGCTGCAGCAGATCCAGGAGCGTACCCAGGCCACCGTGCGCAAGGCGCTGTCGTGGCAGGAGATGCGTCCGCTCTACGTCAACCTGTACAAGCAGACCTTCTCCAAGCAGGACGTGCTGGCGATGGCCGAGTTCTACGAGAGCCCGGCCGGCCAGAGCCTGCTCGACAAGACCCCGCAACTGATGCAGAACCTGATGGGGGCGATCCAGCAGAAGATGACCCCGCTGTTCGCCGACCTGCAGAAGGACCTGGAACAGACGGTCAACGCGCCGCCAGCCAAGTAACGCGGCGCCGATCTTTCTCCCGCAGACCATTTCAGCCGCGGCGGGCCTCACCGGTAGTCCCCGCCGCGGCTGCGGCCTCTCCTGTGCCATCGCCAATCAAACGGTGCGAGACGATGTCGCGACTCGCGCTACCGGTAGATGAAGATCGACTGGAGTTTGCTGGCCCACCCCTTGCAGCCGGTATCGGTCGGCACTTCCAGCCGCACTTTCTTGCCGGTGGTGAGTGCCGTCATCGCCGCGGCGTATGCTTCCTTGCCGTTGGGCTGGGTGGTATCGATGACAAACGTGAAGGTGCCGCAAAAAGCATCCGAGTCCACGTCGATATACACCCAAGGAGCGCCGATGTACGGCCTGAGCGTAACCACATTGAGCAGATCGCTCGTAGGCTCCGCCTGTGCCAGCGAGGTGGCACCGAGCAGTAGCCATCCCGCCAGCCATGAAATTCTTGCACGCTGCATATATCCCCCTGCATTGGACGTTGCTATTTACTGGTCGACCTGCATTCGCCCCGCACTGGCGAAAGGCTAGTAAGTGAAAGCGCGTCTCGCAACCGGACAGCGTGACATTTCAGTTGTTGATCAGAATATACTCGGCCGTTTCGCGATCACCCCATGCAGAACAGTCCCCTGTTCCATGCACAATGACCGCCTTGCCTTGTGCGTCAGCACTCAGTAGCAACGCATACTGGGCTCTTCCCGAGTTGGTCGCCAAAGACAGCGACCACGGCGTGCTCGAGCACGCAGGCGCGTTCGTATGCGGGCCATCAAGAGAAAAAAATACGACATCGTGCGAATGCGCGATGACCTGTATCACCTTTCCCGAGCCGTCTCCTGCCGAAGCAGAAAATGGCAGTACGGAGAAAATCGAGACAGCGACCACTGAACGAATCCTAGTCCACATTCACGCCCCCTGAAAGACGAATTTCAGCCGATAAATCAACAAAAAAGGCCCGCACCCTGCGCACGCGGAAGCGGCGTGCATGCAGGCGATCAGCCTCCAGCGCGTTACCCCATAACAGAGTATCTTACTGGGGCGAAATCCTCAGCAGGGGCGGGTACTATCCCGCCACACCACCGCCCGCATCCACCTGCCAGGGCGCCGGATCCCAGCCGAACAAGCCGAACGCCCGCACGAACTCCGCATCCAGCGGCGCCGTCACCGCGATCCTGTGTCCGTCCGGATGCGGAAACGTCAGGCGTTCGGCGTGCAACAGCATGCGGTGCACGCCCTGCATGCGGAAGATGCGGTTGTGGCGGCCATCGCCATGGCTGGTGTCGCCGATCAGGTGATGCGAGAGGTGCTTGAGGTGGCGGCGGATCTGGCGGAAGCGCCCGGTCACCGGGCTGCAGCGCAGCAGCGCATAGCGCGAGGTGGCGAACTCGCCCGACGGCACCTGCAGTTCGCCGCAGGCCAGGCGCGCGAAGCGGGTCTGCGCCGGTTTCTTCAGCGGCTTGCCAGGGCCGCCGTCGAGGTCGTGGTCGACCTCGAAGCGGTCTTCGGCCGGCCAACCGCGGCAGATCGCCAGGTAATCCTTGTCGACGCCGCCCCCCATCAGCGCCTTGCCCAGCACGCTGGCGGTGTCGCGGTCGAAGGCGAG
The DNA here is from genome assembly GCF_040529055.1 of Xanthomonas sontii. Classification (NCBI taxonomy): domain Bacteria; kingdom Pseudomonadati; phylum Pseudomonadota; class Gammaproteobacteria; order Lysobacterales; family Lysobacteraceae; genus Xanthomonas; species Xanthomonas sontii. The sequence goes on along the minus strand of NZ_CP132342.1, from coordinate 1,063,811 downwards.
CAGCAGGCAGCCGCTGGTGGCACGGTCGAGCCGGTGCACCAGGAAGATCGGCCGACCCAGCTGTGCGCGCAGACGGTCGGCGAGGAAATCGTCCTCGCCGCGGGCGAGCTTGCTGTCGTGGACCATCAGCCTGGCAGGCTTGTCGACCACGGCCAGCAATGGGTCTTGATAGAGGATCTGCAGGGAATCGGCGTCGGTGTTCACTGCCGGATTATCCGCGCCGTGCCGCGGCGCGACAATGCGCATTGCAGGCAACGAGGCGCGCATGCAGGTGGCGCCGAGCGGCAGTGTCCGCTGCACTGCGCCATGACCTCGCTCACGACAACGGCACCCATGGCACCGATGACGACGTGGCTGCAGCTCGCGCCGACGGTTGCTTGACCCGACGACGCACGTCGCGGGCAGGCACGCCGCCGCGCTGCGCCTACGCGTCCTTGACCGCCAGCAGTTCGCCGTTGCCGACGGGCAGCGTGGTGCAGGTGAACGCGGCATCGGCCTGCAACAGCGCAGCGAAGGGCGCCATCTCCGTCGCGTGCGACAGCGCGTTGTCCACGACCAGCAGCCCACACGGCCGCAGCACCCGGCGCAGTTGCGGCCACCAGTGGCAATACAGCGTGCGCTCGGCGTCCAGGAACACCAGGTCGAACGTGGCCGACGCCGCATCGGCCAGCCAGGCACCGGCATCGGTGAGGATCAGATCGACACAGCCCTCCACGCCGGCACTGGCGAAGTTGCGCCGCGCCAGCGCGATCTTGTGCGTGGCATATTCCAGCGTGGTCACGCCGCCACCCAGTGCCGCCGCGGCCTCGGCCAGCCACAGGGTGGAATAGCCGTTGGACGTGCCGATCTCCAGCACCCGCCGCGCACCCATGGCGCGCACCAGCACCGCCAGCAGTTCGCCGGTCTCCGGGGTGATATTGAGCAGGCGCTGCGCGCGCTCGGGCTGGCCTGCATCGTGACGCGGACCTTCCTCACCGAGTTCGGCGCGCACCGCGTGCAGCCGCGCGCGATCCAGCGCCGCCACGCTCAGCGCCGCCACCACGCCGACAGCAAGGCCGCGATGCCGGCACCACCGCTGATCCAGGCCCACAGCGACACCCCGCCCAGCTGCGGCCCGCCCGCGTCGAGCGCGTACAGCAGCGTGGCCACGGTGAGCAGGCCGACGCCGGCGATCGCCGCCACCACCCGCCGCTGCATGCGCCGCACCAGCAGGTTGAGTTCGAACAGGTCGCGCGAGCGCATCGACAGTTCGTGCCGGCCCTCGACCTGCTGGCGCAGCCAGCCGTGGATCAGCCGCGGCATGTCCGGCGCGTGGGTCATGATCTCCGGCAGGCGCTTGCGCAGTTCGTGCAGCGCGCGCTGCGGGCTGTAGCGCTCGATGAGGATGCGTTCGAGCACCGGCCGCGCCACCGCCCAGATGTCCAGTTCCGGATCGAGCTGGCGGCCGACGCCTTCGATGTTGAGCAGGGTCTTCTGCAGCAGGATCAGTTGCGGCTGCAGGGTCAGCTGGTAGCGCTGGGCCACGCGGAACAGCTTGATCAGCACCTCGGCCAGCGAGATCTGCGACAGCGGCCGGGTGAAGTACGGCTCGCACACCGAGCGTGCCGCCGCCTCCAGCTCGTCGATGCGCACGTTGGCCGGCATCCAGCCGGCCTCCACGTGCAGCTCGGCCATGCGCCGGTAATCCTTGTTGAAGATGGCCATGAAGTTCTCGGCCAGGTAGTACTGATCTTCCTGCGAGAGCTGACCCATGATGCCGAAGTCCAGCGCGATGAAGCGCGGGTTGTCGCGGCGCGCCGGGTCGCTGTCGACCCAGATGTTGCCGGCGTGCGCATCGGCATGGAAGAAGTTGTCGCGGAACACCTGGGTGTAGAACACCCGCACGCCCTTGGCCGCCAGCGCGCGGCGGTCGATGCCGGCGGCGTCCAGCGAGGCGATGTCGTCGGAGGGGATGCCGCGCACCCGCTCCAGGGTCAGTGCGCGCTCGGCGGTGTGGGTCCAGATCACCTCGGGCACGTAGAGGTCGTCCGAGTGCAGCCAGAAACGGCGCAGCACGCTGGCGTTGGCGCCCTCGCGCTGCAGGTCCAGCTCCGCGGCAAGGGTGGTCTCGATCTCGGCCACCACCTCGCGCGGGCGGATCTTGTCGGCGCGCGGATGGGTGCGCTCGACCAGCGCGGCAGCCGATTTCAGCAAGGCGATGTCGGCGTCGATCTGCCGCTCGATGTCCGGGCGCAGCACCTTGACCACCACTTCGCGGCCGTCGTGCAGCGTCGCCGCGTGCACCTGCGCGATCGAGGCCGAGGCCAGCGGCTCGGTATCGAAGGTCGCGAACGCCACCGCGATCGGCCGGCCCAGCGCCTGCTCGACGATGCGCCGCGCCGCCTCGCCGTCGAACGGGCGCACCCGGTCCTGCAGCAGGGTCAGTTCCTCGGCCACGTCCGGCGGCATCAGGTCGCGGCGGGTGGAGAGGATCTGCCCGAACTTGACGAAGATCGGCCCCAGGTCCTGCAGCGCCAGGCGCAGGCGGGCGCCGCGCGACTGTGCGGCGATGTCGGGGCTGGCGCGCGGCACGAACGGCTTGGCCAGGCGCAGCCAGCGCTCGGCCGGGGTGCCGTCGAGCAGGTCGTCCAGGCGGTAGCGCAGGATCACCCGGCCGATGCGGCTGGCGCGGAACATCGCCTTCATGCGCCGCGCTCCGGCTGCAGCCGCGCCACGCGCGCGGCCAGGCGTTCGATGTCGTCGCGCAGCACGTCGACGTCGTCGTAGAAGGCCTCCAGCTCGGCGCGCGCGACCACGTCGCGCGACTCCTCGGTGACATATTCGGCCGCGCTCTGCGCCAGATCCTGCGCACTGCGCCGGGCCTGCTGCAGCGCCGAGCGCGCGGTGTTGGCCACCTGCACGCCAAGCACCTCACCGAACACCTGCACGAACGGCCGCTGCCAATCCGGATCGAAGCGCGTCGCCAACTGCTGCAGACGCCGCGCCAGTTCGGCATCGCCGGAGACCCGCACCCGCCCGACGGGGCCGCCGGGGCCGCCGGGGCGCCGCGCCTGCGCCAGGAACGGCAACTGCGCAAGCAGGCCGCCGAGGGTGCTGCGCACCGCCAGCTCCGGCTCCTGCGCCGGATCCACCGGACCGACCCGCAGCTGGGTGCCGTCGACGCGGATCTGCAGGGCCAGTGCCGGCGCCTCCAGGGTCAGCGCCACGCGCTGGCCGTCGAGGTCGCGCAGGGCCTCGCCGGTTTCCGGGTCCAGCGCCAGCGCGCGATTGAGCGCCGCTTCCAGCGCGCGGCCGGCCAGGGGCTTGAGAGCATCGAGGGGGGATCCAGACATCCCCGCATTCTAGCGGCAGACACGTCGCCAGGCCGTGCGCAGGGCGAGACAGATGTCCCGCCCGCTGCGCCGCGCGCCGCTACTGCGCCTGCGCGCCGCCCAGGTGCTTGCTCAGGAACGCCAGCAACTGCGTGTAATAGGCGCGCCGGTGCGGCTCGGTATAGAAGCCGTGGCCCTCGTTGGGGAAATACAACGACTCCACCGGCACCCCGGCCTTCTTCAACGCCTTTTCCATGCGCTCGGTGTGTTCGATCGGCGCACGCTCGTCCTTGCCGCCGGCCGCCAGGAACACCGGCACGCGGATGCGCGCAGCCAGATTGACCGGCGACCGCGCCGCCAGGCTGTCGCGTTCGCCCAGCCAGTCGCCGGCCCAGGCCTTGGTCCAGCGCGCGTACCTGGCCTGGTCGCGGTACATCGTTTCCAGGTCGTAGACGCCGACGTAGCCGGCCGCGCAACGGTACAGGTCCGGCTCCTTCGCCGCGCCCATCAGCGCGGCATAGGCGCCGTAGCTGGCGCCGTAGATGCAGATACGCGCGCCATCGGCGATGCCCTGGTCGATCGCCCAGCGGGTGGCATCGGTGAGATCGTCCTGCATGCGCCCGCCCCACTCCCGGGCACCGGCCTGGGTATAGGCGCGGCCGTAGTTGCCCGAGCCACGGTAGTTCACCCGCAACACCGCGTAGCCGGCTGCGGCCAGCACCTGCGCATCGTCGTCGAATTCCCAGCCATCGAAGAGGCCGAACGGCCCGCCATGTGGCAACAGCACCATCGGCAGCGGCTTGCCGGCCGGCGCCTGCAGCGGCAGGGTCAGATAACCGTACAGGGCCATCCCATCCCTGGCCTTGAAGGCGACCTCGCGGGTCGACGGCATCCGCTCCGGCACGAACCATTCGCGACGGCTGAACACCCGCTTGGCCGATTTGTCGACGGTGTCGAACAGAAAGTAATCGCCGTTGTTGCGATCGCTCCACACATAGAGCATCAGCAGGCGCCGATCGGCGGTGGCGGAGGTGATGTACACCGCATCGCCATTGAAGGCCTGCTCCAGCGCGCGGTACAGCCGCGCCGTCGGCGCGGTCTCGTCGAAGAAGCGGTTGTGCACACGGTCGCTCATGAACGACACGCCGATCGGGGTGCGGCCATCGAGGTCGCGCAACACCTGGTAGGGATCGACCTTCGCGTCACGCAGCAGCGGCGTGGACCGGTCGCTCTGCGGATCCCATGCCACCACCGCATCGGGTCCTTCGACCTGCTCCACCTGCAGGTAGGCGATCCTGTCGTTCGCGGAAAAGCCCAGCGGGAAGCTGCGATGCCCGCTGCTGGCTTCGTCGTTGATCAGCCGCCACGGACTGGCGTCATCGTTGCGGTAGAACAGCTTGTTGACCGTGCTGCCGGTCTCGGCACCCTGCGCGAAGCGCACGTGGCCGCCGTGGTCGGTGACGAAGTCCGCACGCGCCACCGGGGCGCGCGCCACCGGCGTGCGTCGGTGGTTGTAGATGTCGAGCCTGTCCACATGCACGGTGGGGTCCTTGGTCTGCTCCACCACCGACACCAGCACCGCGCGCGGGTCGTCCGGCAAGGTGTCGAGCATGAACACCGACGGATCCAGGCCGGCCTTGTAGGTGACGCCGTTGACGCTGTCGTTGAGCCCGTAGGGGCTGGCCAGCAAGCGCGCATTCTTGCCGTCGGCATCGATGGCATGCAGCTGGCCGATCGCCACGGGGCGGTCCAGTGCGCCCAGGCGCTCGGCCATCGACACCACGATGCGCTCGTCGCTGGCCCACCAGTAGTCGTGCACCACCGAATCGGCCTGGCCCATGATCTTGGCCGAGACCTGCTTGTCGCTGCGCCGGATCACCGCCAGCACGGTGCGGTCCTCGAGCGGTGCGATCACTGCATAGTAGGCGCCAGTCGGGGAGATCTTGACCCGGTCGAACTGGTCGCGCTGCAGATACGGCGCCAGGTCCACCGGCGGCACCTGCGCGCACGCGCTCCCCGCAAGCGCAAGGCCTGCCCACACGATCCACGCTCGCATTCGATCCGCCCCTGTCCCCTGAGCGGAGGATGGTGACAAGCGCCGAGCGGAACGTCCAGCCCTGCCCCATCGCGCTGCCTCCGGGCGGCAGGCGCCCTCGCGGCGCGGAGCCCAGAAACGACTTGCCCGCGACGCAGGGCGCCGCGGGCAAGTATCGACGTTGGATTGTCGCGGCGGACTACACCTTGCCGCGGCGGAACATCGAGATCACCGCCAGGATCAGGAACACGACGAACAGGATCCAGGCGATGTTGGTCGCCGCGCCGGCGATGCCGCTGAAACCGAGCACGGCGGCGATGATGGCGATCACGAAGAAGATGATGGCGTAATGCAGCATGGCAATGTCCAGAAGGTTGTCGTGCCGAATCGGCGCGGCATCATCTTCGGAAACGCGTGGTCGTCAGCGGGTGACGGACGTGTCGTGGCGCCATGACGACGCCAGCCGCTGCAGTCCCTGCTCGATGCTTACCTGCGGCACGTAGCCGAAGTCGCGCCGCGCCGGCTCCATGCTGTACCAGTGCGGGGTGCACAGCTGCTCGGCGAGGAACCGCGTCAGCGGCGGCTCGCCGCGCAGGCGCAGCAGCGGCCACAGGGTCTCGCAGGCGGCACCGATGCGGTAGGCGGCCTTGAACGAAAGCGTCCTGGTCACCGTCGGCGCGCCGACCGCGGCGAGCAGCTTGTTGAGCAGCACGCGCATCGGCAACGGCTCGCCGTTGGAGATGAAGTAGGCCTTGCCGGCGCAGGGCGCGCCCACCGCCAGGTGCTCGAAGGCATCGAAGTGCGCCTGTGCGGCGTTGTCGATGTAGGTGGAATCGACCTTGTTGTCGCCGCTGCCGACCAGGCGCACGCGCCCGGCCTGCGCCCGCGCGACCAGCTTGGGCAGGATCTGGTTGTCGCCCGGCCCCCAGATCAGCCGCGGGCGCAGCGCCACCACCGCCAGCTGCGCGTCGTTGGCCGCGAGCACCATGCGCTCGGCGATCGCCTTGGTCGCCGCGTACGGCGCCTGGAAATCCTCGCCGTAGGGCACCTGGTCCGCGCCCAGGCCTTCGACCGGATGGGTGGCGCGGTGGGTCACGCTCGGTGTGGAGGTGTAGACCAAGCGCGACACGCCGTGCAGGCGGCAGGCCGCCAGCACGTTCTCGGTGCCGACCACGTTGGGCTGGTAGTAGCTGTCGTAGCTGCCCCAGGCGCCGGCCTTGGCGGCGTTGTGGAACACCGCATCGGCGCCGGCCAGCGCATGCTGCAGCGCCTGCGCGTCGACCAGGTCGCCCCGCACCTGGGCCACGCCCAAGGCCTGCAGTTCCGGGTAGTGCCCGCGGTTGTAGCTGACCACCTGGTGCCCGCGCGCCACCAACCCGCGGCACAGCGCCTGGCCCAGGAATCCACCGCCACCGGTCACCACGATCTTCATCGCCACACTCCATGATCAGGGCGGCCATTCTGGGGCCGGCCATGCGCCGCGCCAATGGTGTCCTGCTGCGCAAGCGCGCCGGTGCACATGCTGCGCGCGCTCATTTGCGCTGTTCCGCTGCCCACAGCGCCAGCTTCTCGCGGCCGATCTTGGCGTTGTGGCGGATGTCCACCGGAAAGCCCGGGTGGCTCAGGAAATCGACGATGCCGGCCGTGTGCGCATGCGCGGCGGCGGTATCGCGCAGTCGCTGCTGCAGCGCCTGCAGTTCAGGACCGCTCGAGAGCATGGCGCCCACTTCCAGCTCGTAGCACAGCACCGGGCGCTGCTGCCCCGGCGCGCCGATGCCGACCAGGGCGGTGCGGCCGATGCCCGGCAGCGCGTTGAAGATCGGCTCCACCTGTTCGGTGTACAGCGGCCCCTGCGCGGTTTCCACGCGCTGGGTCTTGCGCCCGCAGAACCACAGCCGGCCCTGCGCGTCGAAATAGCCGACGTCGCCCATGCGGTGCACGACGCGCTCGCTGCCGTCGTCCAGGCGTTCGCGGATCTTGGCCAGGCGCGTGGCCGCATCGCGGTTGAAATAGGTGTCGGTGGCGGTCGGCCCGGCGACGGTGATCTCGCCGACGGTGCCGGTGGGGACTTCGCGCACGCCGCTCCACTCGGGAATCGCGGCGTCGTCGATGGCGATGATGCGCACCTGGTTGGGCGGCACCACCGTGCCGACGCAGGTGCCGGCACCGCGCTCGGTCGCCGCACGCGTGTCCTGCAGCTCGCGGCCCTCGATCACCGCCACCGGCAGGCACTCGGTGGCGCCGTAGGGCGTCCAGAACTGACCGTCCTCCGGCAGCAGGCTGCGGATCCGCGCCACCACGTCCGGCGGCACCGGCGCGCCGGCCGAGGTGGCGCAGCGCACGTTGGTCAACGGCTTGCCGTAGTCGGCCAGCACCCGCATCAGCGCCGGCGAGCCGAACAGCTGGGTCACGCCGAAGCGCTGCATCGCATCGTGCAGCTTGCGCGGATCGACCTTGGCCGGACGCGTCGGGTCCATGTCCGGGATCACCGAGGTCAGCCCCAGCGCCGGGTCGAACAGCGCGAACGGCGGGAAAGTCGGCAGGTCGATCCCGCCAGGCTGCATGTCGAAGGCATTGCGCATCAGCTCGATCTGGCCGACGAAATGCCGGTGCCGGTAGACCACGCCCTTTGGCACGCCGGTGGAGCCGCTGGTGAACAGGATCGCGGCGACGTCGTCCGCGGCCGTGTCTGCGAGCTGGCTGCCGGCGCCCTGGCCGGCGCGCTCGATCCGCGCCAGCGTGGTGCCGCCCCAGGCCCAGCGTCGGCCGACGGTGACGATCCGCTTTGCCGAGCGCGCCCAGCCGAGCAGGCGCCGCGCCAGTTGCGCCAGCGGAATGCCGATGAAGGCCTCCGGCTGCGCCTCGTCCAGGCACTGCTTGAGCGCGCGCCGGTCGATGCCCGGATCGACCAGCACCGGCACCGCGCCGGCCTTGAACAGCGCGAACATGAGCAGGAAGAACTCCGGCGACGGCCGCACCATCACCACCGTGCGGGTGCCGCGGCCGATGCCGTAGGCGCCCAGGCCGGCGGCGATGGCATCGCTGCGCGCGTCCAGCTGCGCATAGCTCAGGGTCACGTCGTAGGCGGCCATGCCGCCGGGGCCGGGCCGGCCGGGGCAGCGCATGGCGATCTGGTCCGGGCGCTCGCGCGCCAGCCGCGGCAGCGTCGCCGCGATGTTGCAGGTCGTGGTCATGCGCCGATTATCGCCGATGCGCCTGGCCGCAGCCGACACCCCGGCCGCGGCCGCCGCGGCTGAATGCCGGCGTGCTTGCAGCGCGCCCCGGTTCGGTCAGAATGCCGCGCCCCCCACGCTGTTCGCCGCGCAAGGCCCGGCCGCCATGTCCCATCCCTGCCTCACCTGCGGCGCCTGCTGCGCCTACTTCCGCGTCAGTTTCCACTGGAGCGAAGCCGATCCCGCGCTGGGCGGCAGGGTCCCGTTCGAGCTGACCGAACCGCTGCGCACCCATGAGCGGGTGATGCGTGGCACCTCGCAGGCGCAGCCGCGCTGCATCGCCCTGGACGCGGACATCGGCCGCTACAGTCGCTGCAGCATCCACGAGCGGCGGCCGTCGGTGTGCGCCGCGGTGCCGGCCTCGCTGGAGTTCGGCGAACGCAGCGCGCAGTGCGACAAGTCGCGGCTGGCGCACGGCCTGCCGCTGCTGACCCTGGCCGACTGGGACGGCGTAGTCGAACGCAATCTACCGGACGCCTGAGCGGCGGCGGCGCCAACACGGCAGGGGGGCCGTAGCATCTGCCCTTGTCGCCGCGGGACCAGCCGCGATCCGCGTTCCCGGCAACGCCCGGTCGCGGCTGTAGCCGCTCCTACGCAAACTCCTGCAAACGCCCATCCTGGCGGCATCCGAAGCACGGCGGACGCGCGCCGCATCGGCTCAGCGGTGCTTCCACGCCGTCGGCACCGGATTGGTCACGGTGTTCTTTTCCAGGGTGTAGGTGCCGTTCTGCTGGGCGATGGCCTCGCCGGTGTCGACGATCGCGTTCTGGATGAAGACGTTCCTGTCCTCGCCACGGATGAACGTCAGCTGGTGGAAGGCGGTCTTGTTGCCCCAGTCCTCGGACGGCAGCGAGATGAAGCGGATCGTGTAGGTCTGGTCCTCGAAGCTGCCCTGCAGCACGTACACGCCGTAGTGGTTCTCGCCCTGCGAGATGATCTTGTACATGCCGTTGCTGTAGTAGTAGATCTCCGCATCGGGGAACGGCTTCTTGTCGTACAGCTTGCGGTAGTGCAGCACCTGCTTCCAGGTGGGCTGGCCGAATCCGACCGTCAGCGTCTTGCCGTCCGCGGACGTGGTCAGGTCTTCCGCATGCGCACCAGGCACGCTCATCGCCGTCAACAGCATCGCCATCGCCATCGCTTTCACTCTCTGTCTCCTGTCCGATTGCGTGCAGCGTCCGCTTCCGCGACGCGCACGTCGGCGGCGACTGTACCCAGCCAACAATGTTGCATCACGGCAATCGGTAGCAGTTTGCGCGTGCCCGTGTAGACGATCCACGGCGCAACGCCGGCGGCAATCCCCTTCCTGCATGTGCGGCGCGCCGCAGGAAGACGCCGGATCTGGCCGGCGTGCGTGCTCAGGACAACGGATGCGCGTCCAGAAACCGGCGGATCGCCGGCACCAGCACCTCGTGCTTGTCTTCCAGCACGTAGTGGTTGGCATCCTCGAAGGCCATCAGCTCGGCCTGCGGCAACGCGCGGCGGAAGCCTTCCAGGAAATGATGGTCGAAGCAGATGTCGCGCAGGCCCCAGCCGATGAAGGCCGGGCGATCGGCGAACGACGGCAATGCCTGCTCGGCCCGCGCCAGCAGCGACCAGGCCTTGTCGGCCGGCGACAGCGGAATGTCCTGCATGAAGCGGATCGTGGAAATGCGGTTGGCCCAATTGTCGTACGGCGCCACGTAGGCGCGACGCACATCGGCAGGCATGCGTCGCGACACGCCCAGCCACGACGCGCCCGAAGAGAACGCATTGAACGTGCGGATGAACCACTCGCCCGGGCGCCAGTGCCGCCCCATCGCGATCTGCCACGGCATCGGCTTGGCCGCCGGCAGCGGGAACGCCGCGGTATTGGTGATGACCAGGCGCCGCACCTGCGCATGGTGCGACAGCGCCCAGCCGAAACCGATCATGCCGCCCCAGTCGTGCACCGCCAGCGTCACCGGCCCGTCGATGCGCAGATGCCGCAGCAACGCGTCCAGGTCGTCCACGCGCGACTGCAGGGTGTACTCGTAGCCCGGCCGCGCGCCCGGCGCATCGTCCGGCTTGTCCGACAGGCCCATGCCGATGTGGTCGGGCACGATGCAGCGGTAGCGGTCCGACAGCCCGCTCACCAGCGTGCGCCACAGATAGCTCCACGACGGATTGCCGTGCAGCATCACCACCACCTCGCCGTCGCGCGGACCTTCGTCGAGATAGGACATGTGCAGCCCCGGGCGGACCTGGAAGCGCTGCGGGGTGAAGGGATAGCCGGGGTAGTTCATGCGGGGGACCGATGCGAGATGGGGGAGGAAGACGGCGCCGCCGCGGCGCATGGCGCATTGCCGTCGGCGTGCGGCACTGGGGAACTCATAACGGCTGCGCACCCTCGCTGAGGATGTCCAGATAAGCCTGATAGGCGAACACGCGGTGCCGCTGCTGCCCGGTCAGTTCGTTGACGATGTCCAGATCCTGCAGGGTGCGGATGGCGGCACGGATCGTCGGTGCGCTGAGCGGCAAATGCGGCTGGACCTGTGGCACGCCCAGCAGGACACGACGGGCGAACTGCTCGTACACCAGGCCCACGTTGCCAGCGCGCGTTCCCAATCCGGCGATACGTGTGCGGTCGGCCGCCAGCAGCGCCAGCAGGCGCTGCGCGGTGGACACCGCCTGTTGCGCGGTGTCTGCAACGCCCTCGAGAAAGAAATCCAGCCAGCCTTCCCAGTCGCCCTCGGTGCGTACCGCGTTGAGGCGCTCGTAGTAACGCGCGCGATGGCGCTTGAAGAACAGGCTCAGGTACAGGCTGGGCGCGCGCAGCACACCTTCGTTGCACAGGATCAACGCGATCAGCAGCCGCCCCAGCCTGCCGTTGCCATCGCTGAAGGGATGGATGGTTTCGAACTGCACATGCGCCAGGGCTGCCTTGACCATCGGCGAGACGTCGCGGCCAGGCGCGTGCAGGAAGCGCTCGAAGGCGGCCAGCACCGCATCCAGGGCTTCCGGCGGCGGCGGCACGAAATGCGCCAACGCCGGCGAGGCACCGCCGATCCAGACCTGGCCCGAACGGAATTCGCCCGGACGTTTGCCGGCACCACGCCCACCTTGCAACAGCAGCGCGTGCATTTCGCGGATCAGGCGCAGCGACAGCGGGAAGTCATCCTCGCGCAAGCGCCGCAGCCCGTGGTTCAGCGCAGCGACGTAGTTGGAGACTTCTTCGACGTCGTCCAGAGGGACACCCGGTGCCTCGTCCAGCTCGAACAGCAGCAGATCGGACAGCGACGATTGCGTGCCCTCGATCTGCGAGGACAGGACCGCTTCCTTGCGCACGTAGTGGTAGAGGAACAGCTCCGGGTCCGGCAGCATCAGGGTGATGCCATCGAGGCGACCAAGCGCCTGGTCGGCCTGCTCCTTGCGCGCGATCAGCAGCGGCGCCGCCAACTGCAGCGGCGGCTCGGGCGGCAGCGGATCAGGAACGAACGCCTGATAACGGCTGCCCGCCAGCGACCCGGGGACATAGTGTCCGGTACAGCGTCGAGACGACATCAGGCGATCCTTGCCGTGGCCGGAGACGGCTCTTAGGAAAGAAATTTAGCAAATTTCTTTCTAAACACCCAAATACGGCGCGCAAGGAAAATTTGCGCGCCTGTCCTGCGCCTGGCGCTTACCAAACCACCTCGGCCATCGAGCAGTTCAAGCCCGAGCCGATGCCCATCAGCGCGATCCGGTCGCCCTTCTTCAGGCGGCCCAGCTCACGCAGCTTGCTCAGCACGATCGGCACGCTGGCCGGGCCGATGTTGCCGTATTCGCCGAAGATGGTCATGACCTTCTTCTGGTCGATCCCGAAGCTCTTCATGAAGGCCTTGGTGTGCGGGAGGCTGACCTGGTGGATGACGAACTGGTCCAGTTCGTCCACCGCCCACCCCAGCGCCTGCCGCGCGGCGGCGAAGGTCTTCTGGCCCAGCTTGAGGCCTTCGATCAGCAGCATGCGGGTGTCGGTGACCATGCGGTCCATGTTGCCCCGGCACAGGGTGTTCCACTGCGTGGCCGAGCGGGTCACGCCACCGCGGTAGCGCGGCGCATCCGGTGCCAGGTCGGTACGCGCCATCACCATCGCCACCGCACCGCAACCCAGGGTCAGGGTCGCCATTTCGTCGCGGAAGGCGTCGGCGGTCAGGTCCTGCGAGGCCATCCGCTCCAGGGTCTTCTCGTACACCAGGTTGGCGGTCTCGCCATCGACCACCATCGCATAGTCGATATCGCCACGCTCGATCATGCGCGCCGCGATGTCCATGCCGTTGATGAAGGCCAGGCAGGCATTGGCGACGTCGAAGGTCATGCACTGCTCGCTCACGCCCAGATTGCCGGCGACGATGCTGGCGGTGGACGGCTCCAGGTAATCGCGACTCACCGACGTGTTGACCAGCAGCCCGACCTGCCCAGCCTCGATGCCCGCATCGCCCATCGCCTTGCGCGCCGCCAGCGTCGCCACGTCGGACGCCTGCAGGTCCTGGTCCCACATGCGCCGCGCGTGGACGCCGGCGATGTCGCCGAGCACGTCGGCCCGGATCCGCAGCCGGTCCAGGGTAGGCTGCAGGCGCGCGTTGATCTGCTTGGAGGTCAGCGTGTGCGGCGCGTCGATATGCGCCAGTCCCGCGATCGAGACGTTGGTGAAGAGCATCGAGGTGTACGCCAGGGTCAGGCGAGGGGGCGCCAATTCTAGCGGTTACACCGTTTTACCGCATCTTTAACAAATCCCCGGAAAGCGTATGGTCTGAGCGGTTCAGCGGCCGCCGCACTGGTAGGCGGTGAAGCGCTGGTCGCCGTCGACCGGGTCGCCCATCGCCTGCACGGTGTTGGCGCCCACGCCGGGCGCCTCGTTGCGGGCCAGGGTCTCCAGCTCCTCGCGCACCCGCAGCGGGTTGCGCTGGTAGAAGCCGACGCTGCTCTTCACCGACACCACCACCTCGCCGCGCTTCTCGCAGCCGCTGGCGGCCTGACCGGGCGGCAGGACCCGCACCCCTTTGCCTTCCGGCGCCATCGGCACCCAGGTGCAGCCGGCGAGCGTGGCGAGCAGGACGAAGGCGATCGGTAGACGCATGGACGGGCCCGTTGGCAGGTGAATCCGGATTGTGCCGCAAAACGCTGAATCGGCCATGACACCGTCGGCCTACTGGCACCGGCAGGCAGCGCGCGCCGGCCCTCGCCGACGCGCACCTGCCGCGATCAGCGCGGCGCCGGGGCCGCCGCCCCGCCCTGCGGCACCCCGTCGGCATCGATCACGGTGACCTCGCCCAGCTTCAGCGCGCGCACCGGCGCCTCGATCTGCTTGAGGTCGCCCACCACCACCCAGGTCAAGGTGTTCGGGTCGAGCATCGACGCCGCCTCGCGCACCTGCGCCGGGGTCATCGCCTCGATCTCGGCCTTGCGCTTGAACACGTAGTCGTCGGGGCGGCCGTAGCGGACGATGCCGCCGATCGCGCCCATCACCGCGCTGGCCGTCTCGTAGGCGCCCGGCAGGCTCAGGGTCTGGATGTTGCGGATGCGCGCCACCTCCTCCGCCGTCGGCGGCGCCTTGCCGCTCGCGAAGGCGCTGATCTCCTTGTACATCTCCTGCAGCGCCGGGGCGGTCTTGTCGATCTGCACCGGGGCCGACGCGGTCCACGGCCGCTGGCCGAGGGCGCTGGCCGCGCCGCTGCGCGCGCCGTAGGACCAATGCTTGTTCTCGCGCAGGTTCATGTTCAGGCGCGAGGTGAAGTCGCCGCCGATCACGCCATTGGCGATGTCGAAGCGGACCGCCGCCGGATCGGTGGTCGGCGGCACCAGTTCCGAGGCGAACAGGTTGGCCTGCACCGCGCCGGGCTGGTCGATCAGGTACACGCGTGGCTTGGCCGGCCGAGCCACGCGGGCCGGGACCGGCACCGAGGGCGCCGTCCCTTCGCCCTTCCAGTCGCCGAACTGCGCGTCCAGCAGCGGCACGATCTCGGCCAGGGTGGTGTCGCCGACCACGATCAGGGTGGCGTGCTCCGGGCGCACCCAGTCGCGATGGAAGTCGACCAGATCCTCGCGCTGCAAGGCCGCGATCGCCGCCTCGGTGCCGATGCCGCTGAACGGCATCGCGTAGGGATGGCCGACGCCGTACAGCAGCGGCGGCAGCACCCGCATCGCCACGCCGTTGGGCTGGGCCTTCTCCTGGCGGATGCTGGCGATCCAACTGGCGCGGACCCGTTCGATCTCGTTCGGCGCGAAGCGCGGCCGCCGCAGCATGTCCGCGTACAGCGCCAGCGACGGCGCCAGGTTCTCCTTCAGCGCCGACAGGTAGGCATTGCTGCCGTCCAGCGCAGCGCCGGCCGCCAGCGACGCCCCCAATGCCTCGGCCGCATCGGCGAACGCCAGCGCATCGCGCTCGCCGGCGCCATCGTCGAGCATGCCCATTGTGAAGTTGGCCGTCCCCGGCTTGCGCCCCTGGTCGGCGCTGTAGCCGCCCTGGAACTCGTAGCTGAACTGCACCACCGGTACCTCGTGGCGTTCGGCCAGGATCACCGTGGTGCCGTTCTTCAGCGTCGCGCGCTGCAGCGTCGGGAACGTCAGTTTCGGAAACTGGGTGGTCTTGGGCGGGCCGGCGCTGCGGTCGACCACGCTGGGCAGGGTGCGGTACTTGGGATCGACCGGCGGCGGATTCAGCGGCGCCGGTTGCACCGTCGGCTCCTCGGCCTGCGCCACGCGTTCGCCCGGCTGCACCAGCAGGGTGTAGTCGCCCTTGCCCAGCCACTTGCGGCCGACGGCGGTGAGATCGCGCGGGCGGGTCTCGGCGATGGTCGCAAGCGAGGTACGGAAGCAGCCGGGGTCGCCGGTGTACACCGCGCACTCGGCCAGCACGTCGGCCTTGCCGCCGAAGCCGCCGATGCGCTCGACGCCACGGATGAAGCCGGCGCGGAAGGCGGTCTTGGCGCGCGCCAGTTCGGCCTTGTCCGGCCCCTTGTCCAGCAGCCGGCGCAGTTCCTCGTCGATCGCCGCCTCGACCCTGGCCGGGTCCACGCCCTGCTTGACCATGGCGATGATGCCGAAGCCGGAGCCGAGCTGCGACGGCCAGACCGAGGCGCTGACCATATCCACCAGCTTGTCCTGGTGGACCAGGCGCCGGTCTAGCCGCGAGGAGGTGGCGCCGCCCAACACCTGCGCCAGCAGTTGCAGGCGGTCGACGTCCTCGGTGCCGGTCTGCGCCACGTTCCAGACGCGGTAGATCCGCGTCTGCGGCACCTTGTCGGTCATGGTCTCGCGGGTGGACTGGCTGCGCTGGGCCACGTCGACCTTGGGCTGGGCCATGCTCGGGCCGGCCGGGATGTCGCCGAAGTAGCGCGTCACCTTCTCCTTGGCCGTGGCCACGTCGATGTCGCCGGCCAGCACCAGCACCGCATTGTTGGGCCCGTACCAGGTGCGGAACCACTGCTTCACGTCGGCCAGCGAGGCCGCGTTGAGGTCGTTCATCGAGCCGATGACGGTGTGGTGGTACGGGTGGCCGGCCGGGTACAGCGCGCGACTCAGCCGGCTCCAGGCCTGCCCGTACGGCTGGTTTTCGCCCTGGCGCTTCTCGTTCTGCACCACCCCGCGCTGCTCGTCCAGCGCCGCCTGATCGATGGCGCCGAGCAGGTGGCCCATGCGATCCGACTCCATCCACAGCGCCATGTCCAGCGCGGTGGTCGGCACGTTCTCGAAGTAATTGGTGCGGTCGCTGTTGGTGGTGCCGTTCTGGTCGGTGACGCCGACCTGCTTGAACGGCTCGAAGAACTCGCCGTGGTGGTTCTCGCTGCCCTGGAACATCAGGTGCTCGAACAGATGCGCGAACCCGGTGCGCCCGGCCGGCTCGTCCTTGGCGCCGACGTGGTACCAGAGGTTGACCGCCACGATCGGCGCCTTGCGATCGGTGTGCACCACCACCCGCAACCCATTGGGCAGGGTGAATTGCGCGTAGGCGATATCCACCGACGCGGCGGCAGCGGGCCTGGCCGCCGTCGAAGGCGGCGCGTAGCTCAATGCGCCGAGCGCGACGGACAGGGCGACGGCCAACAGGGCGCCACGCGGGCGGGTCGAGACGGTCATGCGGATTCCTTCTTCCTTGGGGCGAGTGAAACAGCCGGTGAATGCCGATCGTACCGGGCGTACCGCACGGCGCGCAGTCCGCCGTTGTCGCTGACGCCCTTCTGCAACGGCGTCACCTCCGACCCATCAGCGGGTCGGCTGCCGCCGCGGGCGGCGCCGCGGTGTCCGCGTCCGGCGTACGCGAGCGCCCGGGTGTCCGCCCGCGGACACATCGCCAAGGAAAATTCTCTTTCAAAAACAGAAACTTGGAATTGGCACGCGGTCTGCTTACACATCCGCAAGCGCAAAAGCCACCGGCATTAAGTGAATGAAAGCTTAATAAAACAACCGGGCGCAAAAAAGTTCTTGCAACCCCTGATTAGGTGTACTACATTACTACCACACCACTGATCAACAACACCAACGAGGCCCGCCATGAAGACCACCACCCTGCTCCTGACCGCCGCCATCGCCGCCCTGCTCGCCGCGCCGTCCTTCGCCGCCACGCAGATCACCACCCTGGATGCGGTGCAGGTGCGCCCTTCCGCCGAGCAGATCGCCCAGCGCAGCATCGAACAGGCCAGCGGCATCGCCACCCTGGCGGCCGTGCAGGTGCGCCCCTCGGCCGAGCAGATCGCCCAGCGCGACGCCGAACTGTCCAGCCGCATCGCCACCCTGGCGGCGGTGCAGGTGCGGCCCTCCGCCGAGCAACTCGCCGAGCGCAACCAGGAGCAGGCCGCCAGCCAGCACGTGGTGACCCTGGCCACCGTGCAGGTGCGTCCGGATGCGGACATGGGCAGCATGCTGGCGATCGGCGACGTGGTCGGCGAGACGCTGGACACCGCGATGCTGCAGTTGCAGCCGAGCCTGCAGAAGCTGGGCCAGGACCTGGCGGTCGGCCTGGTGCGCTGAATAGGCACCAAGGCCTCCGCGCCGGCGCGTACACTGCGCCGATGATCGCCACCCCAACGCTGCATGTTCTGCTGTACCAGCCCGAAATTCCGCCCAACACGGGCAACGTCATCCGTCTCTGCGCCAACACCGGCGCGCAACTGCACCTGATCGAGCCGCTGGGCTTCGACCTCGGCGACCGTCAGCTCAAGCGCGCCGGCCTGGATTACCACGAGTACGCACGATTGCAGGTCCATGCATCGCTGGATGCGGCCCTGCAGGCCATCGCCCCGCGCCGCCTGTTCGCCCTCAGCACCCGCAGCAGCACCCGCTACGACACGCCCGCCTTCGCCGACGGCGACGCCTTCCTGTTCGGCCCGGAAACCCGCGGCCTGCCGGACACGGTGCTGGAGCAGGTGCCCGACGCGCAGCGCCTGCGCCTGCCGATGCAGCCGCACAACCGCAGCCTCAACCTGTCCAACGCGGTCGCGGTGGTGGTGTTCGAGGCGTGGCGGCAACTGGGCTTTCCCGGCGCCGACTGAGCGTACGTCGCGCGTCGCCTGGCAACGCGCCATCCAGTGTTCTATCGCTGCATCGCTGACGCGGCACGCGCCACGGCACTGCAGGCGTCAGGACAGATCGTGCAGGTCCTTGCCCAGCACCGGCCCCAGGCTCCAGTCGGAGAAGCGGACCATCAATCCTTCCCGTTCCGGCGTGCACGTCATCGGGCCGACGAGGTAGGAGGAGGCGACCGGGAATGGGCACAACCGCACCAGCGGCCAAGATTTCCCGTCGCGCGAGACCTGCAGGCGCAGCACGCCCTTGTCCACGGTGGCGCGCATCCAGAAATCCGACGCGTCCGCTTCGTACGGGCCGGTGGCCCAGTCCGAACGGCCGTCGGTCAACACGCTGCTGAGCATCGGCCGCCCATCGCTCAGTTCGATACCGGCCTTCACCCAGCGGCGCTCGTCGACCCGCACCATGAGGCCGGCCTGATCGTAGAGCTGTTCGAACTTGCCGCGCACGCGCAATTGGCAGGTGAAGCGCGCGGGTGCGGCGATGCCGAGGAAATGCCCGCTGTCGCGGGTGAACCCGTAATGGGTTTCGCGCCAGAAATCGCCGCCCTTGTCGGTGACGACCTCGAGCACGCCGCCCGGCAGGATCCGATGGACCTTGGGCGCGTTGAGCCAGGTGCCCGCCTCCCAGCCGGAAGCTGCCGCCGCGCGCGCACCGCTCGCCAGCACGCCACTGCCGGCGGCGAGCCCACCCAGGGTCGCCCGACGACCGATATCCACGTCCTGCTCCCCGCAATTCGCCATCGCACTGCTCCTCACGTCGCTGTTTCGGAGGCGCCATCGCGGCGATGGCCTTCGTCGACCTCTTTGGCGAATTTGTACATTCGTACCAATTGAGGCGTCAACCGCGACCTGCGATCATCGGCCTTCGTCGAAAACAGCGTTGGACACATGAGCGGCAGGACCTGGCGCCAGGATCCGCACCGGAAGGAAGCGATCGAGCAGGCCACCTTGCGGGTGATCCTGGACCACGGCGTCACCGGCACCACCTTCCGCAAGGTCGCCGAGGAAGCCGGCGTTCCGCTCAGCGCCACCACCTACTATTTCGGCTCGATGCACGACCTGCTGGTCGCCGCGTTCACCCGCTTCTCCCAAGACGTGTCCGCCGACTTCGCTGCCGAAATCCGCACCGCGCAGAACCGCGACCAGGCCTGCGAGGCGGTGGTGAACATCATCTTCGCCGAGGGGACGGCGTCCCCGCGGGTGCTGCTGCTGAGCTACGAACTGTATGCGTTCGCCCGCCGGCATCCGGAGATGACCGCGATCATGCAGCAGTGGATGGCCAGGAGCCGGGCCGCCCTGGAAACGCAGTTCTCCGTCGCCGCATCCGCCGCCATCGATGCCTTCATCGAAGGCGCGACCATCCACCGCTCGGTGGTGCCCATGGACAGGCAACGCGTCCGCGCGGCGATCGAGACGCTTGCCGCGCTGTAGCGTGCCGCTCGCACGCGGTGGGCGTCGCCACCTGCGCTGACAGTCCTGATATTCCCTGTTACCTGGAATGCAACGGCGCGCATCACAACAATGCATCGCGAGCGCCTGAACGGGGCGTTTAATTTATGGACTGGTCGGTTTGGGATTCAGGGCGAGTTCGGGTCGCTAACGGATAATTTACATATCGGCAGCGAACGGCCCCACGCCTCAGCGCCGACAAACCAATAACGAAGGTACCCCGATTATGAAGACCTCTCTGCTTGCTCTCGGCCTCCTGGCCACCCTGCCGTTCGCCGCTTCGGCCGCCGAAGGCCTTTCCTACAACTATGCCGAAGCCGGCTACGTCAAGACCGACGCCAGCGGCGGCGATGCCGACGGCTGGGCGGTCAAGGGTTCCTACGCGTTCCACCCGAACTTCAGCGTGTTCGGCGACTTCAACCGCCAGAAGACCGACTTTGCCGACGCACGCGTCGACCAGTGGCGCGTCGGTGCCGGCTACAACCACGAGATCGCGACCAGCACCGACCTGGTGACCCGCGTGGCCTACAACCGTTTCGCCCCGGAATACGGCACCAAGTTCAACGGCTGGAGCGCCGAAGCGGGTATCCGCACCGCGTTCAACCCGTACCTGGAAGTCTATGCCCTGGGTGGTTACGAGGACTACCTGAAGAAGGACGGCGTCAATCCGGAAGGCACCTTCTACGGCCGTCTGGGCGCCCAGGCCAAGCTGAACCAGAACTGGGGCCTGAGCGCCGACCTGAAGATGGACCGCCACGGCGACAAGGAATGGTTCGTCGGCCCGCGCTTCAGCTGGTAAGCGTTGCCTAGCGCCGCGCGCGTCGTCTCTCTCTCCCGCCGCGCGCGGTTCGGAAAGCCCGGTCCCACGACCGGGCTTTTTTTGTTTGACGATGACTCCAGCCCGGCATTTCGCTGGACTACGCCCAAGCCCGCTACAGCAGGTTTATCAAGGGTTTAGGCGCGTCCATCATATGCCGGCGCTTTCCGAGACTTGACCCGGCTTCCGGTCGCATGGCTCCCATGTGGCTCTTGGAAGCCGAGGTTTTCCGGGGAGTCATCATGGCAAGAATCAAACTCACCAAGTCCGCCGTCGATGCCGCAAGGCCCCAGGCGCAGGCCGTCGAACTCCGGGACACCGTGGTGCCCGGCTTCTTGTGCAAGATCACCCCGGCAGGCCGCAAGGTGTTCATGCTCCAGTACCGCACGAACGCCGGCGAGCGCCGTAAGCCCGCCTGGCCCCAGTACGGGGAGCTAACCGTCGAGCAGGCCCGCACATGGCGTCGGTCAACCCTTACGCCCCTCTTCCTTGAAGCGCTTGAGCCATTTGTAGGCCGTTCGGAGGCTGACACCGGCAGCATGCGCCGCTTCTTCGACGCGCAGCCCCTGAACAAGGATGCTATCCACAAGCAGGGCTCGACCGCGAAGGTTCAAACGGGCATGTTTATGCAGGCTCATCCGGGGCTCCTGGGGGCTGGGTTGGCTTGGTAACCCTCATCTTCCAGAGATGCCCCGGATGAACAACCTAAGAGATCACAAGGACAATTTCTCTGAAGGCTGTTCAGCTACTTGCAGCAGTGGTGGAAGCCGCAGGCGTCGTATCCACGAAAACGTGCGTCAAGCGAATAACGTGGCCTGACGTCCCCTGCGTCAGATTTCCCTCGTGTATCGAAAGTGATTCGGCGTGGGGATCCAGATCCACCAGCTTCGCATCCTCGCCATAGGTCGCGCGTATACGGGCATCAATGCCTTCCACCAAGGCTGCGCTCGGTAGCTTCAGCACGTATCCAAGCATCACACCACGATAGTGGCCAGCTGCGTATTGCCCCGTCACGTAACGGTTAACGCCCTGGGTGACATAGCGCTGGTTGAGCGCAGCTTCCCCAGCTCCCACACGCTTGCACTCGACGCCGAGGTAGGCCTCCTCATCGCCGAACTGGTGCAGGAAGCGAAGAACGATGTCGATGCGCCCGAGCACCTCTGGATCGTTGTTGCCCATGTCCAACAGCTCGAACTCGCCCGTGATCTCAAGATTCGACAGGCCGAGCTCCTTTTTCAGCCGGCGCATCGCCTTCTTGACGTGGAGCGTGATGGGCACTTCCAGCATCCCTGGCGTCAACAGCGACCTTGCTGTTGCAACCCCCTGACACAGAAGATCAACCACGGTCGCAAACTCGTCTTCCGAGAGCGCAAACGATGGACGCCCCAAGGGCAAGTCAGGCGACAGATGCATGGAACCCCTTGATCCAGTGATCCGCCAGAACGACATCCCCATCATTCAGCCCCGCTGTTCGGGTCCAGTAGCGGGCCTCGGACGGTTTGAGTACAAAAAGCGCGTTCTCGTCGTAGATGCGTATCTGGCGCCGTTCGTTGAGATAGGGGGGCACATCCGCGTTGACCTGCCCGCGCAGTAGCGCTCCCAACCGCTCGATCTCCGCTTCGCTGCCCAAATGCACACGAGGCGTGTCTGACGGCGCGCCAGCCACCATAGCGAAGCGCACAGCATCCACGCCCGGCACACCATCGGCGGCATTGCCGGCAGCAACATGCCGTGAATAGATGACCGCCTCCAGGTGTCTCTTACCGCGCGCACGCAGGTAGGCATTGACCGTGTGGACCACCTCGCTGGCATAGGCCACCAAGTCGTCCTTGGACGGCCTCTTGGTCAGGGCCATGCGATGCTTGCGACCTTCGAACAGGAGCGCGCGAGCACGCTGAACACCATCAGAGGCAAGGGTCGCCTCATCGCGATCTAGGCCATACAGTTCGCACACGGCGTGGTCGAGTGCCTCGATCAAGGCCTTATTGCCAGGCTCCTGCGCAAGAGCAGCCTCCGCTGACAAGACCGATTCCAGTAGCGCAGAATCGATCTCGTTCAGATTCGGGACACGCAACGAAAGCAGATCGTTGGGCTCCACCGTGGGTCGCTCCAATCCCCATGCCCCACCGCCCATCGCAAGCTGAAAGGCGGTGAGGCTCGAATTCAGGATGGCGGAAAGAACACGCGCAGCATCAAGGGCCTTGCCCGCAAACGAAATGCCATAGAAGCTCTCATTGAATAGGGCACTGTGTCCGACGACGGCTGCGCTGTAGCGGCCCAATTCAATGGCATCGGTCTGGCTCCCCTTCGGGCACAGGAGCACCGGCCCATTGAACATCTCGACCCTTTTCTTCCTGGAGCGATGCAGCCATTCATGAGTGAACCTTGTGAGCGCACCAGGCTTCAATCGAAATGGCTGATAGGCCTCTGTGGTAACGAAGTCCAATTGATAGTAGTGCGCTGGGGGACGTTCAACACCAACGCCCTGCACCTTGATTCCCTGGCCGCGCGCAGTCAATTCATGATCGGTCAGCAATCGATCGAGTGTTGGAAACATACGCTCCAGTTTCTCGATCAGCCAGCCATCGCGCACGGTCCCGAACGCAGCCGCTTTGAGCATCGCAGGTGTGCGCAAGACTCGCGACAGCGGCACGCTCTTCAACTCTCCGGGACCTACATGAAAGACCCCGTTGCGTCGGAAGTCGGGTGTCCACGGAATCGACCCTACCAGCAGGCGATCATCGCGATCCGTCAATGCGCAACGGCCGAAGAACAGTAGCGCTGGCCCCGTCGCGTCGGGAAAGAGCCCTTCCTTTCGCAGCGCCGACAGATTCACCAGCGCAGCAGGATTAAGTGCACGCAGCAGCGCCTCGCGCGACTGAATCGCATGCTCGTCTTTGGAGAAGAACGGCGAGGCCTTCATCACCATGCCGATTCGCCCGGAATCGCCAGCCAGGCGCGATGCCACCCACAAAAACTCCTGATCCGGGCTTCGTCGTGGCCGACTGGACTGAACATCTTCCGCCTTGCGCTTGCGCTTGCGCGAGGGGCGACCACGCTTGACGAAAGTCCACGGAGGGTTGCCCACAACTGCGTCAAAGGGCTTGGCCGCGACAAGGGGTGGCAACTCATCGTGAACCGTGTCGGCCTCGAAAAGCGTGACGCCGATTAGGCGGTCAAACTTCAGATCCTGTATGTCCTGAACCGGCTCCTCATCGAGCTCCAAAGCTGCTAGGTACAGGCTGAACGCTGCGATGCCCAAGGCGGACTTGTTGATGTCGATGCCGTAAAGCTGCGTGCGCAGCACATCGCGCACGACGGCACGGCTGGCCGTCTTTGCTTCTTCAGTGCGCTTCCATACCAGCCGCCGGAAAGCTTCGACCAGGAAAGCGCCCGACCCGCATGTCGGATCGATCACTCGAGCTTGCGCCGGCAGCCTTTCGAACACCGGGTCCAGCGTCAGATGGACCAGTTCCACCGGCGTGTAGTGCAGGCCCTGCACATGAGCCTCGTCCGCCGCGCTCGATCGAGCGAACTGCTGGTAGATCGAGCTGATCAGGTCCACGGGGATCGCATCGAAGCGGAATCGGAACAAACGGCCCTGGCCTGACAGCAGGCTGCGGCCTTCAACGAAGTCCCGCAAGAGTTCCAAGTGCGCCTTGCCTAGGCGCTGGTGTTCGGCGCCAGGATCATCCATTGGGAAAAGATCACCATTGAAGGTGCTGCGAAGCCACCGGAACAGCGTAAAGGTCGAATCAACGGTCGTGAACATGCCAGCCACGTCGGCGGGGAGTTCCGGCGGCAGAAAAGGCTGGGCGATGCCACGGTCAACGAGGTACGACGTGAAGATGCAGCGGCCGATCAGGCGCTGCGCAAAGTCACGCGATGCCTGCGTTTCCTGCTTGCCATCCGGCAGCGGCTGGCCGCTGGCCGGCGGCAGGCTCGTCAGGCGATCCTCAAGCGCATTGATTTCGTCGAGTAGCGCTCGATCCACACGATGTCGGCGATCGATCCGCTGCCCGATGGCGCTTGACCAGAAGGCTCCGGTTTCAGTCGCGTACCGGCCGCACATGGCGTCCAGGGACCGCAGCCTGTCCTCCGCCTGCAAGGAAAACACGTCCAGCGGCACAGTGGCGAGATGCTCTGGGCTTTCGCTGACCGGTGACGCATAGCAGTCGTACAAGTGCACGTCAGTGGGCGTGATGATCCACAGCAGAGGTGCCACGCCGATGTTCCAGGCAGCCTCGTGCCATTGCGCTATCTGCTGTTCAGAGGGAGCTTCATTGCCCGAGTCCTTGAAGATGGCGGTTGGCACGCTCTGCGCTGAAAAGACCGCCTCGGCTTGCAGGCCCACTCGACCGTCGCATAGAACAGATCGCAGGCGTGCGCCGAAATCCTCTCCAGCTTGGATCAATCCAGGTGCTCCGCTGCCGTCCGGCAAGAGGTAACCAGTCGCCGTCAGGGCTTGCGTGAACGCGGCGCTACCCATGTCGGCGGTGTCCAGTTAGGTCGTTGAATACACGATCGCCTCCCATGCCAAGAGCCGGGAAGAGCTGGAACTGGCTCACCGACACCGGCTTGGGCAAAGAAAAACCGTCCAATAGGTGCTGCAAGTGGGGATCGAGTCGGAGCAGGATGCAGTCGTCAGTGAAAACGACCTCATCGCGCGAATCAATCAAGCTCCACTGTGCTCCCCCATGAAGCGCTAAGGCCTTGCCCCACAGTGACAGGAAGGATTCGTGGGCTAGCCCCGCGCCTAGTTGCGCAAATAGGTCACGGTGTGCCTGTAGCTCCAATCTGAATCGGTCGCGTAGCACGACAGCCAAACGTAACAGCAGTATCGTCTGCCAAGAATAGCGAGCGGGTGAACCGTGGCCTTTGGGTTTCACATCGGGAGGAATCAACGCGCGACGGCTCGTCCACTCGCGGAGTTGTTCCGTCGAGAGGCCTGTTAATCTTGTTGCATCACGTGTTGTGACAAGTTGCATAGAGAGCCAGAAAAGTTGGTTGCGTGACTGAAATCGGGTGTCTTACCCCATCTTCTCACGAAATCGGGCAAGACACCCGTTCTTTCACGGACAGGAGGGCGAGGTTTTTCACCTTAGCGCTGTGATCGCTATTGCACGTTGCACGAGCAAGGTGCAAATGGGAGGGCGGTCGAAGTGCCACGGACTGATCCCGAACATGCTGAAGGCACCCACCACAGTCCATCGCTGCGTGTTCTCGTTCTGGATAGACTGCCGAGGAATGAGCTGAGATCGACGCAAGCTCGCCGCCCCTTGGCAATCGTTTCCGCTACAGCGCGACCCGGCTTGCTTTCTCAAGGATCTCATGTGGCTCCCAGCCCACAACGCCACATCACCTGCAAGCGGCACGAAATAGAGCTAATCTGTTGTCCCGTATATTGTTTCAAGGCCCATGCGGATTTGCACAAAGGGCCTGACGCCGGGCTTTTTTTACGCGATCGTCCGGCCACCGCTGCAGCGCCGGTGTGCGCAGCGGATACGAAAACGCCCGGCCAGGCCGGGCGCTTTCGTGTCCGGCGGTAGCCGGATCAACTGAACAAGGTGGTTGGGTACTCGGGCTTCTGTTCGCGCGCCAGCAACTGCTGCAGGCCGACCGCCGGGGTCAGCTCGCCATGCAGGACTGCGCGCACCGCATTGGAGATCGGCAGATCGATGCCGTGGCGCTCGGCCTGGCGCATCACCTCGTCGGCGGTCTGCACCGACTCGACCACCTGACCGATCGCGCGCACCGCCTCCTGCAGCGGTTGCCCACGGCCCAGCGCCAGGCCCAGCCGACGGTTGCGCGAGAGGTCGCCGGTACAGGTGAGCACCAGGTCGCCGAGTCCGGCCAGGCCCATCAGGGTCTCCGGCTTGGCGCCGATCGCCGCGGCCAGCCGCAGCATCTCGTTGAGGCCGCGGGTGATCAGGCCGGCGCGGGCGTTGAGGCCCAGCTCCATGCCGTCGGCCACGCCGGTGGCCACCGCCAGCACGTTCTTCATCGCCCCGCCCAGCTCGGCGCCGACCATGTCGTCGCCGGTATAGGCGCGGAAGGTCGGGCCGTGCATGGCGTCGGCGACCTGCTGCGCGAACGCGGCATCGCCGTGCACGGTCACCGCGGTCGGCAGGTCCAGGGCCACTTCCTTGGCGAAGGACGGACCGGTGACCACCGCCAGCGGGACCTCCTCGCCGAGGATCTCCTGCGCCACTTCATGCAGGAAACGCCCCGACCCGGGCTCGAAGCCCTTGGTCGCCCAGGCCACGCCGGCCTGCGCCGGGCGCAGCGGCGCGAGCTGGCGCAGGGTTTCGGTGAACGCATGCGACGGCACCACCACCAGGATCCAGTCGGCGCCATCGATGGCCGCCGCCAGGTCGGTGGTGGCCTGCAGGCCCTCCGGCAACGCGATCCCCGGCAGGTAGCGCGGGTTTTCGTGGCGCTGCCCGATGGCCTCGGCGACCACGGCATCGCGTCCCCACAGCACGGTCGGGTACCCGTGCCGTGCGGTCAGCGACGCCAGCGCCGTGCCCCAGGAGCCGGCGCCGAGGACGGCGATCTTCTTCTTGGCGTTATCGCGCATGCGCAACGGCGAACGCGCTCAGGCGTTGCCGGCCGGCTCCGAATCGGCCAGCGACTGGCCCTCGCCCTGCTGCGCGCGCTGGCGCAGGGTCTCGGCGTACAGGGCCTCGAAGTTGATCGGCTGCAGGAAGAACGGCGGGAAGCCGCCGGCCTGGATCAGGTCGCTGACCAGCGAGCGCACGTACGGGAACAGGATGCTCGGGCACTGGGTGCCGAGCAGCACGTCCACCGCCTGCGGGTCCAGGCCGACCAGGCCGAACACGCCGGCCTGCTGCACTTCGGCCACGTAGGCGGTCTTGCCGCCGGCGGTGCAGGTCAGGGTCACGGCCAGCACGACTTCGAAGGCCTGCTCGTTGAGCTGTTGCACGCGCTGGTTGAGGTTGAGCTGCAGTTCCGGCTGCGCGTTGTCGTTGAACACCGACGGCGCGTTGGGGGACTCGAAGGACACGTCCTTGACGTAGATCTTCTCGATGGTGAAAGCGGGACCGGCCGCGGCGTCGGCCGGCGCCGCGGCGCCGTTGTTGGTGAGGTCGGACATTGCTTGACTCCGGTGGATTCGGTAACAGAAAGAAACGGGATTATCACACGCCGGCCGCGACCCTCGAGGTCTGGCCGGACGCGGTGTCTCAGCGGCCCTTGACCAGCGGCAGCTCGGCCTGCTGCCAGGCGGCGATGCCGCCCTCGAGCACGTAGACCTGCTCGAAGCCGGCCTTCTTCAACTGCTTGGCGGCGCCGTCGGCGGTGGTGCCGGTGCGGCAGACCAGCACGACCGGCTGCGCCTTGGCGTTGGCCACCAGCTTGTGCTCGGGGCCGAACTGGCTGGCGGTGGCATTGCGGCTGCCGGCGATGTGGCCCTTCTCGAAATCGGCCGAGGCCGACAGGTCGACCACCACCGCATTGCCGGCGTTGATCAGGCGGGTCAGCTCCGCCGGCCGCAGGCTCTTGTAGCCACGGAACAGGCGCGCCACTTCGGTGACGATCAGGGCGATGGTCAGGCCCACCAGGGCCAGGGCCAGCATCGGGTTGCGGCCGGCGAAGGCCAGCAGTTCTTCGAAGTTCACGGGACTCGGGGGCTGGAAGCGGGCGCCGATTGTCGCACAGCTCGGCGACCGCGCTACTGGCCGTTCCACAGGTCCGGCAGGCCATCCTGCAGCCACCAGGTCTTGGCCTCGGGGTCCCAGCGCCAACGCTCGCGGTAGCGGACGATGCGCTCGGCCTGGGTATTGCGGTTGATCACGCCCAGTTCGATCTCGCGCAGCGCCTCGCCGTCGCCGACCGCGCCGCCGCCGACCTTGTAGGAGGAGACCTGGATCTGCCGGTAGCGCTCCAGTTGCAGGTCGGTCAGCGGATGCGCCTGGCGGTAGGCCGGGTCGACCACCTGCCAGGCGGTCTCGAACTCGCTCCAGCGCACCGCCGCGGCGTAGGCGGTCTGCAGATCGTCGAGCTTGCGCTGTTGCGCGCGGCTGCCGGCCACGGCCGCGCCGGTCCAGCCGAGCAGCAACAGCAGCGCGAGCGCGCGGAACATCGAGGGCATGGCGGCGTCCAGGTGGCGGCGCGCGGGGCGCGCGATCCGCGCATCCTACCCCTTGGCGAGGGCCACGAAGCGACCGCTCAGGGTCGCCGCCGCGGCCGCGCCGGGCGCGCCGACCTGGGCCTGGATGCCGATGCGGGCGCGGCCGCGCTGGCGGAAGGTATTCACGAACACGGCCCAGTCGCCCTCCGCATCGGCATTGGCCTGGGCATGCAGATCGGCGTAGAGCGGCGCCAGGTAGCGCACCTGGCTGTCGGCGACATAGACGTCGGCCTGCAGGCCGGCGCGGTGCAGCTCGCAGTTGACCAGCCCCCAGCCCGCAAGGGTCATCACCGAGCCCAGGCTGCCGCCGAAGGCGTTGCCCTTGTCGTTAATGTTGGCCGCCAGTGGTGCGACCAGCTGCAGGCGCTGCTCGGCATACTCGTGCACGGCGACCTGCAGCGCCGCCACCGGCGGCATGGCCTGGAACTGCCGTTGCAACTGCTGCAGGAACGCCTCGAAGGAAAGATCCGCTGCCATGATGCGATTGTGCTGCCGGTGGGGGCTCGCATAATGCCTGGCATGAGCGCGCATGCAACCGCGGCCCCGGCCTGGACCCTGATCTCGCTGCGCCCGCAGGGCGAGCACGCGCCGCTGCGGCGGGCCGCGGCGCGCTGCGGCGCACGGGTGCTGGCGGTGTCGCCGTGGCGGCTGCGGCCGCGCGCCGATCCCGCCACCCGCGCGGCCCTGGCCGCGGCGCTGGCTGCGCCACGGGTCATCGTCAGCAGCCCGGCGGCGGTGCGCGCGGCCGCGGCGCTGCAGCCGCTGGCGGCACGCCCCGGCCAGTGCTGGCTGGCGGTAGGCGCAGGCACGGCGCGCGCCTTGCGCCAGCACGGCATCGCCGAGGTGGCGACGCCGGCGCGGATGGACAGCGACGGCCTGCTGGCGCTGCCGGAACTGGCCGCGCACGACCTGCCGGTGGGACTGATCACCGCCCCCGGCGGCCGCGGCCTGATCGCCGCACACCTGCAGGCGCGCGGCACCCCGCTGCTGCGCGCGGACGTGTACGTGCGCGAACCGGTACGACTGCGCGCGGCCGACCTGGCCCGCCTGCGTGCGGCGCCGCCCGGTGTGCTGGCGCTGAGCAGCGGCGAGGCGCTGCAACAGCTGCTGGCGCAGTTGCCGGAGGAGTTGGCCCGGGCCTGGCGCGCGCGGCCGGTGGTCGCGGCCAGCGCGCGCCTGGCGACCCTGGCCGCGGACCTGGGGTTCGTCGACGTCGCACAGGCGGCCGGACCGATGCCGCAGCAGTTGGTCGCCGCAGCGGCCGCGATCGTAACGCGCTCGCCACCTCGCTGAACGCGGACCGCCGCCCGGGTTGCGGCCGCAGTGCCGCTCACGCCATGCTCCGGCGGTGCCGCGCCGACCGCCGCCTTGCTCGCGACGGGCGACGGCCCCCAGGACGCTGCCGATGACCGACGAAATCCCGATCACGCCTCGCCGTTCCACACGCTGGATCTGGTTGCTGCTGGTGCTCGCCACGCTGGCCGCGCTGGCGTTCGCCGGCTGGCGTGGCTGGGACTGGTGGCAGGCGCGCAGCGCGCGCGAACTGGCCCAGCAGTCGGACCTGCAGCAGCAACTGCAGGCCTTGCAGCAGGCCCAGGACAGCCTGCGCCGCGACCAGCGCGCCACCGCGCAGCGGCTCCAGGACGCGGCCAGCACCAACCGCGTGCTGCGCGACGAAATGCTCGGCCTGAGCCAGCGCAGCGCGCTGCTGGAGGCCAATGTCGCCAAGCTCGCCGATTCCAACCGTCACGGCGCGCAGGCGCTGCGCCTGGACGAGGTCGAACTGCTGCTCAACCAGGGCCAGCAGCGCCTGCTGCTGGCCGGCGATGCGGCCGGCGCGCGGCGTGCCTACGCGCTGGCCAGCGGTGTGCTGGACGGCATCGACGATCCGCAATTCCTCAACCTGCGCCAGGCGCTGCTGCAGGAACGCACCGCGCTGGACGCGCTGGGCGACGGGCCGCAGGCACGCCTGGCGGCGCAGCTGGATGCCTTCGCCGCCAGCCTGGACAAGCTGCCGACGCAATTGCCGGAGAGCGCGCAGCAGCCGCTGTGGCAGCGCCTGCTGGCGCCGCTGGTGAAGATCCGCCCCTCGCAGGGCGGCGTGCTGGCCGCCGGCTCGGAGCGCGTGGCCGCCCACGACGCGCTGCAGCTCGACCTGACCCTGGCGCGCGCGGCGCTGGAACGCGGCGACACGCGTGGCTATCGCAGCGCCCTGGCCGGCGCCGGGCGCTGGCTGTCGCGGCTGTGGCCGGAGTCGCCGCAGCTGCGCGAACGCCGCGCCGCGCTGCGCACCCTGGCCAATGCCGATCTGCGCCCGACCATTCCCGAACTCGGAACCACCCTGCAACAGTTGCGCGCGATGCGCGACGCAAGGAGCCCGTCATGAAATCCCTTCGTTCCCTGATCGTGCTGTTGATCGTCATCGCGCTGGGCGTGATCGGTGCGCAATGGCTGGGGCAGGACCAGGTGCGCCAGCTCGGCGAGGTGATCGTGCGCGTCGGCGGCACTGACTACATCGCCTCGCTGCCGCAGGCCTCGCTGCTGCTGGTGATCGCGTTCCTGGCGCTGTGGCTGGTGTGGAACGTGCTCAGCTTCCCGTTCCGCGCCTGGGGCCGGCGCCGCCGCAAGCAGTCGCGCGCGCGCCTGCTCGACGGCCTGGCCGCCGCCCACGCCGGCCAGTGGACACGGGCCGAGAAGCAGCTCAACGCCGCCGCCGAAGACCCCGAGGTCAGCGCCATCGCCCTGATCGCCGCGGTACGCGCGGCCGATGCGCGCGGCGACCGCGAGGCCACCGAGCGCCACCTGCGGCGCCTGGCCGAACGCGATGCCGCGGCGCATGCACTGCTGCTGGCCGAACTGCATCTGGAGCAGCAGCGCCCGGTCGATGCGATCAATGCGTTGGACGTGGCCGCGGCGCAGCCGCTGCCGCCGCGCGGGCTGTTGCTGCGCACCGAGGCACTGACCCGCATCGGTCGTGCCGGCGAGGCCTACGGCCAGCTCGGCGCGATCCGCCAGCAGCAGGCGCTGCCGCTGGAGGCGATCGCCACGCTGGAAACGCGCCTGGCCGCGGCCTCGCTGGACCAGGCCGCCGATGCCAATGCCCTGGCCGAGCGCTGGGAGAGCCTGCCCAAATCGCTGCGCAGCGAGCCGGCGGTGGTCGCCGCCTACGCGGTGCGCGCGGCCGCCCTGCGCTGGGACGATGCGGCGCTGCGCAGCCTGGAGCAGGCGCTGGACACGCGCTGGGACGAAGGCCTGGCCGCGCTGTACGGGCGCCTGCCGGTGGAGAAGTACGATTCGCGCCGCGCCAGCGCGCAGCGCTGGCTGCAGGCGCATCCGGACAGCCCGGCGCTGCTGCTGACCCTGGCGCGTCTGGCCAGCCGCCAGCAGCAGTGGCCGCAGGCCGAGGAATTCCTGCACCGCGCGCTGGCGCTGGGTGCGGGCGCCGAGGCCTGGGAAGTGTTCGGCGACGGCTATGCCGACGCCGGCGACATGCTCGCGGCGCAGCGCTGCTACGCCAATGCGCTGCGCGTGCAGCGCGGCGACATCGCGCAGCCGCTGCCCGAGCCGGTCGCACCGGTGACCCCGATCGCGCCGGCGCCGGACAGCACGGAACGCCGCGACGACCATGGGTTCCCGCGGCTGGAGGGTTGAGTCCGTCCCGGTGTTGTCAGAGATGGCCGAGCCTGCAAGACCAGACCGGGCACGCTGATCCGCGGCGAAAGCGCGTCATGGGCTGCTTCCGGACGCGGCAGCGCACGCGCATCGCTCCTGCGCCGATCAGCGAAGAGGAGCACGGCAGAAGGCCTGGGCCGCGTCGTGTGCCCAGGCCGGCGGCGCGCCGGTCATCGCATCCGAAGCTAGGCCGGCCGCGTCCGGCCGCTCAGCGCCGCAAGGCCGGCGGCAGCGCAGGCAGGCGCGCCAGGAACGCGGGTGCCAGGCCCTTGTAGCGCGCGTAGCGCTCGTCCATGCGCCGCGGCACCAGGATGCGCGCGCCGAACATGCCCCAGATCAGCATGACCAGGAACACGGCGCCTCCCAGCCAGAACCCACTCTCGCCGCCGACGGCGAATCCCAGCAGCGGGCCAACCAGAAAGGCACCGGCGATCAACAGGATGTACCGGTTGCGCCGACGCCGATGCGCCGCGCACATCCCGAGCACATGGCTGCTGCGCTTGCGCGCGACCAGCGCCGCGATCGCATAGACCAGGATGCTCACCAGGATCAGCGCGTACCAGCCCGGCGCGTGCCAGTAGAAGGTGCGCTTCTTGAGTTCGTCGTTGCCCAGCGCGGCCCCGCACTTCACGCAGTGCGGCGGGAACGGCGCATCGCGCAGGCACAGCAAATCCGTGCCATCGCGCCACAACGTCTCGCCCGGCAACGGCGGCGGCAGGCTGGACGGACTGGCGACGCTGGGCGCCTGGTACGGATTGAAACTGCCCTGCTCGGTCATGGCCTGCGCCCCCTGCGCGCCGTGTCGCCCGCGTGGCGCAGGCGAATCGGCGGGCATGGTAGCGCGACGGATGCGGCGCGGTCAGCGCCGGGGCGGCGCCGCAGGGCCGAAGGCCGTGGCGCGGCGCACGCCGGCACGAGTGCCAGCGCGCGGTGACGCTCAGCGTTCGACGATCGCCACCACGCCCATGCCGCCGGCGGTGCAGATGGAGATCAGCGCGCGGCCGCCGCCGCGTTCGACCAGTTGCTTGGCGACGGTGGCGACGATGCGCGCGCCGGTCGCGGCGAACGGATGGCCGGTGGCCAGCGATGAGCCCACCGGGTTGATCTTGGCCGGATCGATCTGCCCCAGCGGCGCATCCAGGCCGAGCCGGGTGCGGCAGTAATCCTCGCTCTCCCAGGCACGCAGGGTGCACAGCACCTGCGCGGCGAAGGCCTCGTGGATCTCGTAGATGTCGAAGTCCTGCAGGCGCAGACCGTGGCGCTTGAGCATCTCCGGCACGGCCACGGTCGGCGCCATCAACAGGCCTTCGCCGTGCACGAAATCCATCGCCGACACCTGCGCATCGCGCAGATAGGCCATCGGCACGTGGCCATGCGCCTGCGCCCATTCTTCCGAGGCCAGCAACACCGCGGCGGCGCCGTCGGTCAGCGGCGTCGAGTTGGCCGCGGTCAGGGTGCCGCGGCCGCTGACCTTGTCGAAGGCCGGCTTCAGCGTGGCCAGCTTCTCCAGGGAGGTATCCGCGCGCAGGATGTTGTCGCGCTCCACGCCGCGGAAGGGCGCGATCAGGTCGGCGAAGAAGCCGCGCTCGTAGGCGGCGGCCAGCTTGTGGTGCGAGGACACCGCCCAGGCGTCCTGCGAATCGCGCGAGATGTTCCACTGCTTGGCCATGTCCTCGCAGTGGTCGCCCATGCTCTTGCCGGTGCGCGGCTCGGCCACGCCCGGGAACTCGGGCTTGAGCTCGGCGAACTTGAAGCCGCGGGTCAGCGCGCGCAGCTTGTCGCCGGTGTTCTTGGCGCGGTTGGCCGCAAGAAGCCGCGCGCGCAGCTTCTTGCCGTAGACGATCGGCACCTCGGAGGTGGTGTCCGAACCGCCGCCGATGCCCGACTCGATCTGCCCCAGCGCGATCTTGTTGGCGACGGTGATGATGCTGTCCAGGCTGGTGCCGCAGGCGCGCTGCAGGGTGATGCCCGGAGTCAGCGGCGACAGCCCGGAGGACAGCGCCGCCTCGCGGCCCAGGTTCCAGTCGCTGGAATGCTTGATCACCGCGCCCATCGCCACTTCGCCCAGCTGCTGCCCGTGCAGCCCGTAACGCTCGACCAGCGCGCCCAGCGTGCGCACCGACATGCCGAGGTTCCCGACATCCGCATACGCCGTGTTCTGCCGGCAAAACGGAATGCGGACGCCGCCGAGAATGGCGACGGGACGGGCTGCTGGCATGGGATTACCTCGCGCGAGGGGAGTCGGGGACATGGCCTGTACGGTAGCGCAGGCATAATGAAGCGAGTGTAGCTATGCGCCCGCGACGGGCCAACCGCCAATCCCATGACCCAAGCCTCCGCCACTCGCCACGCCCACGGGGTCATCGCCCTGGAATTGTCCTCCGGGCGCGAACCGGCGCACCCGGCGCTGCCGCATGCGCAGGCCGCCGAACTGGCCGAGAAGGTCGGCCGCGACCTGGCGCAACTGGTGCCGGCGGTGCGCGAACTGGAACTGAGCCTGGCCGGCGCGCATTTCGACCCGGCCGAAGCGTTGCGTCCGGGCTGGCCGCTGCACCGGCGCCTGGAGGAACTCGCCGCCCGCGCGCCCGGCCGCGCCGAAGGCCCGCGACTGCTGGCCTTCGGCACCGATGCCGACGGCAGCGTGCCGCTGCCGTTCCAGGCCGACGCCGGCCTGCGCGGCGGCGCATTGCGGGTGGTGCCGTTCCTGCTCAGCGGCCCGGCCGACACCGTGCAGGCGGTGGCCGAAGCGCTGGAGGACGTGTTGCTGGCGCAGGGCATGGCGCAGGCCGATACCGCGCTGCTCGCGCAGCAGGGCTTTGGCGCGGAGATCGAGCACGCCCGCTACCTGACCGGCCACGACCTGGCAGCGATGATGTCGATGCAGTACGACAACCAGGGCCTGGCGCCGCTGTGGCCGTTGATCGAGACCGCGCTGCTGGCGCCGGACCAGGAAGAATGGCTGCAGGCCCCGCCGGAGCCGCTGCTGCGCTACCGCGAAGGCGAGGTGCGCATGGCGCTGTTCGACCCGGCCAGCTGGTGCGCGCACTACGCCTACGACCGCCAGGACTGCGAACGCCTGCAGCGGGTCTACGAGCAGTACCTGGCGCGCCAGCGGCAACTGGCCGCGGTGCTCGAGGCCCACGGCCTGCCGGTGCTGTACGTGCATTGCGAGAGCGGGCAGGACGCCAAGCAGGCGTTGCTGGCGGCCTGAGCCGCGTCAGCACCTCCACTGGCGTGTCACCGCCCGAAAGGAGCAAGCGGGCCAGCGGTGGACTCCGGCAGGCGCAGTTGGAGAGAGAACGCGATACCGGGCTGACGCAGCGACAGGTGGCCGCAACGGCATGTCGCAGCATCCACGGCGCTGGCCTGGCACCGCGGGGTTGCAGCAGTGCAGACGAACTTGATTTCCAGCAGGGACATCCATGCACACCGTGTTGACCGTGGACGCGCTGTGCGCGCGCCAACAGGCGGGCGAACACCTCAAGTTCGTCCACTTCTGGGGGCATACGCCGAAACAGCCCGGCGCCATCGACCGCAGTTGTTTCAGCCAATGGTTCGAGGCGCCGTTCGTGCTCGATTCGGTGACCTACCTCACCGCCGAGCATTACATGATGGCCGGCAAGGCGCGGCTGTTCGGCGACCATGCCGCCTGTGCCCGCATTCTGGCCGCCGCGCATCCCGGAGAAGCCAAGGCGATCGGGCGGGAGATCCAGGGTTTCGATGAATCCACCTGGCGCGATGCCCGCATGCAGTTGGTCATCGCGGGCAACCTGGGCAAATTCGGCCAGCACGCGGCGCTGAAGACCTCCTGCTCGGGACCGGCGACAGGGTGCTGGTCGAAGCCAGTCCGGTCGATCGGATCTGGGGCATCGGCCTGGCGGCGGACGACCCGCGCGCCGCCGATCCCACGACGTGGCAGGGCGAGAACCTGCTGGGCTTCGCCCTGATGGAGGTCCGCCGGCGACTGGCGGAATCAGATCCTCGCTGAGCGCGACACACGATGCCGCTCTGCTTCATGCAGCCTCGATCCGGCGCGACTGGAGCCACTTTCCGGATATCAGCGGATCCAGGAAGCGAAAGACAGCGGCGCCCGCAACACGGATGCCGCCATCGCGAATGTCATCCAGCGTGCACTTACTGCGCCGGCGCGGCCGCCGCGTCGCCCTTGATCACGCCACAGGCCAGGCGGCCGCCGGCGTTGCCGGTGGGCTGGCTCTTGTAGTCGTCCGGGTCGGCGTGGACGATCACCGCGTGGTTGAGGATGTCGAAGCCGTCGCCCTTGCCGATGTTGACGTTGTTGGACACCGCCGCATCGATGGTCGCCTTGCCCTCGGCGTCGGCCTTGAGATTGGGCATGTCGCCGCCGTGGTGCGGATCGCTGCCGACCTGGCCGTGCTCGGTCTTGGCCGGGTTGAAGTGGCCGCCGGCACTGCTGCCGTCCGGCGCGCTGCAGTCGCCGAACTCGTGGATGTGGAAGCCGTGTTCGCTGTTGGGCTTGAGCCCGGTGATGGTGCCGGTGACGTGCACCGCGCCGTCGACGGTGGTGAACTTGACCTCGCCGGCCACTTCGTTGCCCTGGGTCGGGCTGAGCGCGGCGCTGGCGCTGCCGGTGGCGTTGGTCGCGGCCGGCGGTGCGCTCGCGGCCGGGGCGGCGGCGGGTTCGGGGGTCGCCGCCGGGGTGGAGGCGGGTTCTTCGCGCTTGCAGGCGCTCAGCGCCAGGGTGGTGGCCAGGAACAGCAGACTGGGAAGGGTACGACGCACGGGGGTTCTCCTTCGTTGCAGAGCCGCGGAATGCGGACGGACCTCCCAGGCGGACCCGGGCGGAAGTAGCGATGCGAGGTCAGCGCAGCGGGCGGATCACGCCGCAGGCCACGCGCGCGCCGGCATTGCCGGCCGGCTGACTGTGGTAATCATCGGGATCTGCGTGTGCCACCAATGCGCGGCCGACAATATCGTTGGCCGCGCCGCCGCCGAGCACCACGCCGTGCAGCAGCACGTCGATCTGCGCGGTGCCATCGGCCGTGGCGTTGAGGTTGTCCATGTCGCCGGCGTGGTGCGGGCCGCTGCCGGCGCGGCCGTGCGGCGCGCCGAGCGGATTGAAGTGGCCGCCGGCGCTGCTGGCATCGGCCGCGCTGCAATCGCCGCGCTCATGCACGTGGAAGGCAAAGCTGTGGTTGGGCTGCAGGCCGCCGAGGGTGCCGGTGATGCGCACGCCACCGGGGGCGGCGACCAGCGACAGCTTGCCGCTGACCAGACTGCCGGAGGCCGGCGCCAGCACGGCCTGCGCCTGCTGCACGGTGCCGGCACTGGCCAGCGGCGGCGCCTTGGGCGGCGGCGGCGGGGCCTTGGGCGGCGCGCTGCTGCACGCGGCCAGCATCAACAAGGCACTCGCGGCGAGGGGCAATCCGTAACGCATCGACATCGACTCCTGTGGCAGGGCGAAACTAGAGGGGCGGCCGTGCAGACCCCATGAAGGTGCACGGGGCGCAGTCTAATCGGGCGGGATTGGGGATTGGGGATTGGGGATTCGCAAGAGCGTAGCGCCAGGCGGTTCGGCGCAATGACCTGCGACGTCATGCCGCAACACGCGCCGCATGCAGCGGGCGAGATCCGACCGGACGTGGGGCCTCGCCGTTGCGAATCCCCAATCCCGGCTCTCAACAGCCGCAGGCTGGTCATTCCCGATCCCGCGCTTCAGCGCCGCCGCC
Organism: Xanthomonas sontii; assembly: GCF_040529055.1. Lineage (NCBI taxonomy): Bacteria > Pseudomonadati > Pseudomonadota > Gammaproteobacteria > Lysobacterales > Lysobacteraceae > Xanthomonas > Xanthomonas sontii. Next base: position 1,025,910 of record NZ_CP132342.1, on the reverse strand, counting down.
GCCCCGGCCCCAGCTTGCGGGTGACGGTGTTACGGCCCACGCCCAGGCGGGCGGCGGCTTCGGCGCGGCGGCCCTGGGTGAAGCGCAGCGCCACTTCCAGCAGCGCCTTGTCGAAGCGTTCGCGGGCCTCGGCGTGCAGGCCCTCGGCGCCGTCGGACAGGCGCTGCTGCGCCCAGGCCGACAGTTGCGTGTCCCACTCTCCGCCGTCGCCGCTGCGCTCGCGGCGGCCGCCGCGCAGCAGGGCGGCCTCGACGTCGCCGGCATCGATGATCTCCGCCGGCGCCAGCGCGGCCAGGCGCCAGCACACGTTCTCCAGTTCGCGCACGTTGCCCGGCCACGGATAGGCGCGCAGCGCGTCCAGCGCCGCCGGCGCCAGCCGCTTGGGCGGGGTGTCGAGCTTGCGCGCGGCCATCGCCAGGAAGTTCTCGGCCAGTTGCGGCACGTCGGCGCGACGCTCGCGCAGCGGCGGCAACTGCAATCGCACCACGTCCAGGCGGTGCAACAGGTCGGCGCGGAAGCGGCCCTGTTCGACCAGCGCTTCCAGATCCTGGTGGGTGGCGGCGATGACCCGCACGTCGACCCGGATCAGTTCGCGCCCGCCGACGCGGAAGAACTCGTTCTCGGCCAGCACGCGCAGCAGCCGGGTCTGCAGCGGCAGCGGCATGTCGCCGATTTCGTCCAGGAACAGGGTGCCGCCGTCGGCCTGCTCGAAGCGACCGATGTGGCGGCGCTGCGCGCCGGTGAAGGCGCCGGCCTCGTGGCCGAACAGTTCGCTCTCCAGCAGTTCGGCCGGGATCGCCGCGGTGTTGAGCGCGACGAACGGTTTGCGCGCGCGCGGCGACTCGGTGTGCAGCGCGTGCGCGACCAGTTCCTTGCCGGTGCCGGTCTCGCCGTTGATCAGCACCGACAGCGGCGCCTGCGCCAGCCGGCCGATGGCACGGAACAGCGCGCGCATCGCCGGGGTGTCGCCGATCAGTTCGGTGCTGCCCTGCCCGGCCGGCGCCACTGGCGGTGCCGCGGCGATGGCGCTGCCGGCATCGGGCAGCGCGCGTGCGGCCAGCGCCACCGCATCGTCCAGGTCGAACGGCTTGGATAGGAACTCGTGGGCGCCGCCGCGGAACGCGCCGGCGGTGCTGGCCACGTCGGTGTAGGCGGACATCACGATCACCGGCAGTTGCGGGTGCGCGGCCTTGAGCTTGTCCAGCAGCACCAGACCGTCGTCGCCGGGCATGCGCACGTCGGTGAACAGCAGGTCGGGCATGGGCCGCTGCGCCAGCGCCTGCAGCGCGGCGGCGGCGCTGTCGAAGCCGTCGACGCTGTAGCCGGCGTCGCGCAGCGCGGTGGACAGCACGAAGCGCACCGAACGGTCGTCGTCGACCACCCAGATACGTTGCGTTCCTTGCAGGGAGTCGGTCATCGCAGTGCTCCTAATCGGTGTCCGCTGCGCGCTGCGGCAGCAGCAGGGTGAACACGGTGTGGCCGGGGCGGGAGCGGTAGGTCAGCGAGCCGGCATGCTCGCGCGCCACCTGCTGGGCCAGCGCCAGGCCCAGGCCGCTGCCTTCGGCGCGGCCGCTGACCAGCGGCAGGAACAGGTGCTCGGCCAGTTCCTCGGGTACGCCGCGGCCGTCGTCGACGATCTCCAGGCGCAGGCCGCGCGCGTGCACGCGGTCGCGGATGCGCTGGCCGTGCTCGACGCGGGTGCGCAAGGTGACCTGCGCGGCGCCGGCCTGGATCGCGTTGCGCACCAGGTTCCACACCGCCTGGGTGAGGCGGTCGGCATCGCCGAGGAATTCGGGGATGCTGGGGTCGTAGTCGCGTTGCAGGCGCACCGACCAGCCGCCTTCGTTCTCGGCCAGGCGCAGCACCCGTTCCAGCACGGCGTGGATGTTGAGCATGGCGTGCGGGCGTGCCGGCGCCGGCGACAGCAACTGGTCGAGCAGGCTGTTGAGGCGCTCGATCTCCGCGCCGATCAGTTCGATCAGTTCGCGCTCGTCCTCGTCGCGGTGCTGGGCGCGGCGCGCCAGCAGCTGCGCGGCGCCCTTGAGCCCGGCCAGCGGATTGCGCAGTTCGTGGGCCAGGCCCTTGAGCGCCGCGCTGAGCGCGTTCGGCAGGGCCTGCGCCGGGTCCGGCGTGGGGAACTCGTCGACCGGGTGCGCTTCCAGCAGCCAGCCGCCGTCGTCCAGCCGCGACAGCCAGCCTTCGGCGAAGCGCGGCGGCTCGCCGGGCACGGCCAGGGCCATGCGGTGCAGGCGCAGCACGTCGCGCTCGTCGTTGCGCAGGAACCGTGCGAGCGCATCGCCCTGCACTTCCAGCGAGGCCAGCGGCTGGTCGAGCAGGCGCCGCACGCTGACCCCGAGCCAGCGCGCGAAAGCGGGATTGGCGCCGCGCAGGCGGCCGTCGGTATCAGCCCAGACCACCGGGGTGCCAAGGGCGGAAAGCGGGGGCGGCGTGGTGTTCATGGTCATTGCACCAATGTAGTGCAAAGCCAGGCAGGCGACACGGGCATGCGGCGCATGACGCGGCCGCTGCCCTTGCGGATGGCGCGTCGCGCAGCCGCCTGACGACCAGTGGGTGGTGCCACCCGGCCCTGCATCACGACGCAACCAGGAATCTTGCGGAAAGCCGGGGGTGTGGCGAGGCGAATGGCCACGCGGAATACCTCGATCTTTTGAGAATGGCCGGCGCTTCCCCCCAGGAAGCGCCGGCGAAGGCCGCGGTCGCGAGGGCCGGCCACCAGCACCGGTCACACTCACTGCGACAAGGCCCGCGACCGCCGTCGCGGGCCGGCGAAACTCACAACTCGTAGGCGGATTCGCCATGCGAGGTGATGTCCAGGCCCTCGCGCTCGGCGTCTTCCGGCACGCGCAGGCCGATCACCAGCTTGGCGATCAGGAAGCCGACCACCGAGACCACGCCGATCCAGCCGACGGTGATCAGCACGCCTTCGGCCTGCACCAGCACCTGGTGGCCCATGGTCACGCCCTCGGCGTAGCCCATGCCACCCAGCGCCTTGTCGGTGAACACGCCGGTGAGGATCGCGCCGACGATGCCGCCGACGCCGTGCACGCCGAACACGTCCAGGGTGTCGTCGGCATTGAGCAGCTTCTTCAGCCCGGTCACGCCCCACACGCAGATCACGCCGGCGGCCACGCCGATGGCGATGGCGCCGAACGGCCCCACGGTGCCGGCGGCGGGGGTGATGCCGACCAGGCCGGCGACCATGCCCGAGGCCACGCCCAGCGCCGAGGACTTGCCCTTGATCACCTTCTCGGTCAGCGACCAGGCCAGCACCGCCGCGGCGGTGGCCAGCAGGGTGTTGAGGAAGGCCAGTGCGGCGGTGGCGTTGGCTTCCAGCGCCGAGCCGGCGTTGAAGCCGAACCAGCCCACCCACAGCAGCGAGGCGCCGACGAAGGTCAGGGTCACGTTGTGCGGCTTCAGCGCGGTGTGGCCGAAGCCCAGGCGCTTGCCGACGAAGTAGGACCCGACCAGACCGGCCACGCCGGCGTTGATGTGGACCACCGTGCCGCCGGCGAAGTCCAGCGCGCCCTTGCCGAACAGGAAGCCCGGGGCCGACCACACCATGTGCGCCAGCGGCAGGTAGCCGAAGGTGAACCAGATGACCACGAACAGCAGCACCGCGGCGAACTTCACCCGCTCGGCGAAGGCGCCGACGATCAGCGCGCCGGTGATGCCGGCAAAGGTCAACTGGAAGGCGACGAACACGTACTCCGGCAGCTTGAAGCCCTTGGAGAAGGTGTCGGCCAGCGTGGTGGTGTCGACGCCGGCCAGCAGCGCCTTGTGCAGCGTGCCGATGAACGGACCGCCGTCGGCGAACGCCAGGCTGTAGCCGTACACCACCCACAGCACCGCGATCAGCGAGAACACCACGCCGACCTGGATCAGCACCGACAGCACGTTCTTGGCGCGGACCATGCCGCCGTAGAACAGCGCCAGGCCGGGCACCACCATCAGCAGCACCAGCAGCGTGGAGGTGAGCATCCAGGCGACGTCGCCCTTGTCCACCACCGGCGCCGGCGTGGCCGCGGCTGCGGCCGGCGCGGCGGCCGGTGCAGGCGGCGGCGTCAGTTGTTCGGTGACCACGTCCGGCGTCGGCGCCGGGGTGGTTTCGGCCTGGGCGAACGCCTTGCCGGGGATGCCGACCGCCATCGCGCTGACCAGCATCAGCATGCATACCGCGTAGAACCGGGCCTTCCACCCGGCGAACAGACCTGTCTTCATGAAGGGCTCCAAGGTGGGGTTAGAGCGCATCGGCGCCGATTTCGCCGGTACGGATGCGGACGACCTGCTCGATGGCGTTGACGAAGATCTTGCCGTCGCCGATCTTGCCGGTGCCGGCCGCGCCCTGGATCGCCTCGACCACGGCATCCAGACGCTCGTCGGTCACCACGGTCTCGATCTTGATCTTGGGCAGGAAGTCGACGACGTACTCGGCACCGCGATACAACTCGGTGTGGCCCTTCTGCCGACCGAAGCCCTTGACCTCGGTGACGGTGATGCCGGACACCCCAGCCTGCGACAAGGCCTCGCGGACCTCGTCGAGCTTGAATGGCCGGATGATGGCGGTGATCAGTTTCATGCGCATACCCCGTTGGTGGAAGGAACCGGCCGCCGAAGGCCGACCGGCACTGGGCCCATCGACCGCGCCGCGAACGGCGCGGGTGCTGCTGCGCGATGCGTTCCGTGGATCACGCCGTGGCCCACCGCACCCAAGGTGCGGCGGCGACGGCGACGTGGGAGGGAACGTGGCCCACGGCACGCAAGCGCTCTGTTGCGCGGTCCATCCCCTGGACACTCGATGACGCGATGGTGGGCGCGGACCACCTGCGCGGCTCCCCAGCCGGGCAGGTGGCGGCGATGGCGAAGGAGGGAGGGGAAGCCTTCGCCATCGCCGCGCGTGGAACTCAGTTGGCGTAGTACAGCTGGTATTCCAGCGGGTGCGTGGCCGCGCGGAACTTGGTCACTTCCTGCATCTTCAGCGCGATGTAGCCGTCGATGAAGTCGTCGGTGAACACGCCGCCGGCCTTGAGGAACTCGCGGTCGGCGTCCAGCGCTTCCAGCGCCTGGTCGAGGCTGGAGCACACCTGCGGGATCTGCTTCTCTTCTTCCGGCGGCAGGTCGTACAGGTCCTTGTCGCTGGGCGCGCCCGGGTCGATCTGGTTCTTGATGCCGTCCAGGCCGGCCATCATCAGCGCGGCGAAGGTCAGGTAGCCGGACTGCAGCGGATCCGGGAAGCGGATCTCGATGCGGCGCGCCTTCGGGTTGGACACCCACGGAATGCGGCACGAGGCCGAACGGTTGCGCGCCGAGTAGGCCAGCATCACCGGCGCCTCGAAGCCCGGGACCAGACGCTTGTAGCTGTTGGTGCCGGAATTGGTGAAGGCGTTGATCGCCTTGGCGTGCTTGAAGATGCCGCCGATGTACCACAGCGCCATCTGCGACAGGCCGCCGTAGCCGTCGCCGGAGAACAGGTTGGTGCCGCCCTTGGCCAGCGACTGGTGCACGTGCATGCCCGAGCCGTTGTCGCCGACGATCGGCTTGGGCATGAAGGTCGCGGTCTTGCCGTTGCGGTAGGCGACGTTCTTGATGATGTACTTCATCATCATCAGCTCGTCGGCCTTCTTCACCAGCGAGTTGAACTTGGTGCCGATCTCGCACTGGCCGGCGGTGGCCACTTCGTGGTGGTGCACTTCGACTTCGATGCCGACCTGCTCCAGGGTCTTGCACATCTCGGCGCGCAGGTCCTGCAGCGAGTCGGTCGGCGGCACCGGGAAGTAGCCGCCCTTGACCGCCGGGCGGTAGCCGCTGTTGCCGCCTTCGATCTTGCTGCCGCTGCTCCAGGCCGCTTCTTCCGAATCGATCTTGAAGAAGGTGTGGCCCATCTCGTTGCCGAAGCGCACGCCGTCGAAGATGAAGAATTCCGGCTCCGGGCCGAAGAACGCCTGGTCGGCGATGCCGCTGGACTTCAGGTAGGCCTCGGCGCGCTTGGCCACGCCGCGCGGGTCGCGGCCGTAGCTCTGCATGGTGGCCGGGTCGAGGATGTCGCAGGTCAGCACCAGGGTCGGATCGGCCATGAACGGATCGACGAAGGCGGTGTCGGCGTCGGGCAGCAGGACCATGTCCGACTCGTTGATGCCCTTCCAGCCGGCGATCGAGCTGCCGTCGAACATCTTGCCTTCCTCGAACAGCGCCGGCTCGATGATGCTGACCGGGAAGGTGACGTGCTGCTGCACGCCGCGCATGTCGACGAAGCGCAGGTCGACGAACTCGATCTTGTTGTCCTTGACCAGCTTCTCAATAGTTTCCGCAGACATTCGATGCAACCTCGGGTTGTGAAGGGCGTGGGCGAGTATCAGCAATCGCCATGCCAAGCGTGTGGCACTCACAAGCCCTTGATTCTGCTGAAGCGTGCACGCGAAGGATGCAAATGCACTGCACTTTCGTGGTGCATTCACACCTGAACGCACCAAATTTGTGCGGAAGGCGGATGCTCTATCCTTGCGCAGCTTCCCCTCCCCCAAAGCGACCCTCTCCTCCATGAGCGATCTGTTGTCGGCCCTGCTGCTGGGCATCATCGAAGGCCTGACCGAATTCCTGCCCATCTCCAGCACCGGGCACCTGTTGATCGCCGAGCGCTGGCTCGGCCACCGGTCCGACTTCTTCAACATCGTGATCCAGGCCGGCGCGATCCTGGCCACCACCCTGGTGTTCCGGCAGCGCCTGTGGGACCTGGCCACCGGCCTGGGCGACCGCGCCAACCGCGACTACGCCTTCAAGCTGGGCGCCGCCTTCCTGGTGACCGCGGTGGTCGGTCTCATCGTCCGCAAGGCCGGCTGGCAGTTGCCGGACAGCGTGCAGCCGGTGGCGTGGGCGTTGGTGATCGGCGGCGTGTGGATGCTGGTGGCCGAGTACTTCGCTGCGCGCATGCCGGAGCGCGAGACGGTGACCTGGACGGTGGCCATCGCGGTCGGCCTGGCGCAGGTGGTGGCCGGCGTGTTCCCCGGCACCTCGCGCTCGGCGGCGACGATCTTCCTGGCGATGCTGCTGGGCCTGAGCAAGCGCTCGGCCGCGGCCGAGTTCGCCTTCTTGGTCGGCATTCCGACCATGTTCGCGGCCAGCGCGTATTCGTTCCTGGAGCTGTACAAGGACGGCGGCCTGGGCAGCGAGAACTGGGGCGACGTGGCCCTGGCCTTCGTCGCCTCGATGGTCACCGGCTTTGTAGTGGTGAAGTGGCTGCTGGGCTACATCAAGTCGCACCGCTTCACCGCCTTCGCGGTGTACCGCATCGTGCTGGGCGCGGCGCTGCTGCTGTGGTTGCCGGCGGCGTGAGGGGTTGAGTCGGCGAGGCGCTGCGCGCTCCTTACCCTCACCCCAACCCCTCTCCCGGCGGGAGAGGGGCTTTGGCTTCTCCCTTCTCCCATCGGGAGAAGGTGCCCCGAAGGGGCGGATGAGGGTACGGGCGGAGCCTCGCAATGTCAGATCGGGCTAAGCGCTTCGCGCGCCGGACCCTCACCCCAACCCCTCTCCCGGCGGGAGAGGGGCTTTGGCTTTTCCCTTCTCCCGTCGGGAGAAGGTGCCCCAAAGGGGCGGATGAGGGTACGGGCGAAGCCTCGCAATGTCAGATCGGCGAGGCGCTGCGCGCCCCGACCCTCACCCCAACCCCTCTCCCGGCGGGAGAGGGGCTCTGGCTCTTCCCTTCTCCCCCCCCGGGAGAAGGTGCCCCGCAGGGGCGGATGAGGGTGCGGGCGAAGCCTCGCAATGACAGATCGGCGAGGCGCTTCGCGCGCCGGACCCTCACCCCAACCCCTCTCCCGGCGGGAGAGGGGCTTTATGGCTCACTTCGCCGCCGGATTGAGGCTGTAGGTGCCGTGCAGGCTGGCTTCGGCCAGCACGTGGCCCTGCATCGCGCGCAAGGCGTCGGCGGCGGTGAAGCGTGCCGGCACGTCCAGGCGCGCCACATCCAGGGCGAACAGGCGGAAGAAGTAGCGGTGCACACGCAGGTCGTTGGCCGGCGGATACGGGCCGTCGTAGCCGTGGTAGTCGCCCCCCATCGCCGCGTCGCCGGCGAACCAGTCGGTGTAGCTGTTCAGTCCCTGCCGCGCGCCGTCCAGGCCGGGCGGTTGCTGCTTGCCCTTGGCCACCACGCCGTCGCTGGCGCTGCCTTCGGCGATCTCGCGCAGGTCGGCGGGCAGGTCCACCGCCACCCAATGCACGAATTCGGTGCGCGGTTGTTCGACCGGGATCTGCACGTCGTCGCGGCCGACCATCTCGGCCACGGTCGGCACGTCCGGATCGACGCACAGCAGCACGAAGGACTGGGTGCCGGCCGGCACCGCGTCCCAGGCGAGGTCGGGATTGCGGTTGCCGCCGAAGCCGTCGGCCTGGCCCATCGCGTAGGTCGCGGCGATGGGCTGACCCGGCTGGATACTGTCACTGCGAAGACGCATGCGTGAATCTCCTTGGGGAATCAGGTTTCAGGGTAGCCAAGGCGCACCGCCACCGGCGTCAGCAGCGCGAAGGCGGCGGCCAGCGGCGTGGCGTAGGCGCGCCAGTGGCCGGCGGCCAGGCGCGGCGGGCCGACCGTGGCGATGGTCGGGAACGCCACGCCGAACGCCTGCTCCAGCGCCGCCGCCACGCCGGCCGGATCGTGCTCGGTGCCGTCCAGGCGCACCAGGTGGTGCGGATACAGATCCTGTTCGTGCAGGTCGGCGACCTGCGCCAACACCGCCGCCAGCCATTGCGCGCCGGTCTCCGGCGAGGCCAGGGCCAGCGGCGCCGGGGCACCGTTGGCCAGCCAGTCCAGCAGCATGTCGCGCGGGTCGCGCAGCACCACCAGCAGCCGCCCTTCCGGCAGGTGCGGGCGCAGCGCGCGCAGCAGCGCGTTGTCCCACCACAGCAGCCAGTCGACGACGTTGCCGTCGGCGACGCCGCGCGCCGGCAATTGCGCGCGCCACTCCGCGACCAGCGCCGCGCCGTCCAGGGCGCCGCTGTCCAGTTCCTCGACGCTGCGGAAGCGCTGCAGGCCGTCGGTCGGCGGCTGCGGGCCGAAGCGGTCGCCGCGCAGCACCGGGCTGGCCGCATCGATCACCGCGATCACCCGCTCCACGCCGCTGCCCGGCGGACCCCAGACGAACAGCGGGCGGGCCTGGTTCTGCGGGTCGACACTGCCCAGCGGCGGCCACTGCGCCGGGGCCTGGCCCAGCGGCGGCAGCGGCAGGCGATGCGGCAACTGTTCCTCCTGGAAGGCCACCCAGGTCGCCAGCGCGTCGTCCGGGCGCCCGGCCGCATCCTGCACCGCCGCCAGCCAGGGCCGCACCACGGTGCGGTCGCGTTCGGGCATGCGCTGCATCAGGCCGCGCACGTGGTCGATGGCGGCGTCGTGCTCGCCGCGCTCCAGCAGCGCCTCGACCAGGCGTTCCTCGCCGCTGAGCCGGCCCGGTTCCAGCGCCACGATGCGCTGCGCCACGGCCTCGCCCTGGTCGCGTTCGCCGGCCATGTCGTGCACCCGCAGCTGCGCTTCCAGCGCCGGCACGTGCGCCGGCATCGCCGCCTGCCAGCGCGCGATCAGCGCGCGTGCCTCGGGGCCGCCCACCGGCTCCAGCGCCAGCCGGGCCAGCCACAGGTCGTGGGCGTCGGTGGTGGTGGCCAGCGCCGCTTCCAGGGTGGCGCGGGCATCGTCGATCGTGCCCAGCCGCTGCCAGGCGATCAGCGCGGCGTGCAGGGTGCGGCGGTCGGCCGGGGCCACCGCCAGGGTGCGGCGCAGGTGGTCCAGCGCCTCGGCCGGGCGGTCGGCCTGCAGGGCGTATTCGCCGGCCAGCCGGCGCATGTTGGCGGTATCGCCGGCCGGAGCGGCCAGCACCGCCTCCAGCGCGGTGATGGCGTCGTCCAGGCGGCCCTGGCGGTAGGCCAACTGCGCGACCAGCGCCATCATCGCCGCGCCGGTGCCCGGGGTGAGCGCGGCGACGCGGCGGAACGCGGTCTCGGCGAAGGCGAAGTGCTGCTTGTCCAGGTAGGCGAAACCCAGCGCGTAGAGCAGGCGCGGATCGTCCGGCAGCGCGTTGCTGGCGCGCGCGAGCAGCGCCAGCGCGCGGTCGGCGTCGCCGCGGCGCAGCGCCAGCATGCCGTCCACGCCGAGCAGTTGCGGATGTTCCGGCTGCAGGCGCGCGGCGGTGCGGCTGAGCCGCTCCACTTCGTCCAGGTCGCCGCGGCCCAGCGCCAGATGCGCGCGCATCACGTAGGCGAGGAATTCGTTGGGATCCAGCGCCGCGGTCTGCGCCAGTGCGTCCTCGGCCTGGGCCAGGTCGTTGGCGCTGACCAGCATGCCGGCGTGCAGCAGGTGCAGGCTGGCGTCTTCCGGCGCCAGCGCGATCGCGCGGCCGATGCTGTCCAGTGCGGCGGCGGTCTCGCCGTGCTGCTGCTGCGCCAGCGCCAGCCAGCGGAAGGCCTGCGGGTCGTCGGCGGCCTCGGCGGCCCAGGTCTGGGCGAGACGCAGCGCGTCGGCGGTGTCCTGGCGGCGCAGGGCGTCGAGAATGGGCTGGTGCATGTGGGTCCGGCTTCGGGGCAAACCCGCATTGTAGCGGGAGCATCGGGCCGCCCCGCGGTGGCACCTGCGTCCGCGCGGCGTGCACACCGGGCGCATCGGGCCTCGCTGGGAGCGGCCGTGCCGCCGACGCTGCGGGGGACTGAGGCCACGCGGCGGCGAGGCGCGCCGAACATGCCGGGCTGCGCAGATGACTCGGTGCGCCGGGCAGCGCTACGTGGCGGCGGCGGTGATGGTGCGGGAACGGCGGAAGGAGCATCGACGCGTGCCACACCCGGGAATCCCGGTGCGCCCACCTTGCCGACCGCCTGCCGCACGCCGGCGCGGGCGAGGTCGCCCGCCGGCCTGCGCGCAACGCCGCTTAGGCCTCCACCAGCCCCTCGGTCAGCCGTTCGGCCACCCAGCGTTCGGCGAAGCCGTCGCCGCGCGCGTTCTCGATGAAGCCGCAATGCCCGCCCCAGCGGGCGATCTCCAGCCGCGCGAGGTCGGGCAGGCGCCAGCTGCGGAAGTCGTCCAGGGGGATCACCGGGTCGTCCTCGGCCATCAGGATGTCGGCCGGCACGCGCAGGCCTTGCAGGCGCTCGCCGGCGATGCAGTAGCTGTCGAAATAGGCGTCCAGGCTGGCGAAGCCGGCATGGCGCTCGGCCAGCCAGGCCATCAGCCCGCGCATGTCCAGCGCCAGGGTGGCGTCGTCGTAGCCGTGGCGGTCGGGGAACAGTTCGCGCTTGCGCAGCAGCGACTCGCGCCACTTGCGGCGGAAATACCAGTCGTAGAACTGCGGGCCGTTCTCGATCCGCTGCATGGTGGTGGCCGGGTCCAGCAACGGGCACACCGCGGCCACGTGCTGCAGCGGCAGCCCCGCCGCCGGCGCGCGCAGCGCCAGGCGCAGGGCGAAGTTGCCGCCCAGCGAGTAGCCGGCGGCGAGCAGGGTCGGCGCCGGGAAGCGCCGCCACAGGTCGCAGGCGGCGTTGACCACTTCGTCCAGCCGCTCGGAGTGGAACAGGTCCACGTTGAGGTGGTGGGTGCCGCCATGGTCGCGGAAGTTGAGCCGGAACACCTGGTAGCCCAGCGCCAGCATCTTCGCCGCGGTCAGGCGCATGTAGCTGGAATCGGCGCTGCCTTCCCAGCCGTGCAGCAGCAGCACGGTGCCGCGCGGCGCTTCGCCGGCCGGCACGCTGAGCCAGCCCTGCAGGCGCACGCCATCGCCGCCGTCGAGGATGTGCGAGGTGGTGGTGGCGCCGCTGGCGGCGAGCAACTGTTCGCCACGGCGCACGCGCAGCAGGCTGGAACCCAGTACCGATTGGACGTGCGGGTTGCGCAGCCAGCGAGGGGGGGAGTAATCGGTTGCGTTCATGGGCAGCGAGCTTGCACCCGTCGACTGGAGTAATCGGTCAGGCGCGGCGTGGTCGGTGTCCCGGTGTTCAGGGTTGTGCCATCGCCGTGACGATGCGCGCACGCGAGATCTCGGCGATGCGACGGCGCCCTTCCACGTCCTGCAGCCGGATCGGCTCCAGGAAATGCACCTCGGCCACCCGCCCCGGTTCGCCGAGCAGACGCAGGAAGTTGGCGAAGAAACTCTCGTGCGGACCGAACGCGACGATTTGCTGCGCAGAGCCGCCGGCACCGTAGCGCAGCGCCACCGGCTGCACCGCCACCTCGGCCTCGACCGCGGCCTGGAAGATGCGCGCATGGAACGGCCCCACGTCCTGGCCGCTGCGGGTGCGCCCTTCCGGGAACACGCCGACCGAGCAGCCGGAGCGCAGCCGCTCCAGCATCGCCTGCAATACCCCGCCCAGCGACTCGGTGCTGCCGCGCTGGTGGAAGATGGTCTGCCCGCGCGCGGCCAGCCAGCCGACCAGCGGCCAGCCGGCGATCTCGCGCTTGGCGACGAAGCCCATCATGCGCTGGCTGTGCAGCATCACGATGTCGATCCAGCTGACATGGTTGGCGACGAACAGCACCGGATTGGGCAGCGGCGCGCCGATGCGGCGCACGCGCAGGCCGAAGATGCGCAGCAGCCAGGTCGACCACCAGCAGACCATGCGGTCGCCGAAGGATTCGGTGCCGGCGCGGCCGGGCGACAGCGCCATGCACACCAGCAGGAACGGCAGCGACAACAGCACGTGCAACGCCAGCAGCGGCACGCGGTAGCCGTAACGAACCCAGCGCAGCGCCCCACCGTATTGGCGCATGGCGGGTGGGGAGAACTCGCTCATTCGAACAAGGGTACCGGAAGCGGGGGCCTAGCGGACAATTGTGTCACCCCGAAGACGCAGCCGCAGACACGTCGCCCGTGACCGCCGAGGCAGGGTTCAGCCCGGGACCGGGCTCAGCCGCGGTCGACCACCGCCAGGGTCAGCCGCGACACGCACACCGGCTTGCCGGCCGCGTCCTCGATGTGGATCTCCCACACCTGCGTGGTCCGGCCCACGTGCAGCGGCCGCGCGGTGCCGGTGACCGTGCCGCTGCGCGCGGCGCGCAGGTGGTTGGCGTTGATTTCCAGGCCCACGCAGATCCGCCCCGGCTCCACGCACAGGTTGCCGGCGGTGCTGCCCAGGGTCTCGGACAGCACCACCGATGCGCCACCGTGCAGCAGCCCGTACGGCTGCCGCGTGCGCGCGTCCACCGGCATCGTCGCCCGCAGCCAGTCCGGCCCGGCCTCGGTGAAGACGATGCCCAGGTGCGCGATCAGGGTGTCGCGGCAATCGGCGTTGAGGACGGCGAGATCGGCAGGTTCGCGAAAGGGCATTGGAGGGCCGGGATTGGGGAGTCGGGATTGGGGATTGGCAACAGCGGCATCCCCGGCACTGACATTATCGCGCCTGCACGGGGCATCAAGTCGCAGGGATCTGCTTTTACGAATCCCCAATCCCCAATCCCGAATCCCCGCCCCTCAGAGAATCGGCACCAAGCCCGAGCCGAACGCGGTCAACATCCGCACCAGCAGCCACTTCGGGCCGACGTTGACCTCGGGGAAGTCGCCGACCGCGCTGTAGCAGCGGTGGAAACCGGGGTCGCGCCGGGTCAGCGGCGCCGGGCAGTCGGGGCCGGGCTGGAATTCGTAGTCGGTGGCGTAGCGCCAGGGCCAGAAGTCCAGCACCGGCAGCGCCTCGGAGACCTTGCCCATGCTGTAGTTCAGGCCCGACAGCACCGGCGGCTTGACCCGCGGCGCCACCACCCAGGAATTCTCCGGCTCGATGTCGCGGCCGATGCTGGCCGCCAGCGCCTGCGCGAACGCCGGATCGTCGACGATCACCGCGCCCTCGGTGTTGTAGGTCTCGCTGCGCGGGTCGAAGTTGTGGGTGCCGATCACGCCGACGCGGCGGTCCACCACCAGCGACTTGGCGTGCAGGCCCATGCGCGCGCCCTCGCGGGTCACCGGCAGCGGCCGGTTGGCGATGCGCCGGCTCAGGTACGACGGACGGGTCTCGGTGCGCAGCACGCGGCGCGCGACCTGGCTGCCGTCGCCGCGGCTCCCGGACGGCCCGCCACTGCCGCTGCCCAGCAGCGAACTGCGTCCGGCCGCGCTGCCGCCCAGCAACGTGTTGCGCCCGCTGCCGGTATCGCCGCCGCCGTGCTCGCCTGCGTTTTCGCCGCTGGCCGGCGTGGCCGGCACCTCGCCCTGCAACGGCGCCGGCAGCAGGTTGGCGTAGTCCACCGGCGCATCCAGCGGGAACGGCTTGTACTCGTAGATGTCGAAGCCCAGTTCGCGCAGGTTGCGGCGCTTGTACTTGTAGGAAAGTGCATACACCACCGGGTTGTCGGTGGCGGCCAGGCTGTTGGTGGCCACCACCACGCGCGGTGGCGGGGTGCGCTTGCGCAGGTCGCGGAAGATCTCCTGCGCGGGGTCCGACAGCACCAGGTACGGCGTCTGCAGGATGATTTCCTGGCGTGCGTCGGCGATCAGCCGGTCGAGCTTGGGCGCGGTGGAGATGGCCTTGGGGCCGTGTTCGCGGCGGTGCTTCTGCGGCAGGTCGGCGACGTAGTCCACATGCTTCACCGGCAGCGCCGGCAGCACGAAGGCGTTCTCCACGAAGGCCGGATCGGACGCCTCCTCGCTGACCCGCTGCACCCGCTCCGGGCGCAGGAACTGCGCCGGCGGCATCGCCGGCACGCCCTGGCGCAGCAGCAGCTTGCCGACGTCGTTGAGCCGCGCCACCGGCACGCTGCGCCGGGCCGCCCAGTAGGCGTCGAAATTGGCGGCCATCGACCGCGCCACCGGGCCGGCGACCAGCACGTCGCGGTCGCGGAAGTTGTACTCGGCGTCCCAGTCGAAATAGTCGTCCTGGTAGTTGCGCCCGCCGACCACGCCGATCGCATCGTCGATCACCAGCAGCTTGTTGTGCATGCGCTGGTTGAAGCGGCGGAAGCAGCACAGCACGCTGGCGGCGTAGTGGAAGTAGTTGGGCTTGGCCAGGCCGAAGGTCGGGTTGTAGATGCGCAGCGAGAAGTTCTCGTGCGCGCCGGCCAGGGCGCCGAGGATCTGCAGGTCGGAGATCGCCGAGAGCTGGTCGATCAGCACGCGCACCTGCACGCCGCGCCGCGCCGCGGCCAGCAGTTCGTCCATCACCAGCCGCGCGCTGTCGTCCTTGTCGAAGATGTAGGTCTGCAGGTCGATGCTGCGGCTGGCGCTGCGGATCAGGTTGACTCGCGCCACCAGCGCCTCTTCGCCGTGGTCGAGGATGGTGGCGTAGTGGCGCGGCGCGCCGGCGCCGGACTGGGCGAAGGCCTTGCCGGCCAGCCCGCGCAGCGGCGAGGCCAGCGCGCAGTGGTCCCCGCGCGTGCAGTCGACCTGGCGGTCGCGCGCGGCCTCGGCGATCGCCACGGCGCGGCCGTGCTGCGCCTGCGACAGGCTCGCGCAGCCGCTGCCGAGCAGCAGCGCCACCACCACCAGCACCCGCATCAATTTTGATATCACCGAGTGGCCGCCTCGGTCAGGCGTGCGCGCAGCACGAAGGTGACCCGGTCGCTCAAGGCCAGATCCCACTTGTCCATTCCGTAACGTCCACGCAATACCGTACCGCGGCTGATGACGTCGCAATCATAGCCTGCGCGGGTGCATGCGGCCGGCATGACGGTCAGCGTCTCGGCGTGGCTGACCCCGCGGATGCTCAGGATGCCGGGGATCGGCCCGCCCTTGCCCAGCACCTGCGGCGAGAACGGCTGCGAGTCGAAGGACACGGTGGGGTAGCGCGGCGCGTCGAAGAAATCCTCGCCGCGCATCCAGCCGGTGTAGCGCGGCTTGCCGGGGATTTCCACGTAGGCGGTGAACAGGCGCAGGTGCACCTGGTGGCGGCCATCGGGCAGCACGTGCACGGTGCCCTCGTAGCGCGGGAAGAAGCCTTCGATGCGCTGGCCGAAGCGGGTGCGGATCTCGAACCCGAAGCGCGACTGCGCCGGGTCCAGGGCGTATTCGCCGGGCGCCAGCAAGGCCGGCGTCACCTGCGCGTGGCCGACGGCGCACCACAGACACAACGGCAGCAGCGCGGCGCACAGCGCCGGCCGCAGGAACCTGCGCAGCGGGCTCAGGGCCACCAGAACGCGGTCAAGCGCGCCACGCCCGGCTCGATCGCCGCGTCGTGCGGGACCCCGAGCACGGCGACGCTGGCGGTGGGCATGCCGCGGTAGTCGCCGGACTGGCCGCTGTGCATCAGCGCCGCCAGCCGCTCCAGGCCCGGGTTGTGGCCGACCAGCAACAGCCGCTCGACGTCGCGGTGGCCGTCCAGCAGATCGGCCAGGGTGCCCGAGGTCGCCTCGTAGATGCGCGGCTCCAGGCGCTGCTCGACGTAGCCGGTCAGCTCCAGCACCGCCTCCAGGGTTTCGCGCGCGCGCCGCGCCGGCGAACACAGCACCCGGTCCGGCACCAGCCGCTGCTCCAGCAGCCAGCGCCCGGCGGCTTCGGCCTCGGCCAGGCCGTGCGGCGACAGCGGCCGGTCGAAATCGGCCTGGCCGGTGTCGGCCGGTTCGGCGTGGGCATGGCGCAGCAGGATCACTTCTCGCAAAACGATGGTCATCGGTCAGGCCTTCTTGAGCCACTTGAGCAACGGTTCCCAGTCCTGCTGGTGGTCGCGGACCTGGACGGAGTGGTAATCGAACAGGCTGCGGCCCAGCCCCACCAGCACCACGTAGGCCTGGCTGTCGCGCAGTTGCGCCACCACCGGGTAGGGCCATTCGCCGAGCATCTGCAGCGCCTGCTGGGTGGCATTGGTCCAGGGTTTGCTGCGGTTGAGCACCAGCCCGACCGGCAGCTTGCGCTGGTGCACCCGTGGCACCTTGGCCAGGGTGTTGAGGAAGCCGACGGTGGCCTCGATGTCCAGCGCCGACGGCATCACCGGCACCACCACTGCGTCGGCCTCGTCGAGGAAGTGGCCCAGATCCTCGGCCATGGCGCCGGCGGGGGCATCGACGATCACCCGCTGCGCGTCGTCGGGCAGCGCCGCGCGCCAGCTGCGCTTGCGGCTGGCGTCGATCGGCAGCACCGCGCTGTCCAGCCCGGCACGGCGTTCGGCCCAGCGGGTCGAGGAGTCCTGCGGATCGGCATCGGCCAGCACCGTGCGCTTGCCTGCCAGCGCGTAGGACGCCGCCAGGTGCGTGGCGACCGTGGTCTTGCCCACGCCGCCCTTGGAGCCGGCCACCAGGATCGTCTTCATGCACGCCTCGCTTCCGGGGGAAGAAGCCGGAGCGTACACCGGCCCTACGTCAGCCGGTAGTCAACGCGCAGCACGCCGCCAGCCGCCGGGCTTGCTATCGTGGCGGCCCCCTTCGCCTTCCGATGCCATGAGCGAGCTGCAGGACCTGGTCGCGCTGATCCGCGCCAACACGCCCCTGATCGTGATCGAGACGCAGGAGGAGGCGCGCATCGTCGACCTGTTCCGGCAGGCCTTGATGCAGGTCTGGCGCGCCCTGCACCGCTGGTCGATCACCGAGGGCCTGCGCCGCATCGACCTGGACCGCGAGGACCCGCCGAGCGGGCCGCCGGATGCCAGCGCGGTGCTGCAGGCGATCAAGCAGGCCGATCAGCGCGGCATCTACCTGCTGCTCGACGTCACCCCGTACCTGGGCTACGCCAGCCACCAGCGCCTGCTGCGCGACATCGTCGAGCGCCGCCACTGCCAGCCGCACGTGCTGGTGCTGATCGGCACGCGGATCGAGCTGCCGGCCGAGCTGGAAGCGCTGGCGACCCGCTTCAATCCGCGCCTACCCGATGCCAACGCCCTGTTGAAGATGGTGCAGGAGGAGGCGCTGGGCTATGCGCGCGAGTTCGGCGGACGCCGGGTGGAGGTCGACGGCGAGGCGGTCAAGCAGATCCTGCGCAACCTGCGCGGGCTCAGCCTGATCGACGCGCGGCGCATCGCCCGGCAACTGATCTACGCCGACGGCGCGCTCACCGCATCCGACCTGCCGCAACTGGCCAAGCTCAAGTTCGAACTGCTCAACCGCAGCGGCCACCTGCAGTACGACAACGATGCCACGCGCTTCGAGGACGTGGCCGGTGCGCGCCGGCTCAAGCAATGGATCGCACAGCGCCGCGCGGTGTTCGCCGGCACCGCGCCGCCGGGGCTGGACCCGCCCAAGGGCGTGCTGCTGCTCGGCGTGCAGGGTTGCGGCAAGTCGATGCTGGCCAAGGCCACCGCGGCGGGGTTCGGCGTGCCGCTGCTGCGCCTGGACATGGGCGCGCTGTACGCCAAGTACCACGGCGAGACCGAGAAGAATCTGCGCGACGCGCTGGCCGCGGTCGAGCAACTGGCGCCGTGCGTGCTGTGGATGGACGAGATCGAGAAGGGCCTGGCCAGCGGCGGCGAGGACGGCGGCGTATCGCGGCGCGTGCTCGGCACGCTGCTGACCTGGATGGCCGAACGCGGCAGCGCCGACGGCAGCGCCGCGGTGTTCATCGTCGCCACCGCCAACCAGGTGCACGAGCTGCCGGCGGAACTG
Organism: Xanthomonas sontii; assembly: GCF_040529055.1. Lineage (NCBI taxonomy): Bacteria > Pseudomonadati > Pseudomonadota > Gammaproteobacteria > Lysobacterales > Lysobacteraceae > Xanthomonas > Xanthomonas sontii. The sequence continues at coordinate 1,007,417 of NZ_CP132342.1, read as the reverse complement.
CTGCGCAAGGGCCGCTTCGACGAGATCTTCTTCGTCGACCTGCCCGACCCGCAGACGCGCGTGGAGCTGTTGCGCCTGCACCTGACGCGGCGGCAGCTGCATGCGGACGCGTTCGCGTTACCGGCCTTGGCTGCCGCCGCCGACGGGTTCTCCGGTGCCGAGATCGAGCAGGCGATCGTCTCCGGGCTGTATGCCGCGCACGCCGAACAGCGGCCGCTGGATACCGAGCTGCTGATGCAGGAGATCCGCACTACCCGACCGCTGTCGGTGCTGATGGCCGAACAGGTGCAGGCGCTGCGCAGCTGGGCCAGCGGGCGGACGGTGCCGGCGGATTAGCGGCGGGCGGTTGGTGACAACGGGCGATGCCGCTATGCGAGGCTGCGCCCGACCCTCACCCCAACCCCTCTCCCGGGGGGAGAGGGGCTTTGCTTCTCCCTTCTCCCGTCGGGACCACGGCCCCCTTTTTGGGGGAAGGTGCCCCGAAGGGGCGGATGAGGGTACGACGCGCGCGCCATTCCGATCGAGGCGCCGTCCTTCAACCTCGACACCTTGCGGCGAGACGTGCCATCGCCGCTACCGCAACGCCCCCAACAACCACGCCCACGCCGGCAACGTGACCAGCGACAGCAGAATCCCGTAGCCGACCAGGGCCGCGGCCAGGCGCGGCGCCAGGCGATGCGAGATCGCCAGCAGCGCGGCGGTGATCATGGTCGGCATCGCCGATTCCAGTACGTTGGCCTGCAGCGCCTGCCCGCGCAGGCCCAGCACCCACGACAGCGGCCAGGCCAGGGCCGGCAGCGCCAGCAGCTTCAGCACCAGGCCGGCGGCCAACGGCGCCAATTCTTCGCGCGGCAAGCGCAACTGGATCGAGAATCCCACCGCCAGCATCACCAGCGGCAGCATCGCGTCGGCCAGGTGCTGCAGGCCGGAGGCGATCCACGCCGGCGGCTGCGCCGGCATCAGGGTCAGTGCGAACAGCAGCGCCCACAGCGGCGGGAACCGCGCCATGCGCAACAGCGTCTGCCGCGGCGACGGCGGCGCCTCGCCGCTGTAGCGCGCCAGCACGTACAGGCCGAAGCTGGACAGCAGCACGAAGGTGCCGAACTGATCGTAGACCACCGCATACGGCAAGGCCGCCTCGCCGAGCAGCGCGCGCACCATCGGGTAGCCGATGAAGCTGGAATTGCCCAGCGCCACGCACAGCAGCAGCACCGCCTGCTGATCCCGGCGCAGCCGCAACGGCCGGCGCAAGCCCAGCATCGCCAGCGCGCTCACGCCGGTCAGCAGCCACGGCGTCAGCATCAATCCGAGCAGTTCCAGATTGAACTGCAGGCGCGGCACGTAGATCAGCACCGAGGCCGGCAGGCACAGGTACAGCACCACCCCGTTGAGCACCTCGGTGGTGTTGGCCGGCAGGACGCGCTGACGCGCGAACAGCTTGCCGAGCGCCAGCATGACCAACATCAGGGCGAACGCATCGAAAGCCATCGGCACAGCACGAAATCAGCGGGTACGCGGCATCATCGCATGGCATGCGCACGCAGGCCGTCGAGGCATCGCGCGACCGAAGCCGCACCTGGCCTGCGCCCAGCACGCGCAGGCGCGACGACACGGTGCGCTGTGCGACCGGGCACACCCGGACCCTAGATTGCGCCGGCCACCCGCGCGGGCCGCGTCGTGCTTCCTGGACCCGCGTGCATCAGGGCCAGGCCGGCGGCGCGGCCTTCCAGGCGGCCTGCACTTCGGCCAGGGTCGCGCGCTCGTCGTCGCGCCAGGCCGGCAGCAACGCCGCGAAATCGGCGGTGGCGCCCCACTTGTCCGGCCAGGTGCGCGCCGCCGCGGCGTACCACTTCACCGCCTCGTCCTTGCGCTGCAGGCGCCACAACGTCAGCGCCAGGGTCGGCGGCAGCCAGTCCGGCGCCGCCGGGCGGCCGTTGACCAGCGCGCTCCACTGCGCCAGCGCGCGCGCGGGGTCGCCGGCACGTAGCAGATCCCAGCCGTAGTTCCACTGCACCTGGCGCCGCTGCACGCCGGCAGGCAGCGCATGCAACGCGGCCTGATACAGCTGTTCGCCCAGTTCCTGGCGGCCGCCGGCCATGGCGATGCCGGCCAGCTGCGCGCGCGCCTCGTTGGCGTTGGGATCGCGCTGCACGGCACTGGCCAGACGATCCACCAGGGCCTCGCCGCTACCGGCGATGGCGGTGACCGGACGGGTGGTGCCGCGGTCTTCGTCGAAGTAGAACTCTTTCGGTGCCGGCAATGCCTGCGCCCGCACGCTGGCCGCGGTGGCCAGGCCGATGCAGGCCAGCATCGCGGCCACTGCGTATGTATATGCCTTCACTGCTGCAATCCCCTGGAGTGATCCCCTCACCCGGGTCCCATCCTACCCCGCCACGGCCGGCGTGGACGAGAACGGGCGCAAAAATCGCCGCTGATACAATCGGGGCGATCGCGCGCGGCAGGCGCTGCGCGCCCGCCAGCCTTCCATTTCCGGGCAAGCCATGAACCGCATCGCCGATCCGCGTCCGTCGTCCTCCCTCGCCGCAGCGGCCGCCGACGGCGTGGACACCCGCTATACGCTGGAAGACAAGTACACCCGCACCGATGGCCGCATCTATCTGTCCGGGGTGCAGGCGCTGGTGCGGTTGCCATTGATGCAGCAACTGCGCGACCGCGCCGCCGGGCTGAACACCGGCGGCTTCGTCAGCGGTTACCGCGGCAGCCCGCTGGGCGGTTTCGACCTGGAACTGTGGCGCGCGCGCAAGCATCTGGACGCGGCCAACGTGGTGTTCAAGCCCGGACTCAACGAGGACCTGGGCGCGACCATGGTCTGGGGCACGCAGCAGACCAACCTGTTCCCCGGCGCGCGCGTGGATGGCGTGTATGCCATGTGGTACGGAAAGGGCCCGGGCGTGGACCGCTGCGGCGACGTGTTCAAGCACGGCAACGCCGCCGGCACCTCGCGCCATGGCGGCGTGCTGGCGCTGGCCGCCGACGACCACGCGTGCCGCAGCTCGACCCTGCCGCACGGCTCGGAGGACGAGTTCGTCAGCGCGATGATGCCGGTGCTCAATCCGGCCGGGGTGCAGGACATCCTCGACATGGGCCTGCTCGGCTGGGCGATGAGCCGCTACACCGGGCGCTGGATCGGCTTCAAGACCATCGCCGAGACGGTGGAGTCCTCGGCCTCGGTGCAGGTAGATCCGTTCGCGCGGCAGATCGTGCTGCCGGAGGATTTCGAGCTGCCGCCGGGCGGCCTCAACATCCGCTGGCCGGATCCGCCGCTGGACCAGGAAATGCGCCTGCATCGCTACGCGGTGCGCGCGGCGCAGGCCTTCGCCCGCGCCAACGGCATCGACCGCACGGTGATGGATGCGCCGCAGGCGCGGCTGGGCATCGTCACCACCGGCAAGAGCTACCTGGACGTGCTGCAGGCGCTGGAGTACCTGGGCCTGGACGCGGACGCCTGCGCGCGCATCGGCATCCGCGTGTACAAGGTCGGCATGACCTGGCCGCTGGAGCCGCTGGGCATCGCCGCGTTCGCGCGCGGGCTGCAGGACATCGTCGTGGTGGAGGAGAAGAAGGCCTTCATCGAGCGGCAGATGAAGGAGCAGTTCTACAACTGGCCGGCCAGCGCCGGCCCGCGCCCGAGCATCGTCGGCAAGTACGACGAGGCCGGCGAATGGATCCTGCCGTCCACCGGCGAACTGACTCCGGCCACCATCGCCGGGGTGATCGGCAAGCGCATCCTGCGCCTGCCGCAGTCGGCCGCGGTGAACACCGACTCGATCGAGCAACGGCTGCGCTGGATGGAAGCCAAGGAAGCCGAGATGGCGCTGCCGCGCGCCAATTTCCCGCGCGTGCCGCACTACTGCTCCGGCTGCCCGCACAACACCTCCACGGTGGTGCCGGAAGGCTCGCGCGCGCTCGGCGGCATCGGCTGCCACTACATGGTGACGTGGATGGACCGCGCCACCGACACCTTCACCCACATGGGCGGCGAAGGCGTCACCTGGGCCGGGCAGGCGCCGTTCACCGACACCCCGCACGTGTTCCAGAACCTGGGCGACGGTACCTATTTCCACAGCGGCTCGCTGGCGATCCGCCAGTCGATCGCCGCCGGCGTCAACATCACCTACAAGATCCTCTACAACGACGCGGTGGCGATGACCGGCGGACAGCCGGTGGACGGCACCCTCAGCGTGCCCGACATCGCCCGGCAGATGCGTGCCGAAGGCGTGCACACCATCGCCCTGGTCAGCGACGACATCGGCAAGTGGACGCGGCGCCGCGAGCTGTTCCCCAGCGAGGTGGAGTTCCACGACCGCAGCGAGCTGGACGCGGTGCAGCGGCACCTGCGCGAGGTCAAGGGCACCAGCGTGCTGATCTACGACCAGACCTGCGCCACCGAGAAGCGGCGCCGGCGCAAGCGCGGCAAGCTGCCCGACCCGCCCAAGCGGGTGCTGGTCAACTCGCTGGTCTGCGAAGGCTGTGGCGACTGCGGCGAGAAGAGCTTCTGCGTGTCGGTGCTGCCGAAGGAGACCGAGTACGGGCGCAAGCGCCAGATCGACCAGTCCAGCTGCAACAAGGACTACTCCTGCGTGTCCGGGTTCTGCCCCAGCTTCGTCACCGTGCACGGTGGGCAGCCGCGCAAGGGCCGCAAGGCCGAGGCCGCGGCGCTGCTGGAGCAATTGCCGACACCAAGCTTCCGCAGCGACCTGAGCCAGCCCTGGAACATCCTCATCACCGGCGTCGGCGGCACCGGCGTGGTCACCATCGGCGCGCTGCTGGGCATGGCCGGGCACCTGGAGGGCAAGGGCGCCAGCGTGCTCGACCAGACCGGCCTGGCGCAGAAGGGCGGCGCGGTCACCACGCATATCCGCATTGCGCGGCAACCGGAAGACCTGCACGCGGTGCGCATCGCCGCCGGCGAGGCCGACCTGGTGCTGGGGTGCGACATGGTGGTGGTCAACGACTACTGGGCGCTGTCCAAGGTGCGCGGCGATCGCTCGCAGGTGGTGCTGAACAGCTACGAGGCGATGCCGGGCACCTTCACCACGCACCCGGACATGCAGTTCCCGGCCGCCGAGATCATTGCCGGCGTGCGCCTGGCGCTGGGCGGGCGCGATCCGCTGCTGCTCGACGCCACACAGCTGGCCACCGCGCTGCTCGGCGACGCCATCGCCAGCAACCTGTTCATGCTCGGCTACGCCTGGCAGCAGGGCCTGGTGCCGCTGTCGCACGCGGCGCTGATGCGCGCGATCGAGCTCAACGGCGCGGCGGTGGCGATGAACCAGCAGGCCTTCGCCTGGGGCCGCCTGGCGGCGCTGGACCTGCCGGCGGTACGACGCGCGGCGGGTCTCGCCGATCCGGCCGCGGACGAACGCGAACGCCAGGCGCCGGGGCTGCAGCAGCTGCCGCCGGGCGAGTGGGAAGGCCACGAGGCCGGCGCCAGCGCCGCGCCGCGCAATCCCGCCAATCCGCGTCCGGCGCGCGAGCTGCCGGCCGCCGCCGAGAGCGGCGAGGCCGGCCACGCGCCGCTGGACGACAGCCGCCTGTCGCGCTCGCTGCCCGAGCTGGTCGCGCGCCGCCACGCCTTCCTGGTCGATTACCAGGACGCCGCCTACGCCGCACGCTACACCGCGCTGGTGGAGCGCGTGCGCGCTGCCGAACAGCGCGTGGCCCCGGCCTCGACCGCGCTGACCGAAGCGGTGGCGCGCTATGCATTCAAGCTGATGGCCTACAAGGACGAGTACGAGGTGGCGCGGCTGTACACCAGCGGCGCGTTCGCGCAGCAGCTGCAGGCGCAGTTCGAAGGCGACTACCGCCTGCGCTTCCACCTGGCGCCGCCGCTGCTGGCGAAGAAGGACGAACACGGCCGGCTGCGCAAGCGCGAATACGGCTCGTGGATGTTCACCGCGTTCAAGTGGCTGGCCAAGCTGCGCCGGCTGCGCGGTGGCGCCTTCGACGTGTTCGGCTACAGCGCCGAGCGCCGCGGCGAACGGCAACTGATCGCCGACTACCTCGCTACCGTGGACGAACTGCTGCAGCGGCTGCAGGCGGACAACCTGGCGCTGGCGGTGCAGATCGCCAGCATCCCGGAACACATCCGCGGCTACGGCCACGTCAAGGAAGCGCACCTGCACGAGGCCAAGCAACAGGAAGCGCGGCTGCTGGCGACCTGGCGCAACCCGAAGGCGCTGCATATCGTGCAGGCGGCCTGAGCGGGAGACGAACGCCCGCCACCTTGCAGCGGCGGCGCAATGGCAGCATCGAGGGCATCTGACCGAACGCGGCGCGGCTGGCGCTGCGCCTGCTGCTCTGCCGCGTTCCATGGCGTCCGTGCATTTGCTGCAGTAGTGGCTGCAGCCGCGGCCCGACTCCAGCCGCACGCAGGACGGCAGCATCGCCCAGGGCGGCCGGCCTTGGGCATCATCCGCATGTTGCGTGGATCGCCAGCGATCCACGGCCGCATCACCCTCGAAGGAACATCGCGTGAAGCGTTTGCTCAAACTCGCATGCGTGGCGCTGGTGGGCGCCATCCTGCTGTTCTACCTACTGGCGGAGCACGCCGGCCCCTGGATCATGCCGCGGTTCATCACGATCCGTGTCGTGGCGGGACCCGATCGGCCACTCTCGGGCGCTAGGATCCGCGTCCAGCAGGACGTGTGGTCGATTCCGTGTCTGAGCTACATGGGGATCTCCGGCGCGAGTTGCGCGTCGGGCAAATGGACGGTCTTCCATGGCCGCCTGGATCGCAACGGCGAAGCGCGGGTGTTGGTCTTTCAGGCAGCCGGGCTGCGGGCGGATTCGTATATCGCCTGCATCAATGGCAACCAGTACGAGGGCTACTTCGCCTACACCGAGTGGCCAGAGCAACAGGACGTGCAGCGTCTCACCCTGGACTACAAGCGCCTGGAGCAGCAACGAACAGGTTGCATGAACGGCTATGGAGAAGAACCGCTGGCGGCGCCGGCCTGGTGGGATGCCGCCTCGAAGGAAGACGCGGAGGCGGAGGCGGAGGCACAGGCCGAGGCAGAGGAAGAGGCGCAGGCGGACGATCCGTTGCAACCGAAGGTTCAGCAACCTCCAGCGCGCTCGCCGACATCGGACAGACTGTAGGGGCCAGGCTGCAGGAACAACTTCAACCGCCACCTGCCATGTTCAACCGCGACCTGCCATGTCACCCGGTGACGATGCAGCCGGTGCCAGCGACGTTCCGCCCACCACTACCATGCAGATGGATCCCGGTCGATCGCGATGCTGCCGATGACGGAAGGGTCTGCGCGTCGGGACTGAAGTCCCTCCCACATGGTTGCTTCCGTAGACTCCGCATACGACACAGCGGCCCTATGCAGCGGCCGCTGTGTTGTATCAGGATGCGATTCGGTCGAGTGCCCGGTGGCAACTCCACCTACTGCCATTCAACGCAACGAACGTCGAATCAGACCCGCGGATCAGGCGGATTGCCTCGGCCGGGGCGATCGTAACGATCGGAATCGAAGGCCTCGCGCACCGCCGCCTTGGCCTGTGCCCAGCTCAGCCGCGAGCGATCCTTGGCGCGCTCCCACCCGCTTTCCAGGTCGGTGTCCAGGCGGTCGTCCCAGATCCGGTCACGGTAGCGGCTGCGCGCCTGCACGCCGTAGCGGTAGGCCGGGCGGTAGTCGTCGTAGCTGCTGTCGGTCTCGCGGTAGTCCACGGTGTCGAAGCGATCGGCGTAGTAGCGGTCGCTGTCCTCGTAGGTGCGATAGGTGGCGTCGGCGCGCTCCCAGGAATCGCGCGCGGCCAGCCGCGCCTCGTCCCACTCCAGGCGCGAGTCGCCACGGCGCGTGCCCCAGTCGTGCGACAGCTCGCGCTCGTGTTCGTCCCAGGTGCGCGAGGGATACTGCTCGCGCGCCTGTAGGCCCAGGCCATAGGCCGCGGCGTAGTCGCGGTCGTAGTCGTAATCGGCCTTGGCGTAGTCGCGGTTGCGATACTCCTCGCGCCAGTACGCATCCTCGCCGGTGGGGTCGATGCGCTCGGCCACGCCCTTGCCCGCCGCCGCACCGGCCACCACGCCGACCGCCGCGCCGATCAAGGTGCCGAGCGGCCCGAACACGGTGCCGGCCAGCGCGCCCGCGGCCACGCCCCCGGCGGTTCCACCGATGCCGACCCCGACCGGATGCGAACCCGGGGTGCCGGAAATCGGATCGCGATTGAGATCGCGGGCTTTGTCGTTGTTGTCCATGGGTATGCTCCGTGGCGAAGGAAGGAAGCACCGGCTGCAGGCCCGTTCGGCGGCGGCGGGTGTCGGCGCACAGTCGCAAGCGCGCGGTGAATCCGCCGTGGCACGGCAGTGAACCCGTGATGAGGGAGAGAGTGCGGCTTCGTCACCTGGACACAACGCCTACTGCGTCGCCCGCCATGCAGCGCAGGCATGGAACCGGCCAAGACAGTGCTGCATCAAGCACGTCGGCGTATTCGGTACGACCGCGCACTCCGCGTCGCTGGCGCATGCACCGTCACGACATGGCTGACGCAGTCAGATTGGGCGCCCACGGCGTATCCGTCTGCTCGATCGCGCACCCGCACGACGCCAAGACATCGCCGGGTGGCGCTCCTGCCTCAGCCGCGGCGCCAGACCAGGCAGCGGTTGTTGGCCGGCATCGCCACGTCTTCCTGCAACGTCAGGCCCTGCGCCTGGGCCAGCGCGTCCACCGCCTCGGCATCGCGGATGCCGCTGGCCGGGTCGCGCGCCTTCAGCCACGCATCGAAGTCGCGATTGCTGTCGCTGGTGAAGGCGCCGCCGTAGTTGAAGGGGCCGTAGACCACCAGCATGCCGTCGGCGCTGTTTGCCAGCAGTTGGCCGACGCCGGCGAAGAACGCCTGCACCGCGTCCCAGCCCATGATGTGCAAGGTATTGGAGGTGAACACCGCATCGTAGCCAGTGCGCGGCCACGGCCCCTCGCGCACGTCCAGCGCCAGCGCCGGCGGCGTGTTCGACAGCGCCGCCACCTCCAGCCACTGCGCGATGCCGGGCAGGTGCTCGGCGCGCTCGCTGCATTGCCAGGTCAGCTGCGGCAGCGCCGCGGCGAAATGCACCGCGTGCTGGCCGGTGCCGCTACCGATCTCCAGCACCTGGCGACGATCGGCGAACTGCCGCTGCAGCACCTGCAGGATCGGATCGCGGTTGCGGTCGCAGGACGGGGCGTAGGGTCGATCGCTCATCGTGTCGTGCACCTGTGTGTGCCATTGCGCGCCACGACGGCACGCACCAGTGCGAATGGCAGCGGCTGACAGCTCATCCGCGCGAGCGCACGAAGATGCGCTTGCCGCCGCCCTCGTTGCCGCGCTCCTCCAGTTCGAAGTGCGACGACAGCCGGCGCAGCAGGTCGCTGAGCTTCTTGTGCCCATACAGGCGCGGATCGAAATCCGGCCGCACCTTGTTCAGATAGCTGCCGACGCTGCCGAGCCCGGCCCAGCCCTGGTCGTCGGAGGCTTCCTCGATGGCCTGGCGCAGCAGGGTCAGCGGCGCCTGCTTGGTCTCGGTGGCGGCGGGCGTCGGCTCGGGTTTGGCCGGCGTCGCGGCCGGCTTCTTGCGGCCCTTGGCCGCCGGCTTGGCGGCCGCAGCGGCGGGCTTGGCCGGCTCCGCCGCGCTGGCCTCGCTGCGCAGCACTTCGGTGTAGATGAACTTGTCGCAGGCCTGCACGAACGCATCCGGGGTCTTGCGCTCGCCGAAGCCGTACACCGTCGGTCCTTCCTCGCGCAGGCGCTGTGCCAGGCGGGTGAAGTCGCTGTCGCTGGAAACCAGGCAGAAGCCGTCGAAGCGGCCGGTGTAGAGCAGGTCCATCGCGTCGATGATCAGCGAGCTGTCGGTGGCGTTCTTGCCGCTGGTGTAGGCGAACTGCTGCACCGGGCTGATCGAATGCTTCAGCAGCGCCTGCTTCCACTGGGTCATGCGCGTGCTGGTGAAATCGCCATAGATGCGCTTGACGCTGGCCAGGCCGTACTTGGCGACTTCGGCGAGCAGGCCTTCGATCACCGAGGGCTGCGCGTTGTCGGCGTCGATCAGCACCGCCAGCCGTGGCTGGTCGTCGTCGCTGTCGGAACGGTGGCGGGTTTTCATGGCGTGCACCTGCGGCAAAGAAAGATCGGGAGAAGCGTGGCGGCGGCCACCACTGTGCCAGCGCGCGCTGCCCACAGCCAGCGCAACGCGGCGACCGCCATGGCTCATTGCCCTGCCGGCAACGCCTCGTAGGCCTGGCGTACCGCCGCCTCGCCGTAGCGGCGCTCCAGCCGGCGCACGATGAAGTGGCCGTGCGCCATCGCCTGGAAGTGCGAGATGAACACCGTGTTGAGCAGCGCGCCGCTGGCCGCGCCGACCAGCGGCACCGCCTGCGCCGTCAGCTTCTCGCTGACCGTGACCGAGAACTTGGCGGCGATGCGCGACAGCAGCGATACCAGCACCGGCGCACCCTTGCTGCCCAGGCCGTGCGCGGCGATGTACTGCGCCGCGGCGCTGAGCTGCTGCGCCATCGCCGCGCGCACCGCGAAGTAGCCCGATTCGCTGCCGTCGTCGCGGTGGCTGCGGCCGCCGTGCGCCAGCACCTCCAGACACGCAAGGGCGGTCGCCGGGTCGTCCAGGCGCTCGCCCTCGGCGCGGGCGATGTCGGCGATCGAACGCAGCATCAAGGTCGTGGTCAGCGGCAGTTCCACCACCAGCCCGGGCAGGCCGAAGAAGCCGCCAGCCGCACCGGTCGCCGCCACCGCGGCGCCATGCAGGCGCGGCCGTGCGCGTTCCGGCGCCTGCCCACGCAGGGTCAGCAGTGCCGAGCGCAACGCCACCCGCAGCGCGCGCTGGCTGACCGCATCGATGCGCGAGGACAGCAGTTTCGGCAGGCGCTTGTTGATCAGCGCCTCGATCGGCGCGCCCACCGCATTGGCGATCTTCGCCGCCAGGCCCGGGTGTTCCAGCAGGGCGCGCGCCTGGGCCAGGTCGCGGTGGTCGGCGGCATCCATCACGGGGACGGGCAATAGCGAGGTCATGGCTGAAGCTCGTGGCGAGGGAGGCGACAGCATGCACCGAGCCGCCCCGGCATGGTGTCGAGGGACGATGACCGGTGCGGGACGTTAAGGAATCGCGCGGCCGGAACGCGTGATCGGAATTGAGGCAGGCCCCTGCCGCACACCGCGCCTGCGTCTGGCCCACGCGGCGCCGGGCGCGGTCCAGACAGTACGGCCGGTCCACCGCCAGGCCAAGCGTGGCGCCCTGGCCCCGGCGACATCGCGCCGGTCCACCGAACTGGCCATGGCCCAAGGTGGCAGGATCGGCGCTGCAGAGGCAGCCGTCATCGCGGCGGTTGCATGCCCCGCGACGCACGCTGTAAACCCGCTTCTCGTATCGCAGGCAACGACTGGCCGGCCAGACCAGCTACCCCTGCACGCACTGAGCCAGGTAGTCGCGCAGGCGCTCCTGCAGATGGGGCACGGCCTGGGGATGGGCGAGAAATTCGGCCACGGGCATCAGCAGCCACCCCCGGCCTTCATCGCCGAAGCGGATGCTGGCGATCTCGGCACAACTCAGGCGGCCAACGAACAACCAGCTCGGCAGGGACCCGGGCTGCAGGGACGGATAGCAGCGGCCCCAGGTCAGCCTGTCTTCCTCCAGCACTAGGCCGAACTCCTCCTGCAGTTCGCGCAGAGCGCAGCGCTCGGGGCTCTCGTCGTCCTCGCGGCCGCCGCCAGGCAGGTCCCAGAGTCCCGGCCAGGGAATCTCCGGCTTCACATCGCGCTGGTACACCAGCAGCGCGTCGTCGCACAGCAGCGCCAGCTTGGCGCCGTTGAACGGTTGCATGACGTCCTCCGCGGTAGGTAAAGGGCCAGTCTGAACGCGATGCACGCCTCGATGTGCGCCAGGCCACTTCGCGCGCGTCTCAACATATCCCACACGCCTAGATCCGCTCCAGCGCGCGCTGGTGCGTACGCGGCCCGAACCGGCCCACCACCGCGGCGGCCATCAGCAGGCTGGCGGCGATGCAGGCGAGCACGCCGCGGTGGCCGGTGCGGTCCAGCAGCATGCCGATCAGCAGGCTGCTGGCGGCCGTGGACAGGCGGCTGAAGGAATAGCAGAAGCCGACCGCGCGGGCGCGCAGCGCGGTGGGAAACAGTTCGGCCTGGTAGCCGTGATAGGCGAAGCTCATCCAGGCATTGCAGAAGGTGACCGCCGCGCCGCAGGCGATCAGCAGCAGCGGCTGGCTCTGCCAGGCGAATAGCAGCCCGAACAGCATCGCGCCCAGCGCCGACACCACCACCTGCCACTTGTTCTCCCAGCGCTGCGCCACGCCGATCAGCAGCAGCGGCGCCAGTGGATACGCCAAAGAGATGGCGAAGGCGTAGCCCAGGCCGTGCACGCTGTCGGCGCCCTGCCGCGCCAGCAGCGCCGGCAACCAGTTGCCGAAACCGAAGAAGCCGATCGCCTGGAAGATGTGGAAGCTCACCAGCATCGCCATGCGGCGCCGGTACGGGGGCTGCCACAGCGCGGACAGTTGCGGCGTCGGCGCGGCCGGCGCCGACGCCGGCTCGGGTGCGGGCAAGGGCCGCCCCAGGTCGGCGGTACAGCGCGCTTCCAGCTGCTGCAGCACCGCGTCGGCCTCGGCGTGGCGGCCCTGGGTGGCCAGCCAGCGTGGCGACTCCGGCAAACGGCTGCGCAGCCACCACACCGCCAGCGCGAAGCCACCGCTGAGCAGCGCCACCCAGCGCCAGCCGCTCAGGCCCAGCGGCGCGTGCGGCACCAGCGCCCAGGCGCTCAACGCCACCGCCGGCACCGCCAGGAACTGCAGGCAGAACGCCAGCGCGAACGCAGCGCCGCGCATCTGCCGCGGCACCATTTCCGACAGATAGGTATCGATGGTGACCAGTTCCACGCCCAGGCCGATGCCGACCACGCCGCGCCACAGGATCACCCCCAGCGCGCTGTGCTGCAGGCCCATCGCCACCGTGGCCACGCAGTACCAGAGCAGCGCGAAGGAGAACACCGCGCGGCGCCCGACACGATCGACCAGCGGGCTGAGCAGGCTTGCGCCGAGGAACAGGCCCAGGAACGTCGCCGAGGCGAACGCGGCCTGGTCGGCGATGCCGAACACGCCGGCCGCGCCCTCGGCGAAGATGCCGTCGCGCAACAGGCCGGGGCTGAGGTAGGCGGTCTGGAACAGGTCGTACAGTTCGAAGAAGCCGCCCAGCGCCAGCAGCGCGACCAGGCGCCACAGGCTGCGGGTCGGCGGCAGGCGTTCCAGGCGCGCCGCCACCAGGGCGACGGGATCGGAAGCGGCAACGGCGGCATCGCGCATGCGGGCAGGTCCTGGGGGAGGGATCGCGCCGCCGCATGCTGCCCGATCCGCCGCCGCGCGCGCCACCGCGTCGGGTCGAAACTGCCGACCGCGCCGCATCGGCGTTCAGCCGGATGTCGGCTTCGGCGCGGCCGGCCGCTGCGGGCGCCGATGGCGCGTCAGCGCAGGAACAGGATGTCCAGGTCGCGCTCGGGCACGAAGTCGCGCTGGCGGAACTCGAAGGTCAGCGCATCGAGGCGCTGCAGCTCGCCGTCGAAGCACAGGCTGAGCAGGTCGCCGGGCGCGCGCTTCTTCAGGGTCAGGTGGAAGTCCTGGATCGGGCCCTTCCAGTTGGCGCCGGTGCGCAGCACGTAGCGCAGGTTGCTCCACTGCAGGCCGTTGGCGCCGGCGCGGCGACGCAGGCGCTGTTGGGTGGCGGCGTCCAGGCAGGTGGATTTGGCGTACTCGCCGATCAGGTCGCTGGCCGGCATCGGCACGCCGGTGGCGACGCTGGGCACGTAGCTGTGGCGGATCGCCACCGTGCCGCCGGCGGGAAAACGCTGCTGCCAGACGAAGTACTCGCTGAGGGTGAAGCGCGGCTGCCCGTCGGCGTCGAACCAGCGCGCGGGCAACGGCTTGCGACCGGCCGGGACGGTGCCGCCCTCGACATACTCGGCCAGGTCGTCCGGCGTCCAGCCGCTGGCCGCCCAGGCGCGCGAGATGTCGCTGCCGTCCAGCTTCGCCACCAGCTTGCGCTCAGTGCGCACCGGCTTGCCGTCCACCCACAGCCTGAAGTCGGTGAGCGCGCTGTGGTCGGCCATGCCGAAGTACATCGGCGGCATCGGGAAGGCGATCGGCACCAGCAGCTCGCGCGTGCTGGTGTTGGTGAACACGTAGTCCACCTGCACCCGCTCCTCGCTGATGAACAGGTCTTCCTTGCTCATGCGGATGTCCGGCTGGCGGATCAGTTCGATGGAGCCATTGGCGTCGCCGATGCTGCTGTCGTTGGCGAAGGCGGCAGCGGCCGCGAACAGCAAGGACGACAACAACACGGGCAGCAGGCGGCGCGGCGAAACGTTGGCGGTCATGGAGTCGGCGGTCGGCGAGGGAAGGCGCCGCGGCCGCAGCACGGCAGCGGGGAACGGGCGGGCGCCATGGTAACCGCGGCGGCATGGCCTGCCGCATCGCGCCCTGCCGCTGCGTTTGCTACGGTAGCCGGCGCCGCCACGGGGGAAGGCCATCGCCATGTTCAGAGCATTCGCAACGCTGGCGCTGCTGGCGTCCGCCGGGCTGGCCGCGGCGCAGGCGCCAGGCCAGCGCAGCTACGCCAATCCGATCGACCTGGATTACCGCTACAACTTCGAGCAACTCAACGAAGGCATTTCCTACCGCACCGGCGCCGACCCGGTGTTCGTGCGCTTCGGCGACGCCTACTATCTGTTCCAGACGCTGGCCGACGGCTACTGGCGCTCCAGCAACCTGCTCGACTGGCAGTTCGTCACGCCCAGCCGCTGGCCGTTCGAGAGCATCGTCGCACCGGCGGTGGTGGCCGACGGCGACCGCCTGGTGATCATGCAGTCGGCCTTCGAACCGCGCCCGCTGCTGCAGACCCGCGACCCGGCCAGCGGCAAGCTCGACTTCCTGACCCGGCTGCTGCCCAAGCTGCCGCGCGCCCAGCCGATCGGCACCGAGATGAAGGGCCGCCCGCTCAGCGACGTGCCGCCCGGCCCCTGGGACCCGGACCTGTTCATCGACGACGACGGCCAGTGGTACCTGTACTGGGGCTCGTCGGACCGCTATCCGCTGTATGGCATCGCCATGGATCGCAACGCGCAGGGGTTCGCCTTCCGCGGCGTGCCGACGCCCTTGCTCGCGCTGGACCCGGCGCAGCACGGCTGGGAGCGCTTCGGCCCCGACCACCGCGGTGCCCGCTTCCCCGACGGCAGCCCGATCGGCAGCTACCTGGAAGGCGCCTGGATGACCAAGACCGGCGGCCGCTACTACCTGCAGTACGGCGCGCCCGGCAGCGAGTACAACGCCTACGCCAACGGCGTGTACGTCGGCGAGCACCCGCTCGGCCCGTTCGTCTATGCGGCGTACAACCCGGTGGCGTACAAGCCCGGCGGTTTCATGCAGGGCGCCGGCCACGGCTCCACCTTCCAGGACGCGCACGGCAACTGGTGGAACAGCGGCACCGCCTGGATCGGCGCCAACTGGACCTTCGAACGGCGCATCGTGCTGTTCCCCGCCGCGTTCGCCGCCGACGGGCAGATGCGCGTGTCCACCCGCTTCGGCGATTTCCCGCACTGGATGCCGGACGGCCCGGTGGCCGACCCGGAGGCGCTGTTCACCGGCTGGATGCTGCTGTCCTACCGCAAGCCGGCCACCGCCTCGTCCACCCTGGACGGCTTCGCCGCCGACCGCGCCACCGACGAGGACCCGCGCAGCTACTGGGTGGCCGCACGCAACACGCCCGGCGAGACCCTCACCGTGGACCTGGGCGGGGAACGCAGCGTGCGCGCGGTGCAGGTCAACTTCGCCGACTACCGTGCCGGCCGCTACGGCGATGCGCCGGACATCTACACCGCGTTCCGGCTGCAGCACTCGCGCGACGGCCGCCACTGGCTGCCGCTGGCCGAGGTCGGCGACGGCGCCGACCGCCGCGACCGGCCCAACGCCTACCTGCAATTGCCCGCGCCGGTGCGCACCCGCTACATCCGCTACGTGCACGGCCACGTCGGCGCCGCCCACCTGGCGATCAGCGACCTGCGCGTGTTCGGCAACGCCGACGGCGCCCCGCCGCCGGCGCCGACCGGCGTTGTCGCGCAGCGCGATGCCGACCGCCGCAATGCCCGCGTGCACTGGCAGGCGGTGCCCGGCGCGGTCGGCTACAACGTGCGCTGGGGCCTGCGTGCCGACCGCCTCAACCTCACCTACCAGGTGTTCGCCGACCGCGGCACCGACCTGGAGATCCGGGCGCTGAACCGCGACCAGGACTACGTGTTCGCCGTCGAAGCCTTCGACGAGCGCGGTGTCTCCCCGCTGAGCGCCCGCATCGCCGTGCCATGAAGCCATCACCGCCTTCCCGTATGCTTGGCCCCACCTCGACCGCGCACCGGCGATGCGGCGCGCGGCAGGATCGGCTGCCGATCGAAGGAGAAGGACGATGCACCAGCACCAGGGAACCCAGCGCCAGCGCCGGCTGCGCGCCTGGCTGATCGCCGCGATGGTCGCCGGCGTGTGCGGCAGTGCCGCCGCGCAGCAGACCGACCCGCGCGATGCGCAACTGCAGCAACAGCAGCGCCTGCTGCAGCAGCAGGCCCAACAGATCCAGCAGATGCAGCAGCAACTGCAGCAGATGCCGCCGGCCGGCGCCGACGCCGCTGCACCGAGCGATGGCCTGTCCGCCACCTACCACGACTGCCGCAAGCAGGCCCAGGGCCTGGACGAGAGCCGGCGCTGCATCCAGCGCGAACAGCGCGTGCAGCAGGAGCGCCTGGACCGCGCCTACGACAAGCTGCGCTACCGCATCAGCGGTACCGACCGGTCCCGCCTGATGGACGCGCAGTACACCTGGCAGCAGTCCAACGACCAGGCCGCACAGCTCGACCGTGCGTTCGGCGCACGCGGCCAGGAGGCGGGCCTGCAAAGCGCCGAAGCCACCCTGCGCCGGATCAGCTCCCGCGCCGACGAACTGGAAGGCTATACGCGCGGCGGGCGTTGAGGGCGCGGTCGCGTCAACCCTCCACCACACCCTGCGATCCGTCGAAGACGCCCGTGCACGCCTACGACATCGAACCCGGAGATTGGCACGACGGCGCGCCCGCTCCCGACAGCGACGGCTGGTGCTTCGGCCTGCCGCCGGGCATCGCCGCGGCGCAATGGCCGCTGGATCCGTGGAGTGGCTATCCGATGCAGCACGGCTTCACCCTGCGGCTGCCACCGGACTACCGCGTGCACGGCCCGGACATCGTCGCGGTGTCGTTCTTCGCCACCGCGCCGGACCATAACGACGGCGGCCCGGCCGGAACAGTGGACGGGATGCACGCCGCGATCGCCACGCCCGCGCAGGCGCTGGCCGACCCGGCGCTGCAACCGTTCCGCGAACGCGCGCTGCAGGCCCACCCGCGGCTGCGGCGCATGCAGGACCTGCTGGACTGCGCCTATGCGCTGATCCTGCTGCGGCAGGAAGAGGTGGATGGCGCGCCATGCCGACCGCCGCCGCTGGTGGACAGCCCGTTGCTGCAGCAGACGCCGCCGCCGGAATGGCTGCAGGTCGGAAGCGCGACAGTATGCGAAGCGTGGGACGCGCGCAGCGTGCCGCTGCCGCAGGCGTCGGACCGTTTCGCCCTGCATCGTCCGCTGCGGCTGCGCCGGCGCGAGCACGATCCCAATGCCGGCGTACCGCCGCGCGAGACGTTCGGCGACGCGCCCGATCCCGGCGGCTATCAGCCGTTCTACTACTGGCAGGACGGCGTGGTCAGCCGCGAGCACTACCGCGAGCACGACTGGGCCGCCGGCCACGCCATCAACCACCTCGGCGGCACCATGCGCCCGATACAGGGCATCCCGGACTTCAGCCCGTACTACATCGAGTTCGACGAGGCCTTCGGCGGCTACAACTTCGGCGGCGGCATCGCGCAACTGGACATCCAGCACCTGCGATTGGACTGGGCCTGCGGCTGAGGTCGCCGAGGTGGGCGACGCTTATGCGGCGGCGCGCTCACGGCCCCGCTGCGCAGCCCCCGCCCTGTTCCGCGCACACCTTCATGGCGCGTTGCAGTTCGGCCTCGCTCAGCTGTGGAGGTGGCCGCGCGACGGCAGCCTGGACCTGGTCGGGGCCGCCGGTCAGCGCGTGCAGGCCCTTGGCCGCCTTGCCGGCCAGGTAGTAGACACCGAGCGCGATGTAGCCGCCGCTCTGGCTGACCTGCTCCACCGAGGGCGGCGGACGCCAGTCCTTGTCGAAGCGGTTGGGCGGGGGCGACACCGGATTCTTGAAGCGATACAGGTCCAGCGGCTCGCCCTCGTCCGGCGGCAGCGCGCGCACTTCGCCCAGGGTCTGGATGTCGGGCTGCGCAGCGGCGTCGGATGTGGACGGCGGTGCGGCCGAGGGCGGCGGCGGCGCAGCGGCCGGTGCGGCGGGCGCGGCCTGTTGTGCCTGCACATTCGCGCACGTCGCCAGCAAGGCGATTGCCAGCATCGTGCGCAGGCGCCGGCCGGTCGGATCCGCTGTGTGCATGCTGTCCATGACGCCCGAGCTTACGGACGCGGCACGGCCATCTCTAGCGCATCGGCGCCACCGTTCACGTCGCCGACAGCGGGCGCAGGCACAGCCAGATCGCGCACCAGTGCGCCAGTGCGCCGCCCAGCACGTGCGCATGCCAGATCGCGCGGTTGTAGAGCATCGACTTGCGCACGTAGAACGCCACGCCCACCGTGTAGATCGCCCCGCCGGCGGCGATCAGCCACAGCACCGGCGTGTCCAGCCCGGCCACGATCGGCTTGACCGCCGCCATGCCCGCCCAGCCCAGCAGCAGGTAGATCGCCACCCAGAAGCCCTTGGCGATGCCCGGCAGGAACAGCTTGGCGAACACCCCGAACAGCGCCACGCCCCACACCGCCAGGGTCATCGACCAGACCCAGGCGCCGGACAGCGCCAGCACGAAGAACGGCGTGTAGGAGCCGGCGATCATCACGAAGATGCCGGCGTGGTCGAGCTTGCGCAGCACCGGCTGGCGCTGCGGCGGGGTGAAGTTGTACGCCGCCGAGCAGGCGAACATGGTCAGCAGCCCCAGCGCGTAGATGCTGGTGGCCACGATCAGCGCGTCGTTGGCATGGGCGCGCCAGACCAGCAGCGCGCCGCCGACCACGGCCAGCAGCAGGCCGGCGGCATGCACGAGCAGATCGGCGCGGCGCGCGGCGGCGGTGCGGTAGTGCGGGGCTGGCGAGGAAGTCGATGCGGACAAGGCGATCTTCGGCACTCCGGGAAGCGGTGCCTTGGTGCTGGGGGACGCACAGGATACGCGCGTAGCGGCTGATCCCTGCTTCGCCACGCGCAGCATCCTGCCAAGACCGCGCTGGCGATTACTTACCGAGCGGATAGCGCGTGTCCAGATCGTCGAGTGCGCGCTTGTTTCCTGCCGGCGAAGGATGGCTATCGGCACCTTCGCGCTCCAGTGCCTGCTCCCATTGCCGCACTTGATCCTTCAGCTTACGCGCATAGGTCTTGAGCTGGGACGGGGTGACGCCGCCCTGCTCCTGCCAAAAGGCGGCTTCGACCGACGTGCGGAACGTGCCATCCGCGTACACCCACAGAGCGCGACCGATGGTGCTGTCGTCGCCACTACGTTTGCCCAATGCCTGCGCGTCTGCGTCGACGCGGATAGTGCCGTGGATCTCGAACGCCACCCGCTGCGCATCGGCAAATGTCACCTTCAGATGCGCATGCAGGTTGCCGGAAGACGGCAGGGCCTTGGTGACATCCTTGATGTAGACGTTGGCGTCGACCGACGCCTTGTTGCTGAAGCCGTTATCCTGCAGAAATTCGGCGGTGACCATGGCATTCGCTCCTGAGTGTGTGAACGGGGTCCGTCATTGCACGACGGGTAGCGAAAGCCTCGCGCCACGCGCGGAACACGGCCATCGGCACAAGCCTGATCTGCGTAGTACGCGCTGCCGAGGGCGTGTCATCGGCGCAGACGGCCTCTGTGTCGGTACAGACGCGCAGGGCCGGCACGCATCGCCAATAGGCTGCCGCATGCAGTGCGAACAGCGATGCGTGCCGCATGCAATCGCCCAGCCTGAATCCGCTCAGCCTGCCCGTCTCGCCTCGACGGCGCCCGTCTCATACCCTGAGACGCGATTTCGCTTCCCTGTTCCGCTTTGAGAGCCGTGCCGATGCCCGCCCACGCCCTAGCCCCGCGCACCGAGGACGCCGAGCGCGCCCTGTCCACCACCGACGGGATGCCCTCGCGCGATGGCGCGCTGCTCAGCGCGCGGCTGGAGCGCCGCTACCACGACCGCATCACCGGCAGCTTCACCATCCCCGGCCAGGCCGGCCGCTACGCGCCGATCCCGGACGACGTGCCGCCGGCGCTGGCCGCCGCATTGCGCGAACGCGGCATCGCGCAGCTGTACAGCCACCAGGCCGAGGCCTGGGACGCGGCGCAGCGCGGCGAGCACGTGGCCATCGTCACCCCCACCGCCTCGGGCAAGTCGCTGTGCTACACGCTGCCGGTGGTGGCCGCGGCGATGACCGTGCAGGCCAAGGCGCTGTACCTGTTCCCGACCAAGGCGCTGGCGCAGGACCAGGTGGCCGAGCTGCTGGACCTCAACCGTGCCGGCGACCTTGGGGTGAAGGCCTTCACCTTCGACGGCGACACCCCCGGCGATGCGCGCCAGGCGATCCGCCTGCACGGCGACATCGTGGTCAGCAACCCGGACATGCTGCACCAGGCGATCCTGCCGCATCACACCAAGTGGGCGCAGTTCTTCGAGAACCTGCGCTACGTGGTGATCGACGAGATCCACACCTACCGCGGCGTGTTCGGCAGCCACGTCGCCAACGTGCTGCGGCGGCTCAAGCGCATCTGCGCGTTCTATGGCGTCACGCCGCAGTTCATCCTGTGCTCGGCGACCATCGGCAACCCGCGCGCGCACGCCGAGGCGCTGATCGAGCAGCGCGTGCACGCGATCACCGACTCCGGCGCGCCCAGCGGCGACAAGCACGTGCTGCTGTGGAATCCGCCGGTGGTCAACGCCGACCTGGGCCTGCGCGCCTCGGCGCGCTCGCAGAGCAACCGCATCGCGCGCATCGCCATCAAGTCCGGGCTCAAGACCCTGGTGTTCGCGCAGACGCGGTTGATGGTGGAGGTGCTGACCAAGTACCTGAAGGACATCTTCGACCACGACCCGCGCAAGCCGCCGCGCATCCGCGCCTACCGCGGCGGCTACCTGCCCAGCGAGCGCCGCGAGGCCGAGCGGGCGATGCGCGCCGGCAGCATCGACGGCATCGTCTCCACCTCGGCGCTGGAACTGGGCGTGGACATCGGCGCGCTGGACGTGGTGGTGCTCAACGGCTACCCCGGCAGCGTCGCCGCCACCTGGCAGCGCTTCGGCCGCGCCGGACGTCGCCAGCAGCCGGCGCTGGGCGTGCTGGTGGCCAGTTCGCAGCCGCTGGACCAGTACGTGGTGCGGCACCCGGACTTCTTCGCCGATGCCTCGCCGGAACACGCCCGTATCGCCCCGGACCAGCCGCTGATCCTGTTCGACCACATCCGCTGCGCCGCGTTCGAGCTGACCTTCGTCGCCGGCGAGGCGTTCGGCCCGGTGGACCCCGCGGTGTTCCTGGAGGCGCTGGCCGAGAGCGAGGTGGTGCACCAGGAAGGCGACCGCTGGGAGTGGATCGCCGACAGCTACCCGGCCAACGCGGTGAGTCTGCGCTCGGTGGCCGACGGCAACTTCGTGGTGGTGGACAAGACCGACGGCAAGCAGCAGATCATCGCCGAGGTCGACTATTCCGCCGCCGCGCTGACCCTGTACGAAGGCGCCATCCACATGGTGCAGAGCACGCCCTACCAGGTGGAAAAGCTGGACTGGGAAGGCCGCAAGGCCTACGTCACCCGCACCCACGTGGACTACTACACCGACAGCATCGACTTCACCAAGCTCAAGGTGCTGGACCGCTTCGACGGCGGCGCGGCCGGGCGCGGCGACGCGCACCACGGCGAGGTGCACGTGGTGCGGCGCGTGGCCGGCTACAAGAAGATCCGCTACTACACCCACGAGAACATCGGCTACGGCCCGGTCAACCTGCCCGACCAGGAACTGCACACCACCGCGGTGTGGTGGCAGTTGCCGCAGGCGACCCTGCTCAAGGCGTTCGGCAGCAAGCAGGACGCGCTGGACGGTTTCCTGGGCGCGGCCTACGCGCTGCACGTGGTGGCCACGGTGGCGGTGATGGCCGACGCACGCGATCTGCAGCAGGCGGTGGGCGACGGCGACGGCGCCTGGTTCGCGGTGGCCGACGCCAAGGGCCGCGGCCAGTTGCGCGGTGGCGACAGCGGCGAGCCGGCCAGCGTCGAACTGCAGCAGTTCGTGCCCACCGTGTACCTGTACGACAACTTCCCCGGCGGCGTCGGCCTCAGCGAGCCGTTGTGGCGTCGCCAGGCCGAACTGGTGCAGCGTGCGCGCGAACTGGTGCAGGGCTGCGACTGCGTGGCCGGCTGCCCGGCCTGCGTCGGCCCGGTACTGGCCGCGCAGGAAGAAAGCGCGACCACGCCGCGGGCGCTGGCGTTGCGCGTGCTGCGCTTGTTGCTCGACGGCGAGGACGACACGGCGCTGGACGCGCACGGCGCAACCACGATCGCCATCGATGCCGATGCCGATGCGCTGCCGGAGTGGAGCGCATGAGCATCAGCCTGGAGCGCCTGCGCGCGCTGCGCCGGCAGGCCGGCGACGCCAGCGCCGAGCGCGCGCCGGCGTCCTCCGGCAGCCGCACCACGGCCGATGCGGCTCCCGCGTCACGTGCAGGCACTGCCGCGGCGACGTCCACGCAAGCGCCGCGGCAGGCAGCGCCGCAGCCGCGCGAGATCGTATCGCAGGCAACTGCAACGCCGGCCCCACGCACGCCACCCGCTCCCCCGCGCAGCGGCGGCGCCGATACCGCGGTAGCGCCGCCCATCGCCATCGCCCCGTTCGACCGCGGCGGCACCGATGTGTCCGCGCTGCGGCGCCTGCTCGGCCTGCGCGAGCGTGCGGTCGCGCCCAGCGCGGCTGCATGCGCACGCAAACCGGCCGCGGCGCCGGACCGGCACCTGCCCGGGGTGGAGATCGCACCCGGGCTGCACCTGATCGAGGCGTTCCTGCCGCAGCCGATCCCCGCCGGCGCGCTGTCGCTGGCCTTCGCCCGCCGCGAGGACGCGGTGGACCCCACCGACCTGCTGTTCTTCGACACCGAAACCACCGGCCTGGCCGGCGGCACCGGCACCCGTGCCTTCATGATCGGCGCGGCCGACTGGAGCGTGCATCCGGCCGACGGCCCGGGCCTGCGCATCCGCCAGTTGCTGATGGCCACGATGGGCGCGGAGAAAGCGATGCTGGAAGCGTTCCGCGCCTGGCTGCGGCCGGGCACTGTGCTGTCCAGCTACAACGGCCGCTGCTACGACGCGCCGTTGCTGAAGACCCGCTACCGGCTGGCGCGCTGCGCCGATCCGCTGTCGGCGCTGGACCACGTGGATCTGCTGCATCCCACCCGCCGCCGCTACCGCGGCACCTGGGAGAACTGCAAGCTCGCCACCATCGAGCGGCAATTGCTGCGGGTGGTGCGCGAGGACGACCTGCCGGGCTCGGAAGCGCCGGCGGCGTGGCTGGGCTACCTGCGCGGCGGCAACGCGCGCAACCTGCGCCGCGTCGCCGCGCACAACCACCAGGACGTGGTCACGCTGGCGCTGCTGCTGCAGCGCCTGGTCGCCGCCGAGGCCGAAGAACGCGCGCTGGCGGCGGCCGCGTCGGCGTAGGCGCTGCGCACGCCGCCGGCGACATCACTCCAGCCGCTGCGCACTGCCCGCGGCGATGGCGGCATCGAACAGGCGGTCGACCTCGCGATCGATCTGCGCGCTCAATTCGCCCTGACGCGCACCCAGTTCGCCCTGCTGACGGCCCAGCGCGGCCTGCTGTTCGCCGAGCGCGCGCATCTTCGCCGACAGTGCGTCCTGGCGCTGCGCTAGCGCTGCCTGTGCATTCGCCTGCGCCTTGGCAGCGACGGCGTCCATGTCGATGCGCGCCAGCGCCCGCGCCGCGGCCTCCTGCGCCAGCTTGCCCTGTTCACGGCCCAGCTCGCCCTGCTCGCGGCCCAGCGCTCCTTGGCGCTTACCCAGCTCGCCCTGCTGCGCGCCCAGCTTGCCGATCGGCTCGAATAGCGCGTCGAAGCGGGCCAGCAGCGCAGGATCGTGCACCACATAGCGCTTGCCGCCGCGGCGGAACCACAGGCCATCGCCCTGGGTCTCGCGCTTCATGCTGGCGAGCTCGTCGCTGCTGCCGCTCATCGTCGAATGGTTGCCCTTGACCCGGACATACGATTGTTCGATTTTGCCGTTGTGGGTTTTCTGCATCGCTCGCGTGCTGATCCGCGAGCCGATGGCCGGCGGCGGCGCCGGGACCGCCGGGACCGCCATTGCAGGCCGCGCAGGCGGCGCAGGCGGCGCAGGCGGTGGCGGCGGTACTGCGGGCACGTTGGCGGCGCGGGCGGCGGCACCAGCGTCCCCCATGTCGACCGCATCGGCCGCCTCCGCGGCCGCCGCGTTCGCGGCTTCCATCTCAGGCTCCTGCGCCGCTGCGCTCGCGTCGGCGGCCTGCTTCGCTGCATCTGCAGCCGCCATGGCAGCCTGCGCCTCCGCCGCCGCAAGCGCCGCTTCGCGGGCCGCGTCATCGGCAGTGTATTCGCTCGGTGGCGCCGCGGCCTGCGCCGGGGAGACGGGAGCCGGCTTGCCGGCGGCAGGCAGCGCATGGCCGGGCTGGGCCACCAGGCGCAGCGGCGCCACGCCGAGCACGGCCACCGCGGTCAGGATCAGGGCCGCGCCCAGGCGCGGAAAAGCGGACGTGGTCTGCAGCATCAGCAATCTCCGTTTCAGGCTCAGGAAGGTCGGCGAAGCGCTGGCCAGGCCGGCGCTGGGCCGCGGTGCCACGCCCAGCTGCACCAGCAGCCGCGCGTAGTCGTGACGGCAATGGCGGTAGCCGGCGACCACGGCCGCATCGCAGGCCGCCTCGCGGGCCAGGGCGTACTCGCGGTTGGCCAGGTGCACCAGCGGATGGAAGAAGAACAGGTGCTGCGCCACCGCCGGCAGCAGCCCCCACCACAGGTCGCGGCGTTGCATGTGCACCAGTTCGTGGGTCAGCGCCATGTCCAGATCGTCGGCGCGCAGGCTGTCCATGCGCCGCGCCGGCAGCAGCAGCACCGGCTGCCACGGCCCGATCAGTTGCGGCGAATCGGTGCGCGCACACAGCCGCAGCTGCGGCGGCTGGCGCAGGCCGTGGGCCTCGGCCGCCAGGCGCAGCGCACCGAGCAGGGCGGTGTCGGTGCACGGCGCCGCCTCGCGTGCACGCTGGCGGCTGCGACGGTAGGCCAGCACGCTGTGCGCGGCGCAGACCAGCACGCCGGCCAGCCACAGCGCCACCAGCGCCTGCGCCCACGGCAAGGCGGCCAAGGATGTCGTGGCCGGGGGTGCGGCGATCGCGGCGGTGGCAGCGGTGGCGTTGACGTTGATCTGCGCAGGCATCGCAGCGCCTGCCGGCGTCGCCGGCACCGTGGCGACGGCCGCCGGTGCCGCCGCCACCGGCGCCGGCGCGGCCGGCAGCACCGGTAGCTGCACCGCACCGGCCCACAGCAGGCCCAGCACGCTCTGCGCGGCGACCAGCCACCACAACCGGCAACGCGTCGCCGCCGGCAGGGTCGGCAGCCAGCGGCACAGCGCCCAGATCAGCGCGACCAGCACCAGCGTCTGCACACTGGTCGCCAGCAGCCGCGACAACAGAGTCTCGAACACGTCCGTCCCCACCAGGCTGTGCATGGCTCAGTCCTCTCGCCGTTGCGATTGCAGTTTGGCCACCAGGGCCTCCAGTTCCGCCAGTTCCGTGTCGCTGACCTCGGCGCGCTGCGACATCCACGCCACGAACGGCGAGACCGAGCCCTGCAGGGTCTTCTCGACGAAGCTGCCGACCGCGCTGCGCACCACGTCGTCCTGGCCGCTGGTGGCGGCATAGCGGTACACGCCCTGCACCTGGCGGCGACGCAGATAGGCCTTGGCGCGCAGGCGCTCCATCATGGTCAGCACGGTCGAGCGCGCCAGCCCGCGCGCCTCGCCGAACCCGGCGGCGACCTCGCCGACACTGGCATCGCCATGTTCGGCGATGTACTGCAGCAGGGCCAGTTCCTGGTCCCCGATCGATTTGCGGCGCATCCGCCCACTCCGATGACTACACGTGTCGGCAAAGCTACCCATGACGACAACTGTCGTCAATAGGTCGCAGGTCATGGGCGGCAGGCGTCTGCAAGCCTGGCGATGGCGCCCCTCCGCGAGGCCAGTCGCACCCGGCGCCTGCCGGTGGAGCCGCATCGGTCCTGAGCATTCGGCCCCATATCTCGCGCACGCGTGCAACAGCATGAGGTCGGCCCCCCGGCCACCGTGCATGCACTCGCCGTAGACGTCGGCGCTGATCCAGCCTCGTTCGCGCAGCGGCACCAGCGCCCTATACCCAGGTATCGCATCGCATACGCGCAGCAGGCAGCGCTGTACCAATGCGCAATGGTGCACGCGCACATGCGATGCAAGAATTTCCCGCATCGCTTCACGCCGCTGTATTCACCGCGGGAAGCGCGCTGCCGCAGCTGCGCCGTTCGCCCCCATCGATCCGGAGCGTGCCACCGCACCTGCCGCGCGCCACCTTCCCGGGTCCGTGCCGCACCGTCGGCGCTCTTCCATCGCAAACGTACAGCCAGCCGGACGTCGCCGCGAACAGGCCGCCCTGCGCTGGGTGCGCGCGTGCGCCACCGCTTCCCACTCCACGTCGGATCCGACCATGCACGCGACCTCCTCCCGTCTCCGCGCCGCCGCCCTGCCGATCTCTGCACCGCATCGCCTCAGGTACGCGGGCGCAGCGTCGTTGTTGTCTACGGCGCTGGTCGCCTGCCTCGCCACCTCCACGGCGCAGGCCGCGGAGGCGGCTGCCAGCAGCAACGCCGACACCACGCCGACCACGCTGTCCGCGCTGGACGTGGTGGCCTCGCCGCACGCGGCGGCGGTGGCGCCCACCCAGGTGGTGGGCCCGAACCGCTATGTCATCAATGCCGGCGACATGGACGCCGACATCGCCGGCAGCAACGGCCTGGCGCGGCTGAAGACCGTGCCCGGCGCCAGCTACACCGCCACCGATGGCCTGGGCCTGGACGTCTCCGCCACCAGCCTGTTCGTGCGCGGGTTCCGCATGAACGAAATGGGCATCACCTTCGAAGGCGTGCCGTTGAACGACAGCGGCTTCCTGTCGTTGACCGGCACCAGCGTGGTCAACGTCGGCGTGCCGGACGCCATCGGCACCATCACCGTCAGCCCCGGCGCGGCACCGGTGAGCGTGTTCTCCAGCAGTGCCAACGGCGGCGCGCTGGAGTACCGACTGGGCGAACCGAAGGACACGCCCGGCCTGCGCCTCAAGCAGGGCGTGGGCAGCGACGCGACCCGGGTCACCACGGTCTCCGCGCAGAGCGGGCAGCTCGGCGACAACGGCCCGAAGCTGCAGGTCGACCTGCAACGGCTGGGCGCGGACAAGTACCAGGGCGGCGGCACCCAGCGCTTCCTGCGCGGCGACCTGAAGGCGACCCAGGACGTGGCCTGGGGCACGTTCACCGTGTTCCTGTCGGGCAGCCACGCCGCGATGTGGGGCTACAACAACCTGTCCTTCGACATGCTCGGCAAGCTGGGCTGGCGCGCCGACAGTCTCTATCCCGACTACGCCAAGGCCTATGCCATCGCCTTGCCGCAGAACGCCGGCGCATCCTGCGGCGTCTACCGCTGCGGCACGCTGGCCGGGCTGTTGCCATACGACACCGGCCAGGTCACCGACGACCGCATCGCCTCGCTCGCGCATGATTTCCGCATCTCCGACGCGCTCAGCGGACATGTGCAGGTCTACAGCGCGCACAGCCGCACCCACGCCACGCTGAGCGATCCGACCACGCCCTCACCCAACGGCGCGCCGTTCTCCGAGCAGGTGCAGGCGCCGCACCTGCGGCGTACCGGCGGTCTGCTCAGCCTGACCTATGTGCATGGCCGGCACACGCTCAGCGCCGGCCTCTGGCAGGAGCACAGCAGCGCCGACGCGGCGACGTCCTGGTACACCGAGCCGCTGCTGGGGCAGGGCCGGCCGCTGCGCACCACCGGGCCGTGGGATGTGTACGGCCCGGCGTTCAAGACCGACAACGTCTCGCAGTGGACCACCCGCGCGCGCCAGGTCTACCTGCACGACGACATCGCGCTGAGCGACACGCTGGTGCTGGGCCTTGGCGCCAAGGCGGTGGATTTCCGCACCAGCGGCGGCGGTGTCGGCGATGCGCCGGACCGGCCGGCGGCCGGCACGCTGCGCGCGAAGAGCGCGTTCCTGCCGCACCTGTCGCTGTTCTGGAGCCCGACCGCGCAGACCGACGGCTTCATCGACCTGGGCAGCGCGATGAACGGCTTCCGCGTCGCCCAGCGCGGCAACATCGGCTATACCGCCTCGGCCTGGACCGTGCCCGACCAGGCCAGCTTCGACCGCCTCGCCCGCCACCTGCAGCCGGAACAGGACTGGAACCTCACCCTCGGCGGCACCCATCGCTTCGACCGCGCCACCGTCACCGCGGACGTGTTCTACGGCGACATCCGCCATCGCCTGCTGTCGGCCGCGGTCGGCACCCAGTTCGCGCAGGCCAACACCGTGCAGGTGATGCCGAAGATGCACACCTTCGGCGCCGACCTGGGCGTGACCGTCGACCTCACCCCGCACCTGCAGTTCTACCAAGGCGTGGCGCTGGCGCGCTCGGTCTACGACCGCGACGTGGTCGTCGACGGCAACGTCTATCCGGTCCAGGGCAAGGCGCAGCCGGGCTATCCGCAACTGTCGCTGGTCAGCGACCTGTCGGCGCATGTGCGCCACTGGCGCTTCGGCGCCACCAGCACCGAGTACCTGCATCAGCCCTTCACCTACGAGAACGACCTGCGCGTGCCGGCGTTCTGGCAGGTCAACACGTACACGGCGTACACGCTGGGGCCCGACAGCCCGCTGCCCGGCCTGGAACTGCGCCTTGACGTCAGCAACCTGCTCGACCGCCACAACATCGGTACCGCCAACATCGCCGGCTCGGCGTTCGCCGGCGACTACCAGACGCTGCAGCGCAGCGCGCCGCGGCAGGTGTTGTTCAGTACCTCGCTGGCGTTCTGAGCGGGCGGCATGCGCGTCCACGCCAGCGGCGCGCATGCATGGGGCAGACACGGCGTTCACGGCGGTGCCACGCCGGCGCGACTAGAAGTTTGCGCAACGGTCCGCCGACGCATGCCGCGTCCGTCGGACCTCGCCGCCGCGCTCTGCGGCGTGCGCCCCACGACCGCAGCGGCTTCTGGACAGCAGGACTTCGGCATGAGCGACGACACCCGCAATACCGGTTCGCCCGATCGCGACCGCATCAACCTCCACGAAGACGACGACGTGCGCGACTGGACGCAGGCGCTGGGCGTCTACGCCGACGAGCTGCGCGCCGCGGTGCGGGCGGTGGGCAGCAGCGCCGCGGCGGTCCGCGCGCACCTTCGCACGTGACGCGGGCCGGGCCCGCGCCATGAGCCTCGCCGACTACCGCCGCAAGCGCCGCTTCGACAAGACCCGCGAGCCGGAGCCTGGCAAGCCGGTGCCGGCGGGGCAGCGGCCGATCTTCGTCGTGCAGCTACACCACGCCAGCCGCCGCCATTACGATTTCCGCCTGCAGGTCGGCGATGCGCTGAAGAGCTGGGCGGTGCCGAAGGGGCCGAGCTACGACCCCAAGGTCAAGCGCATGGCGGTGGAAGTGGAAGACCATCCACTGGACTACGCCACGTTCGAGGGCGAGATCCCGCAGGGCGAATACGGCGGCGGCCACGTCGCCCAGTTCGATCACGGCGTGTGGAGCAGCGCGGACGATCCGGAAGCGCAACTGGCCAAGGGTCATCTGCGCTTCGAACTGTTCGGCGACAAGCTCAAGGGCGGCTGGCACCTGGTGCGCTCGGGCAAGCCGGCGCGGCAGCCGCAGTGGCTGCTGTTCAAGGAGGACGACGCCTTCGCCGGCGACCTGGAGGCGGACGACCTGCTGGCCGATGTCACCGCGGCGCCGGCGCAGGACGTCAAGCGCGCCGGCGCCGGCAAACCGGACAAGCGCAAGGTCACGGTGGTGGCGCCAGTGCGCAAAGGCCGCCGGACGAACTGGGCCAAGTTGGCCGAGGCGCTGCCCGGCGCGGTGTCGGCGGCGGCGCCAGACGGGCCGTTCGCGCCGCAGCTGGCCCGGCTTGGCGACGCGCCGCCACAGGGCGCGCAGTGGATCCACGAGATCAAGTGGGACGGCTACCGGATCCTGTCCACCGTCGCCGACGGCGTGGTGCGGCTGTGGTCGCGCAACGCGATCGAATGGACCGACAAGATTCCCGAGATCCGCGATGCCATCGCCGCGCTGGGCCTGCGCTCGGCGGCGCTGGATGGCGAACTGATCGCCGGCAAGGGCACCAAGGAGGACTTCAACCTGCTGCAGGCAGTGCTGTCCGGCGAGCGTCAGGGCAAGCTCGCGCTGGCCCTATTCGACCTGCTGCATCTGGACGGCATCGACATCGCCGCTGCACCGCTGTCCGCGCGCAAGGCGTTGTTGCAGCGGCTGCTGCAGGACGTCGATACGCACCTGGCCTTCAGCTCGCACATCGACGGCGAAGGCGACGCGGCGTTCCAGCTCGCTGGCGCGCAGCACTTCGAAGGCATCGTCTCCAAGCGCGCCGACCGCGGCTACCACGGCGGCCGCAGCGACGACTGGCGCAAGACCAAGCAGCTGCGCTCGGACGAATTCGCGGTGGTCGGCTACACCGCACCCAAGGGCAGCCGCAGCGGCTTCGGCGCGTTGCTGCTGGCGCGGCCGGATCCCGAGCATGGCTGGCTGTACGTCGGGCGGGTCGGCTCCGGTTTCTCCGATGCCCTGCTGCGCGAGCTGACCGCGCTGATCGGCAAGGCCGGCAGCGCCACGCCCAGCGTGCACGTGCCCACCACCGAGACCGACCTGCGCAGCGCGCGCTGGTTCGCGCCGCGCTTCGTGGTGGAGGTGTTCTACCGCGGCATCGGCGGGCAGCAGTTGCTGCGCCAGGCCTCGCTGAAGGCGGTGCGCCCGGACAAGGACATCGCCGACTTGGGCGATGCCGACGCACCGGCACCGCGCGCGGCGGCGGCGCGGGCGACGCCGGCGGCCAGGAAAGCCAAGGCAGACGCAACGGCCAAAACAACGAAGGCAACCAAGGTGGCGAAGGCGGCGAAGTCGAGCGAAACCAATATCAGCGGCCCTCGGCGCAGCAAGCGCGACGTCGCGACCACGGGCACCGCGCGCACGCCGCCGACCCTGTCCAGCCCGGGCCGCGTGGTCTTCCCCGACATCGGCGCGACCAAGCGCGAGGTCTGGGACTACTACAGCGCGGTGATGGATCACCTGCTGCCGGAGATCGCCGGTCGCCCGCTGTCGATCATCCGCTGCCCCGCCGGTGCCGAACGCGCGTGCTTCTTCCAGAAGCACCACACCGCCGGGCTGGAACTGGTGTCGTCGGTGCGGTTGAAGGAAGAAAGCGGCACCCAGGCCGAGTACCTGGTGGTCGAGGATGCGGCTGGGCTGCTGGAACTGGTGCAGTTCAATGCGTTGGAGTTCCACCCGTGGGGCGCGCATGCCGCGTCCCCGGAGCGTGCCGACCGCGTGGTGTTCGACCTGGATCCAGGCCCGGACGTGCCTTTCGCCGAGGTCAAGCGCGCCGCCACCGACATCCGCAAGCTGCTCGCGCAACTGGAGCTGGAATCGTTCCTGCGCGTGTCCGGCGGCAAGGGCCTGCACGTGGTGGTGCCGCTGGCGCCGGGCTGCGACTGGGACCTGACCAAGCGCTTCGCCCACGGCTTCGCCGACGCACTGGCGCAGTCGCAACCCGAGCGCTTCCTCGCCACCGCCAGCAAGCGCCTGCGCAACCAGCGCATCTTCGTCGACTATTTGCGCAACGGCCGCGGCGCCACCGCGGTGGCCTCGTACTCGCTACGCGCCCGCGCCGGCGCGCCGGTGGCGATGCCGTTGGCCTGGAGCGACCTGTCCAAGCTGCACCGCGCCGACGCCTTCAAGCTGCGCGACGTCCCGGCCAAGCTGAAACGGCGCCGCAAGGATCCGTGGGCCGGCATCGACGCGCTGAAGCAGAACCTGTCGCGCTGGGCCGAAACGGAGTGAGCAAAGCCCCTCTCCCCCCGCGAGAGGGGTTGGGGTGAGGGTCGGGGCGTAGCGACTCGCTGAGATTGAACGCGAGCGACCGTACCCTCATCCGCCCCTGCGGGGCACCTTCTCCCGAGGGGAGAAGGAGGAGCAAAGCCCCTCTCCCATCGGGAGAGGGGTTGGGGTGAGGGTCCGACGCGAAGCGACTCGCTGAGATCGAACACGAGCGACCGCACCCTCATCCGCCCCTGCGGGGCACCTTCCCCCAAAAAGGGGGCCATGGTCCCGAAGGGAGAAGGAGGAGCAAAGCCCCTCTCCCGTCGGGAGAGGGGTTGGGGTGAGGGTCCGACCGCCAGCCAACTCACCCGCCAACCCACGCACCCACTACCCCGTCGGCCCACCCATCACCGGCAGGATCGCGCCATTGATGTAGCTGGCGGTGATCGGCGAGGCCAGGAACACATACGCCGGCGACAGCTCCTCCGGCTGCGCCGGGCGTCCCATCGGGTTCTGCTTGCCGAATTCGGCCACGTCCTCCGCAGGCTTGTCGGCGGGATTGAGCGGCGTCCATACCGGCCCCGGCGCGACCGCGTTGACGCGGATGCCGCGCGGCTGCAACTGGCTGGCCAGCGCCATGGTGAAGGCATGGATCGCGCCCTTGGTCGCCGAATAGTCCAACAGCGACTTGCTGCCGAACAGCCCGGTCTCCGAACCGCTGTTGACGATCGCCGAACCACGCTTGAGATGCGGCAGCGCCGCGCGCGCCATGTGGAAATAGCCGGCGATGTTGGTCTGCAAGGTCTCCTGCAGATGTTCCTCGCTCAGGTCCTCCAGCGCATCGCAATGCAACTGGAACGCGGCGTTGTTGACCAGCACATCGAGCCCGCCGAAGGCTTTGACGGTCTGCGCCACCGCGTCCTCGCAGAACGCCGGATCCTTCACGTCGCCGGCGATGGTGATGCAGCGGCGGCCTTCGTTCTCCACATGCTGGCGGGTGACCTGCGCATCCTCGTGTTCGTCCAGGTACAGCACCGCCACGTCCGCGCCCTCGCGCGCGAACAGCACCGCTACCGCGCGGCCGATGCCCGAATCGGCGCCGGTCACGATCGCGCTCATGCCGCGCAGCTTGCCGCTGCCCACGTACTCCGGCGCCTCGAAGCGCGGCTGCAGCGCCAACTCGTGCTCGTTGCCCGGCTTGGCCAGGTGCTGCCTGGGCATGCGCTGCGGCTGCTTGCGTGGCCCGGCCTGACCCGCGTCGCCCGGCTTGGCGCGCTTGGGCTTGGCGTCGCCGGCATCGACCGCGCGCTGCAGCGCGCGTTGCTGCTGCACGGTCTTGGCGCTGGACGACGCCGTGGCGCTGCTGCGCTTGGACGGGGCGGACGGGGTGGCGGCAGGACGCTTGCGGGAGGCCATCAGCAATACTCCGGATGCGGGAGGAGGACGCAATCGCGCAGTCCTCCTCGAAGGGAAGGAACGGGCGTCGCTCAGGCGCGGTCGGCGAGACCGCTGACGCCGGCGTGCTGGGCGCAATGCGCGCAGCAGAACATGCGCTCGCCGGCCTGCACGCCGTGGCCGACGATGCGGCACTCGCAGTGGCTGCAGCGCGGGGCGAAGGCGTGGATGGCGCACTCGAACGAATCGAAGGTACCGCTGCGCGCGCCCTGGGTCAGGGTGAAGGCCTGGTCGTCGTCGTTTCCGCAGACATCGCAGGTGGCCATGATCGGCTCCGGTTGCTGGGGGAATCCCGAGTCTGGCCCCGGCGGCGGCCACGACCGGTGAAACCGCCGGCGCGATCTCTTCATGCGGCGCAAACATGCGCCGCGACAGGCTCGCGCCATCGATCGAAGGAGACGCCCCATGATCCGCCACCCGCTTGCCCGCCTCGCCCCGTTCGCCGCCGTGCTGCTGCTCGGCGCCTGCAGCACCACCCAGGTGGCGCAGGTGCAGCCGATCGACGGCGTCATCTCCGGCCAGTGCCATATCGACAAGGTCCGCGGCGCGGTCGGCCTGGCCGCCTCGCGCATGACCGTCGAACGCGCCCGCGTCGACAGCGACAGCCTCAAGGTGCAGGTAGTCAAGAGCAGCGTCAGCGACAACGGCGCCACCTCCAGCGGCGTGGACAGCGCCAACCGCGGCGCGCGCGAAACCGGCGGCGACCGGCTGACCGTCGAAGTTGGCCCGACCAACAACATCACTACTGTGTATTGCGGCTGATCCGCGTTGCCGGGCCCGCCCGCCGCGCCCGCGGCGGCGCGGTGCTCAGGCGCGCTTGCGTGCGGGAGTTGCGGTCTTGCGCTTGGCGCGGGTACCGCTGCCCTGCGCGCCCGCCGCAGCGCCCTTGCGCGCAGCACGCGCGCCCTTGCGCAGCGACGGCGCCTTGGCCGAGCTGCGGCCGGCGGCCTTGGCCGCCTTGCGTGCCGCGGTGCGTGCCCGGCCCAGGTACTTCAGCGTGATCAGGTCCCACTGCCGTTCGCCGCGCACGCCCTCGCATAGTCCGTGCAGGCGACCGCAGCGCCAGCCGTCGAACACGCACGGGTCGATGTAGGCCTTGCGGCACACCGCCGGGGTATTGCCCAGCGCCTCGGCCACCTCACGGATCACCGCGTTCTGCGCCTGCGCCAGCGCGCGCTCGCCGCCGGTGTCGGGCAGCGGCAGCGCGGCCAGCCGTTGCAGCGCGGCGCGGGTGCCGCCCCAAGTGCGGAAGTCCTTGGCGGTGAAGCTCTCGCCCATCGCCTCGCGCAGGTAGGCGTTGACCTCGCCCGAATCCACCGGCTGCAGCTGGCCGTCGTCGTCGCGGTACTGGAACAGCGCCTGCCCCGGCAATTGCTGGCAGCCACGGATCAGCTTGACCAGGTGCACGTCGTCGACCTCGATGTCGTGCTCCTGGCCGCCCTTGCCGCGGAACTGCAGCCGCGCACGGCCGCCCTTCACGAACGCCAGGTGGCGATTGCGCAGCGTGGTCAGGCCGTAGGAGCGGTTGCTGCGCGCGTATTCGGCGTTGCCCACGCGCACCAGGGTCTCGGCCATCAGCGCCACCACCATCGCCAGCACCTTGTCGCGCGGGTAGCCGGGCAGGGCCATGTCGCGGCGCAGGCGCCGGCGCAGCCGCGGCAGGGCCTGGCCGAAGGCGACGATGCGCTCGAACTTGCCGTCGCCGCGCACCTGCGCCCAGTCGGCGTGGTAGCGGTACTGCTTGCGCCGGCGCGCGTCGCGTCCGGTGGCCTGCAGGTGGCCGTTGTCGCGCGTACAGATCCACACTTCGGTATAGGCCGGCGGGATCGCCAGCTGGCGGATGCGCTGCAGGGTGGCCGCATCGCGCACCGCGCTGCCGTCCGGCAGGCGGTAACCGAAGCCCTTGCCGGCGCGGCGGCGGACGATGCCCGGCTCCTGATCGCTGACATAGACCAGGCCGGCGCTGCTGGCGGCCTGGCGGGACTGGCGGGCACGCGCCGCCTCGGCCGCGGCGGTGGAACGGGACGCGTTGGACATCGGACCTCCGGAAGCCGGAACCGCGGCCCGCGCCGCCGGTTCCACGAGCATCGATTGTCGGCAGTGCCGCGGCTAGGCCGCGTGAGCGATCGCCGCCTGCGGCATGTCGGTCCACCGCTGCGGAAGGTGCTGCAGTCCGTGTGGGAGGGACTTCAGTCCCGAGGCCTGACGCGGTCAGCTCGCATCGGACGTCACGCGTCGCGGCTCAACCCATTCCCGCAAGGCGTGTCAGCGTGCCGGTTAACGCCTGGCGAACGCGCGGTGTCCGATCCTGTCGCCACCGGAACCTGCGCTGCGCCGGCGCCTGCCGTCGCCCGGCGAGACGACGGCGACGCAAAGCGCATCACACGCTCTATGCTTCACCCCTCTTCCCTCCATCCATAGGAGCCCCGATGAGCAACCTCCTTTCCTCCCGTGCGTCAACGCGTGCCGGCCTGCTCGGCACGGCCTGCCTGGCGCTGGCCCTGGCCGCCTGCGGCGCGCCGCCGCCGGACGAGCAGGAACAGGTGAGCGCCAAGGCGCAGGCCGCCGCGCAGCAGGCCGCCGCGCCGGACCCGGCCAACGCGCCGGACGCCCCACCGGTGGGCACCTGCGATGCCTCGCAGGCGCAGGGTCTGGTTGGGCAAACCTTCGCGCCGGCGCTGCTGGACCAAGCACGCAGCGACACCGGCGCCAAGACCGCGCGCGTGCTCAAGCCGAACCAGGCAGTGACCATGGAGTTCAACGGCGAACGGCTCAACATCGAGGTCGACGAGAAGAACCAGATCACCGGCGTGCGCTGCGGCTAGGGCCCGTCCCCATTCCCGGGCAGGTCGCGCCGCCCTTGCGCGTGCCCGGGCAAGGAAGCGCGAGGGAGTGGACGTCTGTCCATGACGGGTAATGACACAGTCCCGGGCACGCACAAGGACAGGCCCGGGGGCGCCGCCAGGACGCCCGGCGCGGCGGCGGCGACAGCGCCGCCGCCAGCGCTGAAGTTGCAGGTGTAACGGTGTATTGCGGCACCGCACCAACTATGTTTTAGTCGGGATTCCGGTGACCTCAAGAAGCGCTCCAGGACAGAGCGGGGGCGAGTGTCGCCGCGTTCCTTCGGATCGCTTTCAGAGGCAGACATGGCCCCCCGCAACCGCCACGGGCTCTACGACCCCCAAGACGAGCGCGATGCCTGTGGTTTCGGCATGGTCGCGCAACTCGACGACCAACCTTCGCGGGCGCTGGTGGATACCGCCATCGCCGCACTGTCGCGCATGACCCATCGCGGCGGCGTCGCCGCCGACGGCCTCACCGGCGACGGCTGCGGCCTGCTGATCCGCAAACCCGAGCCGTTCCTGCGCGCGCTGGCGCGCGAGGCCGGCATCGCGGTCGGCGCGCGCTTCGCCGCCGGCAACGTGTTCCTGCCGCGCGACGATGCCGATGCCGCCGCGCGCTGCCGCCAGGTGCTGGAAGAAGAACTGCGCCGCGTCGACGTGCGACCGTGCGGCTGGCGTCTCACCCCCACCGACGATGCGGTGTGCGGGCAACTGGCCAAGGACACCCTGCCGCGCATCGAGCAGGTGTTCGTCGACGCCGGCGCCGAGCAGAGTGAAGACGCGTTCGCCCTGGCCCTGTTCCTGGCGCGCCGCCGCGCCGAGCAGCGCCTGCGCGAGGTCGGCGATTTCTACGTCACCACGCTCTCGCCCAACGGCATCAGCTACAAGGGCATGGTGCTGCCGGACAAGCTCAGCACCTTCTACCCGGACCTGCAGCGCAGCGACCTGGCCTCCAGCGCCATCGTGTTCCACCAGCGCTTCTCCACCAACACGCTGCCGCGCTGGCCGCTGGCGCATCCGTTCCGCCTGCTCGCGCACAACGGCGAGATCAACACCATCGAGGGCAACCGGCACTGGGCGCAGGCGCGCAGCAAGGTGTGGAAGACCCCGCGTTTCGACATCGCCGAGCTGGACCCGGTGATCTCCATGCATGGCTCCGATTCGCAGAGCCTGGACAACATGCTCGAGCTGCTGGTCGCCGGCGGCATGGACCTGCTGCAGGCGCTGCGCATCCTGGTGCCGCCGGCCACGCAGTCGCTGGAGTTCAAGGACGCCGACCTGGCCGCGTTCTACGAGTTCTACGGCCTCAACACCGAGCCGTGGGACGGCCCGGCCGGCATCGTCGCCTGCGACGGCCGCTACGCCGCATGCATGCTCGACCGCAACGGCCTGCGCCCGGCGCGCTGGATGCTGACCTCCGATCGGCACTTCCTGGTCGCCTCCGAAGCCGGCGTGTGGGAACTGCCGGCCGAGCGCGTCACCCGCAAGGGCAAGCTCGGCCCCGGCGAGATGATGGCCATCGACCTCAAGCGCGGCGACCTGCTCGATTCGGACGCCATCGACCGCATCAACCGCGGCCGTGCCCCGTACAAGCAATGGCTGCAGCAGGGCGTGACCTACCTGCAGACCGAACTGATCGATCCCTCGCTGGTCGAGGAGCCGTTCGACGAGCGCACCCTGCGCAGCTACCACAAGCTGTTCCAGCTCAGCACCGAGGAAGTGGAGCAGGTGCTGCGGCCGCTGGCCGAGACCGAGCAGGAAGCCACCGGCTCGATGGGCGACGACACCCCGATGGCGGTGCTCAGCCGCCACACCCGGCCGCTGTACGACTACTTCCGCCAGGCCTTCGCGCAGGTCACCAACCCGCCGATCGACCCGCTGCGGGAAGACTGCGTGATGTCGCTGACCACCCAGCTCGGCAAGGAGACCAACATCTTCCATGCCGGCCCGGAGACGGTGAACCACGTCATCCTCAACTCGCCGGTGCTCAGCCAGCGCAAGCTGCGGCAGTTGCTGAAGATGCCGCAGTACTTGACCCGCAACGCGCAGATCGACCTGTCCTACAGCGTCGAGGAAGGCCTGGAGGCCGGCCTCAAGCGCATCTGCGCCGAGGCCGAACAGGCCGCGCGCGACGGTAAGGTCATGCTGCTGCTGACCGACCGCTACCCGGTGCCGGAGCGGCCCATGGCGCATGCGCTGCTGGCCACCGGCGCGGTGCACCACCACCTCTCGCGCGTGGGCCTGCGCTGCGACGTCAACCTGATCATCGAGACCGGCACCGCGCGCGATCCGCACCACATGGCCTGCCTGCTCGGCTTCGGCGCCACCGCGGTGTATCCGTACCTGGCCTACCAGACCCTGTTCGACCTGGGCCGGCGCGGCATCCTCATGCTCAAGAGCGGCGGCGAGCAGACCCAGATCGGCCGCAAGTACCGCAAGGGCATCTACAAGGGCCTGTCCAAGATCATCTCCAAGATGGGCATCTGCACCATCGCCAGCTACCGCGGCGCGCAGCTGTTCGAGATCGTCGGGCTGGATCCGGACGTGGTGGCGCTGTGCTTCCCGGACACCGCCGCGCGCATCGGCGGCGTCGGCCTGGCGCGGCTGGACACCGAGGCGCGGCAGCTGGCCGCGCGCGCCTGGAACGACCTGCTCAAGCCGGAAGTGGGCGGCCTGCTCAAGTACGTGCACGGCGGCGAGTACCACATGTACAACCCGGACGTGGTGCTGACCCTGCAGCGCGCCACCCGCAGCGGCCTGCAGGCCGACTGGGACGCCTACGCCGCCGCGGTGCACGGGCGCCCGGCCTCGGCCCTGCGCGACCTGCTGCAGCTCAAGCGCGCCGAGACGCCGACGCCGCTGGACGAGGTGGCGCCGGCCGAGGACCTGCTGCGTCGCTTCGACACCGCCGCGATCAGCCTCGGCGCGCTGTCGCCGGAGGCGCACGAGGCGCTGGCGATCGCGATGAACCGCCTCGGCGGGCGCAGCAATTCCGGCGAAGGCGGCGAAGACCCGGCGCGCTACGGCACCGAGAAGCGCTCCAAGATCAAACAGGTGGCCTCCGGGCGCTTCGGCGTCACCCCC
The DNA here is from genome assembly GCF_040529055.1 of Xanthomonas sontii. Lineage (NCBI taxonomy): Bacteria > Pseudomonadati > Pseudomonadota > Gammaproteobacteria > Lysobacterales > Lysobacteraceae > Xanthomonas > Xanthomonas sontii. The sequence goes on along the minus strand of NZ_CP132342.1, from coordinate 967,752 downwards.
GAATACCTGGTCAACGCCGAGGTGCTGCAGATCAAGGTCGCGCAGGGCGCCAAGCCCGGCGAAGGCGGCCAGCTGCCCGGGCACAAGGTCAACGAACTGATCGCGCGGCTGCGCTACGCCAAGCCGGGCATCGGCCTGATCTCGCCGCCACCGCACCACGACATCTACTCGATCGAAGACCTGGCGCAGCTGATCTACGACCTCAAGCAGGTCAATCCCAGCGCGCTGGTGTCGGTGAAGCTGGTCAGCCATGCCGGCGTGGGCACCATCGCCGCCGGCGTGGTCAAGGCCGGCGCCGACCTGATCACCGTGTCCGGCCACGACGGCGGCACCGGCGCCAGCCCGGTCAGCTCGATCCGCTACGCCGGCGTGCCGTGGGAACTGGGCGTGGCCGAGTCGCACCAGGCGCTGGTCGTCAACGACCTGCGCACGCGCACCATCCTGCAGACCGACGGCGGCCTGAAGACCGGCCTGGACGTGGTCAAGGCGGCGATCCTGGGTGCGGACAGCTTCGGCTTCGGCACCGGGCCGATGATCGTGCTCGGCTGCAAGTACCTGCGCATCTGCCACCTCAACAACTGCGCCACCGGCGTGGCCACCCAGGACGAGCGCCTGCGCGCCAACCACTTCGTCGGCCTGCCCGAGCGCGTGGAGAACTTCTTCCGGCTGCTGGCCGAGGAAGTGCGGCAATGGCTCTCGTACCTGGGCGTGCGCTCGCTGGACGAGATCGTCGGCCGCACCGAACTGCTGCAGCAACTGGACATCTCGCCGCGCGAAGGCGTGCGCGTGGACCTGTCGCGGCTGCTCAAGGACGTGCGTCATGACGGCGGCCACTGCGCCGCGCAGCGCCTGTACGAATCGCCGGACAGCCTGGCCACGCAGATGGACGGCCTGCTCGCCGACGCCATTGCGCACAAGCGCGGCGGCGACCATCGCTTCCTGATCCACAACACCGACCGTTCGATCGGCGCGCGCCTGTCCGGCGCCATCGCCCGCGTCCACGGCAACCATGGCATGGACGATGCGCCGCTGACCCTGCGCTTCCGCGGCTCGGCCGGGCAGAGCTTCGGCGCGTTCAACGCCGGCGGCCTGCACCTGGAGCTGGAAGGCGAGGCGAACGACTACGTCGGCAAGGGCATGGCCGGCGGCCGCCTGGTGGTGCGTCCGCCGCGCGGCGCGCGTTTCGAGGCGCGCAGCACCGCGATCATCGGCAACACCTGCCTGTACGGCGCCACCGGCGGCGAGCTGTACGCGGCCGGCCGCGCCGGCGAGCGCTTCGCGGTGCGCAACTCCGGCGCGCTGGCGGTGATCGAGGGCGCCGGCGACCACTGCTGCGAATACATGACCGACGGCATCGTGCTGGTGCTCGGCAAGGTCGGCCTGAACTTCGGCGCCGGCTTCACCGGCGGCCTGGCCTACGTGCTCGACGTGGACCGCGACTTCGTCGACCGCTACAACCACGAACTGATCGACATCCACCGCATCTCCGCCGAAGGCTTCGAGAGCCACCGCCAGCACCTGCACAAGCTGATCAGCCGCCACCGCGAACTGACCGGCAGCATCTGGGCGCAGCAGATCCTCGACGAGTTCCGCGACTACGTCGGCAAGTTCTGGCTGGTCAAACCGAAGGCGGCGAGCATCGAGTCGTTGACTGAGTCGCTGAGGCGCGCCGCTTGATGGCGGCGCGCCGGGAATCGGGAATGGAGAATCGGGAATGGTAAAAGCCCGGCTCCCCCAGTTTCCGATCGCGCGCGCAGATTCGCTTTTGCCATTCCCCATTCCCCATTCGCGATTCCCTACGTAACACGCGTACCCCGTACCCTCATCCGCCCCTTCGGGGCACCTTCTCCCGGTGGGAGAAGGGATTACGCCACGGATTCTTTTATGAGCCGCAAGCACGCCTTCCAGTTCCTCGACCTGCCCCGGCAGATGCCGCAACGCATTCCGGTGGAACTGCGCACCTCCGGCGACTGGAACGAGCTGTACGGCAAGTTCGACAAGGCCGATGCGCAGTACCAGGCCGGGCGCTGCCTGGATTGCGGCAACCCGTACTGCAGCTGGAAGTGCCCGGTGCACAACGCCATCCCGCAGTGGCTGCAGCTGGTGCAGGAGAACCGCATCGAAGAGGCCGCGGCGCTGTGCCACAGCACCAATCCGCTGCCGGAGGTGTGCGGCCGGGTGTGCCCGCAGGACCGCCTGTGCGAAGGCAGCTGCACACTGGAGGAATTCGGCGCGGTCACCATCGGCGCGGTGGAGAAGTACATCGTCGATACCGCGCTCAATAACGGCTGGCGCCCGGATCTGAGCCAGGTCGAACCCACCGGCAAGCGCGTGGCGGTGATCGGCGCCGGCCCGGCCGGGCTCAGCTGCGCCGACCGCCTGGCCCGCGCCGGCATCCAGGCGGTGGTGTACGACCGCTACGAGCAGATCGGCGGGCTGCTGCAGTTCGGCATCCCCAGCTTCAAGCTGGACAAGAGCGTGATCGGCAAGCGCCGCGAAGTGCTCGAAGGCATGGGCGTGCAGTTCCGCCTGGGCGTGGAGATCGGCCGCGACGTGAGCCTGGAGCAGTTGCTGGAGGAGTACGACGCGGTGTTCCTGGGCACCGGCGCCTACCGCTACACCGATGGCGGCCTGCCCGGCCAGGACCTGCCCGGCGTACTGCCGGCGCTGCCGTTCCTGGTGCAGAACAGCCGCATCGTCGGCGGCAACGATCCCTGGGGCCGGCCGATCGCCGGCTGGGAAGACAAGATCGCGCTGCCCGACCTGAGCGGCAAGCGCGTGGTGGTGCTGGGCGGCGGCGATACCGGCATGGACTGCGTGCGCAGCGCGATCCGCCTGGGCGCGGCCAAGGTCACCTGCGCCTACCGCCGCGACGAGGCCAACATGCCCGGCTCGGCGCGCGAGGTGGCCAATGCGCGCGAGGAAGGTGTGCGCTTCCTGTTCAACCGCCAGCCGCTGGCGGTGGAAGCCGATGCCGCCGGCAACCTGGCCGGCGTACGCGTGGTGCAGACCCGTCTGGGCGAGCCGGATGCGCGCGGGCGCCAGGCCGCGGTGCCGGTGGAAGGCAGCGAATCGCTGCTGGACGCGGACGTGGTCATCATCGCCTTCGGCTTCTCGCCGAGCGTGCCGGAGTGGCTGGCGGCGCAGGGCGTGGAAGGTACCGCCAACGGCCGCATCCTCGCCGGCGGCAGCGAGCCCGACGGCAGCGGCCGCCTGCCGTACCAGACCACCAACCCGAAACTGTTCGCTGGCGGCGACGCCGTGCGCGGCGCCGACCTAGTGGTGACTGCGGTGGCCGAAGGCCGCGATGCCGCGGCCAGCATCGCCGAATGGATCGGCAACCGCCTGCCGGTGACGACCCAGGCTGCGGCCTGAGCGACGCTGCGAGGCTGCTGCAGCGTTCGGTTAGTTCGGCGGCGACGACGACGGCAATACTTGCTCGACTGGGCGATGCGACCTTCGACCGCATCGCCGAACCGCTGCGCTCCGCATTCGCCGAAAGTCGAAGTCGCCTGGAGCGGCCGGCCTCCAGCCACGTCGCCAGCGCCTGCGCTGGCCTCGGCATGGACCTCGTCGAACGCTACCGCCTCGCCACCGCCGCCGCCGGCAGCGATCGCCTTCACCAACGCCACCACCACCGCGCAGGTAGCGTCGCTGGCATCTAGCGAACACCTTCTCCACCGCTCATCCTTCGCCGCTAGTCCAACCTGGCGCGCCGGCGATGGAAGCATGGCCGCGACCTCGATCACGCCGCTGCCGACGGCTGCACCACGCACCTGATGTGACGCCGCCGACGTCCGCGCGCAGCGTGTCCGCGCCAGGTGAATGCCGGGCTAACACGGGTGCGTGCAGGCTGGCGATCACGGGCGCGATCCTTGCACGCTTGCGCCTGCCGCTCCGCGCTCCCCCGACGCGGACGGCGTCTCCCTCACTCCAGGAAGCTCCCCCATGTCGCTTTCCTCGTCGTGTTCCCCGCGCTGGCGTTCCCTGCCGCTGGCACTGCTGCTCGCCACCGTCGCCTGCAACGCCGCCGCCGAAGGCCGCAGCGTGCTCAAGTACGCCGGCGTCAACCTGTCCGGCGCCGAGTTCAACTCCGGCAAGAAGCCCGGTGTGCTGTACAAGGACTACACCTACCCGACCGCCGGCGACTACAGCTACTTCGCCAGCAAGGGCATGAACACCATCCGCCTGCCGTTCCTGTGGGAGCGCCTGCAGCCCACCGCCAAGGGCGAGTTCGACCCGGCGCAACTGGCGCTGTTGAAGAAAGCGGTGGAGCAGGCCAAGGCCAACCACCTGTACCTGATCCTGGACCCGCACAACTACGCCAAGTACAACGGCGCGCTGGTCGGCAGCGCCGGCGCCCCGGACGAGGTGTTCGCCGACCTGTGGCGGCGCCTGGCCAAGGAGTTCAAGAGCGACGACCACGTCATCTTCGGGCTGATGAACGAGCCCAACGCAGTCTCCTCGACCGACTGGGCCAGCGCGGCGCAGGCGGCGATCGATGCCATCCGCAAGGCCGGCGCCAACAACCTGATCCTGGTGCCGGGCACCGCCTACACCGGCGCGCACAGCTGGCGCAGCACCGCCTATGGCACGCCCAACGCGGTGGCCCTGCAGCCGCTGAAGGATCCGCGCAACCGCATGGCGTTCGAAGCGCACCAGTACCTGGACCGCGACAACAGCGGCACCAAGGGCGAGTGCGTCAGCGCCACCGCCGGCGCCGAGAAGCTGGCCGGCTTCGTCAGCTGGTTGCGCGAGAACAAGAAGGTCGGCTTCATCGGCGAGTTCGCCACCGCGAATACGCCCACCTGCGATCAGGCGCTGGAGAACATGCTCAGCTACATGCAGAAGAACGACGACGTGATTCTCGGTTGGACCTGGTGGGCCGCAGGTGCGTGGTGGAAGCCCGACTATCCGTTCAATGTGCAGCCCGGCAAGGACGGCAGCGAGAAGCCGCAGATGGAGATCCTGTCCAAGTACGCGCGCGAGATCACCGGCAAGAAGTGAGCCGTCGCTGCCGGCGCCGCGTGTCGGCAACGCGGCAACACGCCATGCAACGTGTGCGACGCGCACGCCTGGCATAGCACATGCAGCGCGATCCAGTACCGGTTCGCGCTGCCAATCGCCGCACAGATCCATGCATGCGCGCACGCAGCGCATCGCCTCGTCCTCGGCAATGCACTACGGTGTCCGCACACCGTAGTCATCAGCCCGGCCTGGCATCTCCTCGGCCGGGTTCCCCCTCTGATGCCGAAGGAGACTCGCCATGATCGCGCGCACCTTGCGGCGGCGGTCGCGGCACGCCTGGCGTGCCGCGCTGCTGCTGTGCCTATCCGTTCCGCTGTCGTCGTTGCAGGCGCAGGAGGCGCTGCGCTTCGCCGGCGTCAACCTGTCCGGTGCCGAGATCGCGCCGTCGAAGATTCCCGGCATCGTCGGAGTCGACTACACCTATCCGCGCAGCAGCGACTACACCTACTTCGCCGGCAAGGGCATGAACCTGCTGCGCCTGCCGGTGCGCTGGGAACGCCTGCAGCCGCAACCGCGCGGCCCGCTCGACGCCGCGCAACTGGCGCTGATCGACGACGCCGTGCAGCAGGCCAAGGCGCAGGGCATGTACGTGATCGTGGACATCCACAACTACGCGCGCCACGACGGCCGCCTCATCGGCAGCAGCGGCCTGCCGGTCGCCGCCTTCGTCGACCTGTGGCAGCGTCTGGCACGCGCCTACGGCAACGACAATGCGGTGGTGTTCGGGCTGATGAACGAGCCGCACGGCATCACCCCGGCCGCGTGGGCCACCGCCGCGCAGGCCGCGGTCGATGCGATCCGCGCCACCGGCGCCAGCAACCTGATCCTGGTGCCGGGCGCGCTGTGGACCGGCGCGCACAGCTGGTACACGCCGGTGGACGGCTCCTCGAACGCCAGCGCGCTGGCGACGCTACACGACCCGCTGCAGCGCGTGGCGATCGAAGTGCACCAGTACCTGGACGTCGATTCCAGCGGCACCAGCCCGGTCTGCGTGAGCGACAACATCGGCGTCCAACGCCTGCGCGCCTTCACCGACTGGCTGCAGCAGACCGGCCATCTCGGCTTTCTCGGCGAATTCGCTGCCGCCGACACTCCCACCTGCCGGCGCGCGCTGGACGGCATGCTGGCCGACATCGCGCAGCACCCGACGCTGTGGCTGGGCTGGAGCTACTGGGCCGGCGGCGCCTGGTGGCGCGCCGACTATCCGTTCAACGTGCAACCCGACGCCGACGGCCACGACCGTCCGCAGATGGCGATCCTCGCGCCCTGGGCACAGCGCATCACGCGCTGAGCGCGGCGCATGCGTGACAACGCCGTGGCGCACGCCGACAACTAGGCACCCCAAGTCACGTCGGGACATGGTCTGCGAGGGGCGGCGCGTGCCCTTTCACCGGCTCAGCGGCAGCGGGCTTTTGCCTGGGCACGCGCCGTTGCGGATTTAAGCCTCTCCTACAGAGCAACGTGCATCCGCCGAGTTGTACGCAAGCAGGTGATTCGAGGTGCCCGCATGGCGTGCGACGTGCAATGCGTCGCATATTTCCGATGACCTCGATCGCTCTGGCATGGCGGTTGCAACGTGGTGCACGGCCGCGCACGCCGCATCGCGGCGGCGCCTGCCGCTCTTTCCCCACGAAGGATCCGTCATGCCACGCAGTTCCCGTTTTTTCCGCTCCCCGCAATGGCGGCAGCGTGCCGCGCTGTGCCTGCTCCTGGCCGCCTGCGCGCCGTTCGCCCACGCGCAGCAGACGCTGCGCTATGCCGGCATCAACCTGGCCGGCGCCGAGTTCAACTCGGCGAAGAAGCCCGGCGTGCTGTTCAAGGACTATGTGTATCCCACCGACGCCGACTACGCGTACACCGCGGCGCAGGGCATGAACATCGTGCGCCTGCCGTTCCTGTGGGAGCGACTGCAGCCCCAAGCCAACGGCCCGCTCGACCCCGCGCAACTCGACGCGCTGCGCACCGCGGTCGAACGCGCCAGGCGCTACAACCTGCAACTGATCCTGGACGTGCACAACTACGCCAAGTACGACGGCGTGCGCATCGGCGGCGACGCGGTGCCGGCGGCGGCGCTGGCCGATCTGTGGCGGCGCCTGGCGCTGGTCTTCGGCAACGATGCCAGCGTGGCATTCGGGCTGATGAACGAGCCCAATGGCCTCGCCTCCGGCGATTGGGCGGCCATCGCGCAGGCGTCGATCGATGCGATCCGTGGCACCGGCGCCGACAATCTGATCCTGGTGCCCGGCACCGCCTTCAGCGGCGCGCACAGCTGGAACAGCACCTGGTACGGCGTGTCCAACGCGCAGGGATTGCTGACGGTCCACGACCCGGCCGGCAACCTGGCGTTCGAAGTGCATCAGTACCTGGATCCCGACTCGTCCGGCACCAGCGCCGCCTGCGTCAGCACCAGCATCGGTGCGGAACGCCTGCAAGGGTTCACACAATGGCTGCGCGCCAACGGCTATCGCGGCTTCCTCGGCGAGTTCGGCGGCAGCAGCGATCCCACCTGCCTGGCGGCGCTCGACACCATGCTCGGCTACGTCCACGACAACGGCGACGTCTGGCTGGGCTGGACCGCCTGGGCCGGCGGCGTGTGGTGGCGAAGCGACTATGCGTTCAACCTGCAGCCGGACAAGAGCGGCGCCGACAAGCCACAGATGGACGTGCTGGCGGTGCGCGCGCAGCAGGTCACGCAGTGACAGCGCCAGGGCCGGCACGCGCAGCAGCGGCCCGGCGATCGCGTGGCGATTGAGTCGACACCGCGATCGGGCGCAGACTGTCGCACCTCTTCCGCAGGGATCGACGCATGCGCCTGGGCCTGGCCGCCAACCGACTGCACCACCAGGGCAAGGATGCCGCGCTGTTCCGCTGGCTGCGCGCCAGCGAGGCCGGCATCCGCGAGCTGCAGCTCGGCCTGCACGCGGTCGGCCGCACCCACGAGGCGATCATCCGGGCCGGTTTGCTGGCCGGCCATGCCGGCCTCAAGCGCTACCCGTTCGGCCGCGAGGGCGGGCTGATGAAACTGGTGGCCGAAGTCGTCGGACTGGAAGGCGCCGAGCGGACCCTCGACGGCGCCATCTACCTGATCGATCCGGTCGACCCGTCCTCGATCTTTCCCGAGGCGATCGCGCTCAAGCGCCAGTGCGTGATCCACGGCAAGCCGTTCATTTCCACCGTGGCCAGCGCCCGCGATTGGGTGGAGATGGAGCGCGTCCACGCCGGGCTGGCCGCCGACGCCGGCGCCGACGACCTGTACGCGCTGCAGCGGCAGACCCTGGCGCTGATCGCGCACGATGCGATGAAACCGCAGATGCTGGCCTTCGCCAGCGAACATTTCGATCTGCTGTCGCGCTTCGCCGAGCGCGTGGCCACCGGCACCACCGGGCAGCGGCTCAACGAACTGGCCTGGAGCCGCGGCTGGCCGCAAGGCCAGGCGTGGGTGCAGCGCTACCAGAGCGGCCCGATGGGCGGCGACGCGCAGATCGCCGATCGCGTGCTGGAACGGCGCTGCCACCGCGCGATCTTCTTCGAGGATCCGCACGTCGCGCGTCAGCACGAGGCCGACATCCAACTGCTGGAACGCGCGGTGACCACGGTCACCGACAGCGCCGTGTGCATCACCTCGCCGGCGATCGCCGCGCGCTGGGCGCAGGCCGCCGCACGCCGGCTCGCATCGGCCTGAGGTTTTCGACGCGCGCGATCGCGCCGCGCGCGGACCGCTGACAGGACAGGCCGCGACGCCGCGTTGTCGTGCGTGACCATGCGCACAGTCACTGCGATGTCACGCCGATCGCCAACACTGCCGCGCCTGTCCAGATCCCAGGGGGGATCCCATGTTGCGTTTCACCCTGCGCCTGCTGCTGCTCGGCGCAGCAGCGCTGTGCGCGCTGCCGTCCGCGTCCGCGCAACCGGCCGAGCGCCTGCGCGTACACGGTTCCAACAGCCTCGGCGCGCGGCTGATGCCGGCGCTGGTGGAAGCCTGGCTGCAGAGCATGGGCTACCGGCAACTGCAACGTCGTCGCGTCGATGCGACGACGCTGGAGATCGCCGCGGTGCGGGACGATGCGCCGCTGGTGGTCGAGATCGCCGGCACCGGCTCGGCCGCCGGCATCGCCGACCTGGTGCATGGCGACGCCGAGCTGGCGATGCTGGCGCGTCAGCCCGATGCGCGCGAACGCGAGGCCGCCTGGCAGCTCGGCGACCTGGGCTCGCCGGACCAACAGTTCGTCGTCGCCCTGGATGGCGCGCGGGTGCTGGTCGCCGCCGACAACCCCATCGCCACGCTGAGCGTCGCGCAGCTGCGCGACATCCTGAGCGGCCGGACCACGCGCTGGTCGCAACTCGGCGGCGCGGACCTGCCGATCGCGCTGCACCGCAGTGCCATCCCCGGCGGTCTCGACGACTTCCTGCGCGAACGCCTGGGGCTGCCGGCGGTGCGCATGCCGGGGAACGTCCTGCATGCCGACCTGGCCGAGGCGGCACGCGCCGTCGTCGGCCATTCCGACGCACTGGCGATCGTCGGGTTGACCACGCCGGTGCCGGCCGGCACACGTGCGCTGGCCATCGCCGACGGCGGTATCGCGGTGCTCCCGACGGCAGCGGCCGTGCGCGGCGAGGACTATCCCTTGGTGCAGCGCTATAGCCTGTACGGCGGCCAGATGATGTCGGCGCTCGGCCGCAGCCTGGCCCTGTACGCCCTCGGTCCGCAGGCGCAACAGCTGGTGCGCCGGCTTGGCCCGATTTCCATGGCGATCGACGTCGATCCGGCCACGCCGCAGAGCGGCACCACCGCTGCCCGCGCGGATGCTACCTACGCGCAGGCCAGCACCGGCGCCCGGCGCCTGACCACCACGCTGCGTTTCAGCCTGCAGTCGCTCAATGGCATGTACGAAGCGCGCAGCGCCCAGGATCTCGACCGATTGGTCGCCTTCATGCAACAGCCGGCGATGCACGGCCGCGCCCTGGCGGTGATCGGCTTCGCCACACCGGACAGCGCCAACCGGCTGTACCCGACCATCGCCAGCAACGACCGCGCCGACGTGGTCGCCGCGTACCTGGTGCAACGCGGTGTCGCCGTGGAACGGGTACGTGGTCTCGGCGCACTGCATCCGCTGATCGGCGGCGAAGACGCCGCGGCCAAGGCGCGCAACGAGCGCGTCGAACTGTGGTTGCTGGATCGGGCGCGATAGGGCAGTCGGAGCGTGGTTGCGGCCGGTTAGGCACGACATCGCTCGGCCGCTCGTCCCCTTCGGAACCTTTCCCCCGAAAAGCAGGCCGTGGTCCGGGGAGGAGAAGGGAACGCAGAAGCCCCTCTCCCGTCGGGAGAGGGGTTGGGGTGAGGGTACGCAGCGCGAAGCGCCCTCGCCGGCGGAAGCTGGGAGGTTAGCGCGTTGTCAGGCATTGCCAGCCGCGCGCGCGTGACGCCGCGCTGGCGCCGATACGACCCGTCGCCATCCGCGCATCGGCGAGCGCATGCGGGCGACCGTGCTCCCGGACTCGGGCCATCCGGCGTTCACCGCATCGCGCCTACAGTCGCCCGACACCCTCGCCAGCGCTTCCGGAGATCGCCATGCTTCGCTCATCGCACGCCGGTCTCGGCGTGGTGCTCGCCGGACTCCTGCTGACCCACAGCACGCCTGCCGCCGCGGTGCAGCGGCTGTGGCCGACCGCGGAGCAATGGCAACAGTTGCACGCGTCGGCTTCAACCGATGCAGCCTGGCGCGAGATCGAGGCGACGCAGGCCCGACTGGCCGATGCGGCACGCGCGCAGGGGGCACATCCGCTCGAGACGCTGAGCACTGGCGGCCGCCTGCGCGGCGATCCAGTGAAGGCGGCGACCGAAACCAGCCTGGGCGACATGCCGCGCATCCAGGCGCTGGCGCTGCGCTACGCCCTGGACGGCGAGCACGCCGACGCGCTGGCCGCCGGCGACCAGCTCGCGCAATGGGCCGCGCGCAATGTGCCCAACGGCAATCCGATCGACGAGACCGGGTTGGAACCGGCGATCTTCGCCTACCGCATCGTCCGCCCGACGTTGCCGGACGCGCAACGCCGCGCCATCGATGCATGGATGCGAAAGATCGCCGATGCCGAAATCGGCTCGCGCGATCTCAAGCGCAAGACCGCCACCAACAACTGGCACAGCCATCGGCTGAAGACCGTGGGCATGATTGGCGCCGCGCTCGACGATCAGCGCTTGCTGGACTACGCCCGCACCGGCTTTCGTCAGCAGATCGCAGACAACCTGTTGCCCGACGGCCGCAGCATCGACTTCGTCGAGCGCGATGCGCTGTCCTACCACGTCTACGACCTGCGTCCGCTGGTGACGCTGGCACTGCTGTTCTCCGAACGCGGTGAGGATCTGTACCACTGGCGCGCACCGAACGGCGCATCGCTGGCGCGCAGCGTCGACTGGCTGCTGCCGTATCTGCGCGGCGATCGCAGCCACGCGGAGTTCGTGGGCAGCCAGGTGCCGTTCGACAAGGCGCGCTCGGACAACGGGGAAGCGGGCCACGTGATCGGCAAGCCGTATGCCGCGGAGGGGGCGGAATCGCTGCTGGTGCTTGCTGCGGCCTACGATCCGGCGTGCGTGCAACTGGCGCGGCAACTCGGCCACGGGACGCCACCCTGGCGCCTGGCGATCAGCACATTGCCCGATTTACCGCGCTAGCTTCCGTCGACTCCGACGGCATCAGAGTGCAGGTGCTCAGCCACGGCATCACGGAGGGTCCGCGACGCGACAGGTCTCGATGCGAGCCATCGCACATCTCATCGCGCGGCACAGCGGCGCGGGAGGTGGTCGCAGGGGTTTGGCCTTATCAGCCCATGCGGGGCACCTTCCCCCGAAAAGGGGGCCATGGTCCCGACAGGAGAAGGAAGAACCAAGCCCCTCTCCCGCCGGGAGAGGGGTTGGGGTGAGGGTACGGCGCGCAGCCCCCGGGTGGCAAGTCGCCGCGGGGTCGGGTTGGTTTTTTCCAGGCGCAATAAAAAATCCCCGTCCTAGTGGGACGGGGATTTGGGGTAAAGCCCCTGGCGATGACCTACTCTCGCATGGCTTGAGCCACACTACCATCGGCGCAGCTGCGTTTCACTTCCGAGTTCGGGATGGGATCGGGTGGTTCCACAGCGCTAATTTCACCAGGGAGACGGTTGGAGTGTCGCCGCGTGCGTGTTCTCGGTTGTTGGACCGAGGACGGCAAGGGCGCCAGCCTCTCATGGGGTGTGATGTAGCGAGCGAGTGAGAGCGATCGACGTGTGTCGCGCTAAGGGATGCTTATGAGGAAGCATCTTGAGGTTATATGGTCAAGCCGCACGGATCATTAGTATCAGTTAGCTCAATGCATTGCTGCACTTACACACCTGACCTATCAACCACGTAGTCTACATGGTTCCTTTAGGGGACTTGTGTCCCGGGAGATCTCATCTTGAGGCGCGCTTCCCGCTTAGATGCTTTCAGCGGTTATCGCTTCCGAACATAGCTACCCGGCAATGCCACTGGCGTGACAACCGGAACACCAGAGGTTCGTCCACTCCGGTCCTCTCGTACTAGGAGCAGCCCCTCTCAAATCTCCAACGCCCATGGCAGATAGGGACCGAACTGTCTCACGACGTTCTGAACCCAGCTCGCGTACCACTTTAAATGGCGAACAGCCATACCCTTGGGACCGACTACAGCCCCAGGATGTGATGAGCCGACATCGAGGTGCCAAACACCGCCGTCGATA